>CALEMP010000233.1 GCA_937910685.1 uncultured bacterium
AAGATCATCTGCTTAGCCATGTGTGTGTGCTCTTGGGCTGGGGGTGGGGGGGGGGAACGGAGATAGCCCTCCGCGGGTCAAGATTGACGGGGCGGGGGGTGAATGGTGGCTGGGGTTAGTGCAATAAGGGTGCCGAACTGGCCGGTGGGCGTAAGCCATTTATCAGCAAGGGGTTACATCTGGCGGGCCCCGATTGCCCTCTGCCGAATCGGCAGAACGCCCTAAGTCGGAGGGGTGGGTCTGCCCTTTTGGCAGCAGCCCTTAGCTGTCCATGGAGGGAGCTCTGGAGGATGCTTCCAAGGCCCATCCCGGGGTCAAAGCCCCGGGTGCTGGGGGGTTGGATCGTTGCCTGGCAATCTCCATTGGGTACCCTGGTTGCCATGTGGACTCTTTTTCTCCTGATGACCCTGCTCGGCCCTGGTGGGGCCGGCCCCTCCCAAGCTGACTCCACACCCAAGGTGGAGCTGGAATCCGCAGCCGGAGTGATTCAGCGCCTCCCTCTCCAGGGGCTTGAATTGTCCGATCCTCGTGAGAAGGGAGCGGTATTCGTCCGCTTCGTGGATTTACCCGGGGCCAAGAGCACGCCCGAACAGCCCCTTGTGCCGGGGCACCCCCTGCGCCTGCAATTCGTGGGTGGGGGAAGCCTGTCCGGCTTCCTGGCCGGCGGTACCGCTGAACAATTGGAGTTGGCCCTTCCCGGGGGCAGCCGGTGTTCCCTGGGCATTGATCAAATCAGCAGCTTCCAGTTGCCCGAGGCCCTCAGTGGCCAGGACGGGTTACCCGTGGCCCCCGAAGAGGGGGACCGGCTTTATCTGGTGCGAGGCCGCGGCCTGGATCGCTTGGACGGCTTGACTGTGGGTTTTTCCTCCGAGGGACTTCTCTTCGAAGGCCCCTTGGGAGAACGGCTGCACCCCTGGAAGGAGGTGGCAGCCCTCTACATCGAAGCCCTCTCCGCCCCAGAAGAATCATCCCCGACCCCAGGCGTCGTGGAGGCCAGCATCACCACCCGCACGGGGGGCGCCTTCAATGCGCAACTGCTCGGGATCACAGAGGCCGGTTTGAGCCTGCGCTTGGGGACCGATGAGTTTCTATTGCTCCCCCAGGATGTGGCGGAGTTGGCGGTGCAGGATTCATCCTATGGATTTTTGTCCAACCTAAAACCCACGGACCTGGGACCGCTCAACCCCTTTGATACGGAAGAGGTGATTGGCCAGTCCTGGCCCATGCGTGCGAATCAGGCAGTGGGGGGCGGACCCTTGCAGGTTGGCGGGCGCTTGTTTCACCTGGGACTTGGGGTGCACGCCCCGAGCCGCATTACTTGGAACCTTGCGGGTGAGTGGAATCGCCTGCGCACCCGCATTGGAGTGGACGATTCCGCCGGACGGGGAAGCCGTGGGGGAACCGTGCGCTTTCGGGTGCTGGTGGATGGGGAGCTGCGCTATGAGAGCGGCGAGGTGCGGGTGGGTAGCCCCGCATTGGTGGTGCCCCCGGTGGATTTGGTGGGTGCCAAGGAATTGGTGCTTGAGGTGGATCCTCTCGATGACTGGGTGCTGGATCGAGCGGATTGGTTGCGACCCATCTTGCTCAAGGAATAAGCCCCTTGGGAGGTCCAATCGGGCAGGTCGAAGACCCTAGGCCCGGTGCAGATCTTGCCCGAGACTGCGGAAGTAAATCCCCTGGTCCCCCTGGGCTATTTTGGCCGCGCGTAGGGCTTTTTCCGCCCTTAAACGCATTTCATCGGCACTTTTGAGGTCTGCTCCATCGAAGGACTCAAAGCCCAAACTGGCCGTAACCACCACCGGGTCGCCCTGCTCCACGGGGGTGATCAGACTGCGCATTCGGTCGCGCACTCGGCGTACCACGCGCGCCGCGTCCAATGCCGTTGTATAGGGCAGCAGCAACCCAAATTCATCGCCCCCCAAGCGTCCGCCGATGTCCTCGGTGCGCAGATTGAGGCGCACTAATTTGCCCACTCCCTCGATCACCCGATCGCCCACGGTGTGATCGTATTGCTTGTTGATTTGACCGAAGCGATCCAAGTCCATCAGGATCAAGGCTAGGGGCAATTTGTGGCGGGCGGCCGCTGAAAAGTGCTCTTCAAGGCGATCGGTAAAGGGGACCGGCCGCAAGAGGCCCGTGCGATCATCATGGGAGGCCTGGTAGCGCAATTCCTCGAGTTCAGATTCGCCCGTATAGCGGCTCGCCAAGGCGCCCACGCGCACGCGGAATTCATCGAGGCTTGCGTCCCTTCGAATCAGATCCATGGGGATGTCGCGCAGGCTGGCTTGGGCAGTTGCGGCGGCGTCCACCCGGCTGGGATCGGTGACCAACAACAGGGCTGGTGCATGGGAATCCGCCACGGACCAAATGGTCTCGATTTCTTTTGTCCCGCCGCTGGCGAGGGGATCGAGGATGACCACCTGGGGGCGAAAGCGAGCCATGTGCTCTCGGCTGCCTTTGAGGTTGCTGGCCTCGTGGATGTCCATGCCCGCCCCGAGCAAACCCTTCAGCGCTTCCCCGAGGCCTTCGCCCCGATGGTCGCTGATCAGAATGCATAGATTGCTGGACATGAATAGGCCCCACCACGGTTGAACCGGGCTTGTGGCTGGGAAGGCGGGTTTGAGGGCTGCTGGTGCACCCTAGGATACTCCTACTAGCCAGAGCCTGTGGCAGACCGGTCCCTGGCCCTTTCCCTAGGCTCAAATTGTGCTCGGTTTGGGCCACTATTGGAGTGTTTTGGGGCCAAAATGCGGCAAGAGTGCATGATTGTGCTCCGTTGGCGGAATTATGCGTCAGGGATCGGGGAGCTCACGGGCCGGGCCCGTTCCCTGAATTCTGGGCTGATCTCGTGGCTCCACTGACAGACCACCCGATCTCGCCAGCCCCAGGTGGGGGTGGCGGGCTCCCGGGAAAATCCCAAATCCCCTGGGATCCCAAAGATGTTCGTGGACGCTTGCCCTTTCCATCTCTACACTTTTCCGCTTCATGCGCCGGGAGAACGTTCCGCTGCATCCTTCGAGGCCCCCCTCGAGATCCTTCAGCGGATCAGGGAAGGGGCGCTCGCGCAGATGGTCTTTGGATCGATTGCGCGGAAGGGTGGGGCCGGGTCCGAACGACTGGTGCACGGCAATCTGCAATGACGCAGTGCGCCATCCATTTCAACCACAGACCCAAGTAATAAGACCTCCATGGAGATTCCCTCCGTTCAGTCCCTGATCGACGCCGGCGTGCACTACGGCTGCCGCGCATCCCGCTGGAACCCGCGCATGAAGCCTTACATTCATAGTAAGAATGGGGCGGTCCACGTGATCGATTTGCGCGAAACCCTGCGGGGCATCATTCGCGCGCAAAACCTGCTTTTCCAAGTTGCCTCTGAAGGCAAAGTGGTTCTTTGGGTTGGCACCAAGCGCCAGGTCAAAGGCGTAGTCATCGAAGCTGGCGAGCGCACGGGTATGCCCGTTGTGACCGAGCGCTGGATCGGCGGCACCCTGACGAATTTTTCGGTGATCCGTTCCCGACTCAAGCGTCTCGAGCAACTCGAGGCCATTGACGAGAAGGCGATCGCAGACCAAAAGCTCAACAAGAAGGAGCTCTCCTTCATGGCGCGCGAGCAGCGCAAGATCACCCGTAACCTTGGCGGTATTCGCGATATGAAGAGCGTCCCCGCGGTGATGATCGTGGTTGACCCCTCCCGTGAAGCCAACGCCGTGCGCGAAGCGCGCAAGATGGGCGTGGCAGTCATCGGTATCCTCGATACGGATTGCGACCCGCAGGATGTGGATATCGTGATCCCCGGCAACGACGACGCTTTGAAGAGCGTGCGCTTGTTGGTGAATCAACTGGCCGCTGCCGTTGAAGGCGGCGCGCAGCAGAACGAAGAGCAAATGAAGTCGACGGTCTCTGCCGAGCACAACGATGAGGAGCCGGAGCCCGCTCCCGCTGCTGATGGAACGGGTAACGAACCCCGTCCCACCCGTCCTTCCCGTCCCATGCCCACCCGCAAGGAAGGGGATGCACCCGCTCCTGAGGCGACCGCTCCTGAGGCAGCCCCGGCTGCGACCGACGCCCCGGCCCCGGCCGAGGCTCCCCAAAATCCCACCCCCGACAGCTCCAACGCGAGCTGAGCGGTCTTCACGAATCCCCGATCCCTTCGAAAATAGAGCAAGCGATGTCCAATATCACCGCATCCCTCGTGCGCAATCTGCGCGAAAAATCCGGCGCTGGAATGATGGAGTGCAAGAAAGCACTCGAAGCAACTTCCGGCGACCTGGATGCAGCCTTCGATGAGCTGCGTAAATCCGGTTTGAAAACCGCAGCCAAGAAGGCTGGGCGCAGCACCGGCGAAGGCCGTGTGTGGTCCACCCTTTCGGATGACAAGCAGAGCGGCGCAATGATCGCGATCTCTTGCGAGACTGACTTCGTTGCCAAGACTCCGAACTTTGAAGAGTTCCTTGGGGACTTGGCCAACCATGTGCTCGAGCATAATCCCAAGGACTTGGAAGAGTGCTTGGGCCAACCCTGGAAAGGGGACGGCACCGTGGACACGGCCCTCAAGGCTTTGGTGGGCAAGCTGGGTGAAAACATCCAGATCGCTTCGGTTTGCTCCTACAGCACTTCCGGCGGAGCCGTTCAGGCTTACGTGCACCACGACAACAAGAAGGGCGCGATCGTGCAGGTAAGCACCGACAAACCCGACATGGACGTGCTGCGCGATTTGTGCATGCACATCGTGGTCTTCAACCCGGGCGCTCTCGATCGTTCCGAGATTGACGAGTCCTTGGTAGAGCGCGAAAAGGCGATCATCATGGAAGAGCTCAGCGGCAAGCCCGCTGAAATCCAGGAGAAGATCATGGTGGGGCGCTTGGAGAAATTCTTCGCCGGCCAGGTCGTCACCGAGCAATCCTGGGTCAAGGACGACAAGCAAAGCGTCCAGAAAGTCCTTGAGGCAAGCATGGGGGACGGCACTAAGTTGACCGGCTTCACCCGATTCGAAGTGGGCGCCTGAGTCCCAAGCAGCGAGCAGATCTCTTTGATCTGTCATCCAGAGCACCCCGTCCCCGGACGGGGTGCTCTTGGTTTAGGGCTCCGGAAACCGCTCCGCGCCCCCCTGGGGGTACCTGCTTGGTCCCTCCGCTTGAAAAGTCCCCTTTCTCAAGGCCCCCGCGCTAGGCTGGAGCCTTGCCCTCCCATCGTCCAGCCCCCAAGCCCTTTGGGCACATAGAGTTCTCCTCTGCTGAGGATGGACTGAGCGCGGCCATGGTCTTGGTGACTTGCACAAGTTCCCAGGCGGCGGCTTCCTCGACCTTTGGGGACTATGTGCGGACCCTCGCGGAGCATATTTTGCTGCGGGCACCCAAGGATGTGCAGACCCTGGCCCAACAGGATTGGATTGCCGGCGGCCCCAGCGTGGATCACGTCCAGCGCCGTTGCGCCGAGCAATTGGAAACTTGTATTGCGGTTCGCGGCCTCGTGCGTTTGGAAGTGGAGGAGGGCTGGGTGCATCCCTGGCGAGCTCCTAACGGCGATGGAGTCTTGCTGGCCGCACGTTCCGGGGGCAAAGCGGCTCGCGCGCCCATGGCTCTGACACAATTGGCCGTACAAATCCGCGATGAGCGGGCGTGGGAGGTTCAGCTTGGTGAGAATGGGATTGAAGACGTCTTTGATCCCATCTCGGTCACCGATCGGCCCTGGGCCTGGGATGCAGGGACCACCGTGCAGGCAGAGATGGAGCGCCTCTTGGGCGCTTCCTGGTCCTTGCAGGGCTACGCCTGCTATCGCTTGCCCTAGAGTGCGATCTGTCCGTCAATCTCAAGCAATGCTGGTGTGAGCATCTCTCTTGTCGCTATCCTGTCCCTGCCGAGAGGCCTTTGACTTCCCGCCGCAAGGCACCCTAGCTACCCGCCGCAAGGCACCCCATGGAGATGTACAAGCGCATTCTGCTCAAGCTGTCCGGCGAAGCGCTGGGTGATCCCGAGGCCGGTCATGGAATTGACCCGGAATCCGTCCAGTCCCTGGCCCGTCAAATCGTTCGCGTGACAGGTTTGGGAGTTCAAGTGGCCATTGTTTGTGGTGGGGGAAACCTCCTGCGTGGGGCCGAGTTCTCGCGCCTGGGCGGCCACCGCGCCAACGCGGACTACATGGGCATGCTGGGCACGGTGATCAATGCCCTCGCCCTCTCCGACGCCATCGAACAGGCGGGTGTGGAAACTAGGGTGATGACCGCCCTCGAAATCAGCGCCGTGGCCGAGGGGTTTGTGCGCCGCCGGGCCGAAGCCCACCTGTCCAAGGGACGCGTTGTGATCCTTGCTGCAGGAACCGGCAACCCATTTTTCACCACGGACACCGCCGCCGCCCTACGCGCATCAGAACTCGAGTGCGAGGTTTTGCTCAAGGCCACGAAGGTCGACGGGGTTTACAGCGCGGATCCGAAAGAGGATTCCACGGCCAAGCGTTACAAGAGCCTCTCCTATGATGAGGTTCTGCAGCGCAACCTGCGCGTGATGGACCGTACCGCAATCACCCTCTGCCAAGAGAACCATGTGCCCGTGGTGATCTTTGACGCTTTCGAGGTAGGTAACCTCGAACGCGTTGTACGTGGCGAAGACCTGGGCACCACAATCCGGAGCGAAGCATGACCCAAGACACCATGAAGAGCGCGCGCGAGCGCATGAAAAAGGCCCTAGCCCACACAACTGACCAATTGCGCGGAATCCGCACCTCGCGGGCTTCCTCGACCCTGGTGGATAACATCCGGGTCGACTACTACGGCACGCCCACGCCCCTTTCCCAGGTGGCCCAGGTTTCCGTGCCCGAGCCGCGCACCCTGGTGATCAAGCCCTTTGACATGAGCGCCATCAAGGACATCGAGAAGGCCCTGCAAAAGTCCGACCTGGGCATATCTCCCAGCAACGACGGCAAGGTGATTATCCTCAACCTGCCTCCCCTTTCCGGAGACCAGCGCAACAAGTACGTGGCCAAGGCCAAGGAAATCTGCGAGGAGGGCCGCATCACCCTGCGCAACCTGCGCCGGGAGGCCAATAAGGAGACGGACAACCAGTTGAAGGCCAAGGACATCACCGAGGACGTGTGCCACGACCTTCACGACGATGTACAGAGCCTGCTCAAGGAGTACGAAAAGCTCCTTTCGGACGTCTTCGACAAGAAGTCCAAGGAGATCTTGGAGGTCTAGGGAGGCCCCGAGGCTCGGCTTCCTGAGGCACCCGGTCCACGGGTGATCAAGCCGGGCACCCCGACCCGCAGGTCACGGTTTTTGCATTCCCAGAAGCCGCGCTTGCCTCGGGCCCCTTTCCCATCTAGACTCTGCGCCAACAAGTCAAAAGTTTGACGGGCACAAGTCCAGCAGACCGGCGACAGACCATGGGTGGGCGCGTAGCTCAGTCGGTAGAGCAACTGGCTTTTAACCAGTAGGTCCCAGGTTCGAGACCTGGCGCGCTCACCATCCATGGCCCCCTGAACCGGCCTGTCCTCACGGACGGGCCGGATTCATTGGGGGGCTTGGGGGCGGGGCTCAAGGCTGCGGCGGTCATTGAGAAATCAATCATCATTGCCGCGAACCTCTCTCAAAACTTGCTTAGCGTTCTCATCTGACCACTCTGTGAGGAAGACTACTCCGATTTCGAACTTGATCGACTCCCTTGCGTACATCAGGACTGAAAAGACATCGTTTGCATACGAGATGCCCCTAGAGGGGAGGCTGAACATCCTCAGCTCATTGCCAGGGTCCTTTAGCGGACGATGACAACGCACATGCCCCGTCGCCAGCTCCCCAGTGGCGCGATCTCCGTAGCCGAGCAGGGTCCAACTCTGACTGCTAGGGTTCGGAAAGGGAGAGAACGTCAAGATTGCGAGACCGTTATCTAAAGTGCTGACCTCATAAGAGACCACGTATCCGCTCCCGCGGCTTGTCGAGATCATGCGTGGCGACTCGATGCATGTCGCGACAAAGGAAGCCTTCGGTGATGAATTCGTCTTGAGGACTCCCCCGTCCCTGATGTAGTACTTGATCTTTGCCTTCCCACCTGCTATCGAGGTCTTGAGGAGGCGTGTCCTGCAGGTCGGGTTACCATAGATTTTCCAAGCCGGCGACCATTCGCGAGGGAACCAATCTGGTCCCCACCCACGGTTGTGACCACGCGGCAAGTAGATCTCCTTACCCAAGGGCTGCAGCGAGCTCTCGCGGCGCCCCTCCCCGTCATTACGATTCACGAAGCCACCGAAGCGGACGCTCAGCAAGGAGACGTCATCGAGTGAATATTCAAAACTCATCCCGCTGGGATCTCCGATGAGCAGCCCTTGGGCGGTCCAAATAATATCCCCTTCTAGCGGGGGAAGTATCCCTCGGACGATGAGCGGGCGCTCACCAACGACGAGCTCTGTTCCTCGCGGCGGCTCAGGTTCACCACCCGGTCCGAAGAACTGAACGAGGCACGCGAGCTCACGCAGGCGATCATCAGAGACCTGCCCGCCAAAGGCGGGCATCGGCGTCCCCGGGATGCCGCTCTTCAGCGTTCGAAAGAGCGCCTCCTTGGTGTTGCCAAAAGAGAAGCCGCCATCTTTAAAGCTTCGAGCGGGGCGATCTAGGACCGCGGTCCCCTTTCCCTCTCCTGCGGCGCCATGACAAGACGCACAAAGTTCAGCAAAAGTTACCTCAGCGTCTCGAAGCTCTTCAGGCAGATCATCTAGTCGTGAATGCCCCCCTGTATCGCTTGCGGCCGAAGTAAGGAAGATGACTAGAATCGGCAACAGCGCGGTTAATTGTCCCATCATAGTTTCTCTTTGAAGACCGTTCTATTCGCAGGGCTTCTCCATGAATCACATGGGGCGGGCCTCAACCCTAGTGACCGCTGTTGGCCACGGCGCATGCGGCTTCCACTTCTGGAATCGACTTGGGGATCTTCGCGCTCAGGTTTTCATGGCCGTCGGCGGTGATCAGGATGTCGTCTTCGATGCGGATACCGATGCCGCGCAAGGCCTCGGGCGCACCTTCCGCGTCGTGGGCAATGTAGAGACCCGGTTCCACGGTAAGAACCATGCCCGCTGCCAGGGGGCGCGAAGCCTCGCCTTGGTAGTAGCTGCCGCAGTCGTGCACGTCGAGGCCCATCCAGTGGCCCGTTCTGTGCATGTAGTAATCCCGGTAGGACTCGTTCTCGATGACCTCTTCGGGGCTGCCTGTGCAAAGGCCCAGCTCGATGAGGCCGCGCACTAAGACACCTAGGGCAACCTCATGCACGGAAAGGAATGTGTTCCCCGGTTGGCATTGGGCGATGGCGGCCAATTGGGCTTCGAGCACTACGGAGTAGACCTTGGCCTGGGCTTCGCTGAACTTGCCGTTGACCGGGAATGAGCGCGTCACGTCGGAGGCATAGAAGTCGAACTCGGCCCCCGCGTCCACCAGGCAAATATCCCCATCCTGAAGGGGGGCGTTGTTTTCAACGTAGTGCAGGATGCAAGCGTTGGTTCCACCGGCGACGATGTTGCCATAGGAAGCACCCGTGCCTCCGCGGGCGCGGAAGGTGTAGTCCAAGAGCGCGTCGAGTTCGCACTCGTTGGTGCCCGGGCTAGAGACGGACATCACCTTTCGGTGGGCCTCGTCGGTGATTGCGGCAGCTTTGCGCATCACTTCGATCTCGCCCTTGCCCTTGATGAGGCGCAGCTCGTGCAGGATGGGACCTGGGTCGAGGATCTGGACCGGGGCTTGAACGCCGCCGCGCACACGGGCCCGTAGCCCGCTGAGGGTTTCGAGTACCGCCGAGTCGTTCTCGCTGCAAAGCCCCGTGGCGAAGACCAAACGCTCGTAACCTTCGAGCAGGTCGGGTAGGCAATTCCAAAGGTCCTCCACATCATAGGCCTCGTCAATGGAGAGGTGCTCGGGCGCCGCATCGATTCCAAGGCGCAGCCCATTCCAGATTTCCATGGCCTTGTCCTTTTTACGTAGGAACAAGATGCTGCGGCTCGGTTGATCCTTGCCCTCGTCCGCGGGCAACAAAAGCAACCAGGACTCGGGCTCGGCGAAACCGGTCAGGTACCAAAAGTCGCTGCCAGGACGGAATCGGAATTCCGTGTCGGCGCTGCGGGTGCGGGTGGGGTTGGTGGGGATCAGGGCGCAGGCGCCGTGTTTCTGGAGCTCGTCCAGGAATCGTTGTCGGTGTTCGGTATACATGGGATTTGAGTCTGCGCGGGTCGCTGAAATTTGCGCGCACAGAGGGTACGCAATTGGATCTGGGTCGGTCAGCACCGGGGGAAGGTTCTCGGGGAATTCAGGGGTGCAGGACCCGTTCCTCGATGGAATTGCAGAGGGCGCGCAGCAAGGCTTCACGGCGGGCGGGATCCACCAGATCGATGCGCTTGCGCCCGTCGTGGGGGACGAGCTGCCCTTGGCCTAGGGTTACGGGTACTCCTAAGAGGTCGGAGAAGGCCGCGCCCGCGGCGATCATGCGTGGGCTGGGTTCCTTGTCCAGCAGCAGGACCATGCCCATGGTTCTCATGCTGTGGCTGAGGCTCACCTGGGCCCCTGGCGCCGTGGGCAACATGAGCTCGTCCTTGCGCACGCGCGAGTAAAGGCTGCGTGGTTCTTCGTCATCGGGGGTGAGAACCAAGAGGTGCCACGATCCCATGGGTTCTTGGCGCTCAAAGTCCAGGTACTCGCTGTTGATCCGGAAGCCGGGCATGAAGGGGGTGCTGCAGGTGACGGCGGTGCTTGGTCCCGAGCCCAGGGTGAGCAACAGTTCGATCCCTCCGCCGCTGATGTCGATTTCGAGATCGATGAGGGAGTCTTCCACGCGCAAGTTCTTGGCCAGTGCCTTGCGCGGAGCCGCTGCCCAAGCGGGGATGGCGGGATCCCGCGGGGGAGCGATGGGGTTGAGCCGCACGCCACGGATCAGGGGTGCGGGCACTCCACCGGCTTGGATCTTGGTCTCAAGGGGCACACCGGGGAGCAGCCGCGGCACAAGGGCGGCAACCCACTCCGGGGTCTCGGCCAATCCAGCCACATGATTCCATGCGCCTTGGGGTCTTTGGTGGGCGGCGGCCAGGAATGCGAGCAGGGCGCGGGCCGGGGCTGCCTTGGGGCCGGGGGACTTGGCCGCCCGTAGGGAATTGGCCCAGAGGGTGAAGGTCTCGGGCCTAGCCCAGGGGTCCGAGGCCAGCTGGGCGGACCAATCCTCGGGCAGGGGTTCCGGGATGGTCCCGGGGCCCACCAGGGACCAGGCCCGTGCGGCGGCGCTGGGGGGCAGGTCTAGGGTGAGGCTAGAGGGCTGGGGCGTGGACTCGGCTGGAGTTGTTCCGTCGAGGGGGTCTTGGGTCGGAGGGGTTTGCGCGTCCTTGCCGGGGGCCAGGGGGATCGAGGCGCAGAGGGCTATGGGGAGTAGAAATCGCAGCACGGGCCCAGTTTCTCTTCCAAGCGGGGGCTTCGTCCAGCCCATCCCTTGGCTCGGGGCCCAAAAAACGCCATAGTGGGCTCATGTGCCCCGTAGACCCCGAGTTGCTCAAGATTTTGGCTTGCCCTAAAACCCATCAGCCCCTGACTGAAGCCGGCGACGCCGTGCTGGGCAGCCTGAATGGATCCATCGAGGGGGGAGGCGTGGAAAACGTCGGCGGCGAGCCCGTGACCGAAGTCCTCGAAGCGGGGCTCTTGCGCGAAGACGGCACCCTGATCTATCCGATTCGTGATGGCATTCCTGTGCTGTTGATCGATGAAGGCATTTTGGTGGCGAGCGCTCAATAGTGCGCCTCAAGCACCCGGACTTTCCCGACCGCTCGGTTTGGTTGGGCTACTGTCTGAATCTCCATCCGGGGGAGGATCTTGCCGCGATCCTTCAGGGCATCCGCGAGATCACCCTGCCCCTGCGGGAGCGATTGGCCCCGGGATCCGTTTTTGGTGTGGGGCTTTATCTTCCGGCCTCGGTGGCGCGGATCTTGGCCAGGGACTCCGATGCTTTTGATTCCTTGGCAGGCTTGCTGGGGGAGAACAGCCTGGTGCCCTTTACCGCGAACTCGTTCCCCTTCGGGAATTTCCACACGGAAGGACTGAAGGCTGACGTGTATGCCCCCGCCTGGGATGATCCACGGCGCTTGGAGTTCACCCTTGATGTGGCGGGTGTCGCCCGTCGACTGGCCCTGGCTTCGGCCCAGGATGCGGTGCAGGTACCCGCGCGGGTTTCGGTGAGTACGCACCCGGGTGGCTACGGAGCCTGGAGTGAGGGACCGGCGACCTTGCACGCTTACAGCCGGGGTTTGGCCCAGGCCGCGTCAGGGCTTTGGGCCTTGCAGGCAGGAGAAAGCGGCCCGCGGTTGTCCTTGGGTTTGGAGGCCGAGCCCCGGGCGTCGGCGGGGGACTCGGCGGAGTTGGCGGAGTTCCTGGTCGTGGCGCGCATGAGAGCCGCACGGGCTTTGCGCGAGGACCAGGGCCTCGACGCCGGGCACGCGGAAGAGGTGGCTGGCGAGATGCTTTCCACTTGCCTGGACACCTGTCATGCGGCGGTGGAATTCGAGGTGCCTTCCCATGCTTGGCGGAACGCCAATCTCGGGGGAGCCGCTTCCAAGGTGCAACTGTCCAGTGCCCTGGTACTGCGCGAGCCGGCTGATCACGAAGACGCGCGGAATGCATTCTTGGGTTTGGATGAGCCCTGCTACTTGCACCAAGTCACCGGAAGGCGCGCCAACGGCGGGGGGCACGAACGCGCCTCCGATCTGAATGAGCTGCCTTTGGACCTGGACGCCTGGCTCGCCTGCGACGAGTGGCGTTGCCACTTCCATGTGCCGGTGAATCTAGTGGAGATGCAAGGCCTCACCACCACCCGCGCAGAATTGGAGGGGATCCTGGACGCGGCCCTCGACCACCCTGATTCCTGGCCCGCGGGAGAGTTGCACTTGGAATTGGAAACCTACACCTGGAACCTTCTGCCCGCCGCCGCCCGGGGCGAAGGGGGCCTGGTGGACGGCATCGAGCGGGAATACCGCCATGCCCTCGACCGCCTGGCCAAGCGCGGCTGGCGGATCCAGTAGGGGCGACTGGGGGAGTCACTCCCCGAGGGCAGCGGCGGGGTTGCTTTCCCCTTCGACCCAGCGGCGGTGCCAGAGTTCGAGGACCACCAGGGAAAAGAGGCGTCGACCCAGATCCTCTTTGCCGGACTTGTGTCGCTCGAGGGCATTTTGCACATAGCCGGGGGCGAGGTAGCCGCGGGCGGTGGTGCGTTCGTCGGTGAGGAGTCGCTCCACCCGGTTGTACAAGCCCTCTCGGAACCACTGGGAGATGGGAACAGGGAAGCCCTGCTTGGTGCGGAACAAAAGATCTTTCGGGACGCAATCGCTGAGCAGATCTTTGAGGATGAACTTGCCGGTGCTGCCGCGCAGTTTGTGCGAGCGTGGCAGGGCTAGGCCGAATTCCACCAGGCGATGGTCGAGGAACGGCACGCGCAATTCGATGGAGGCGGCCATGGTCATCTTGTCGGCTTTCAGCAAGAGGTCATCCACAAGCCAGGTCTCTAGGTCGGCCGCTTGCATGCGGGCCACCAGATCCTGGCCCTGGGTCTTGGCGAACAACTGGGCAAAATGGTCGCGGATCCAGGAGCCGTCGTCACCACCGGGACCATAGAGCATGCGACGCACTGCGGGAGTCACGTCGCAGGAGTTTCCCTGGTGTCGGGCGGCGGTGGGCTGAGCCAGCCAGTCCAGGTACTTGGCCATGCGTTCCCCGGGCAGGACCTTGCGGGCGAGGGCACGCACGCCGGAGTTTTGCAGGGGAAAGAAGATACGCCGCAGTTGGTCGAGCTTGAGGTTGCGCTCGTAGAGGGGGTAACCCGCGAGGGCTTCGTCTGCGCCCTCCCCTGAAAGCAGCACCGTTGCCCGGGAACTGGCAAAGGTGGAGAGCTCTAGGAGGGCCACCGCGGCGCTTTCCAGGAGGGGTTCCTCCGCGTGCTCCAGTTGGCGGTCGACTCCCAAGAAAAAATCCCCGTGGGTCAACTCGAGGGCATGGTGCTCGGTACCGAACAACTCTGCCACCCGGGCGGCGTGGCCGAGCTCGCTTTTGTCTTCGGGATAGCCGACGGTGAAGGTTTGTACTTTTTGGCCAAGTTTTTGGGTTAGGTAGGCCACCAAACCAGACGAGTCCACGCCTCCGGACAAGAAACAGCCCAGGGGCACATCGCTCATCAGGTGCTCTTCGATCGAGGCCAAGAGCAACTCTTCCAGTTGCTTTTTGGCTTCCCCGTAATCCAGGTCGAGGGGTTCGATCTTGCTCGGGTCATACCAGCGCCGGATGTTTCTACGACCATCTTCAAGCAGCATGGAGTGACCCGGCCGCAGTTTATCGATGCCCTTGAAAAACGTTTCTTCTCCGGGCACATATCCCAGGGTCAAGTAGGCATCCACGCGCTCGGGGTTCGGGCTGGGCACCAGCCGCGGGTCTTCGAGCAGGGCGCGGATTTCCGAGGCAAAGAGCAGGTCCTCTCCGACTTCGGCCCAATAGAGGGGTTTAATCCCCAAGCGGTCGCGCACCAGGAACAGACTCTTGCGCTGCAGATCCACGATGGCGAACGCAAACATGCCGTGCAGTTTGCTGGGCAGATCTTCGCCCCACTCACGCCACCCGGCGGCTAGGATTTCAGTGTCGCACTCGCTCTTGAAGGTATGCCCCTTGGCCTGGAGCTCGGCGCGCACCTTGCGCCAGTTGTAGATTTCCCCGTTGAAGCTGACCCAGACGCTTTCACCGAGGCCACTCATGGGCTGGGCGCCAGCATCGGTCAAGTCCAGGATTGACAAGCGCCGGTGCCCGAGGCCAAACCGTCCCGCATTCCAGGTGCCGCTCCCGTTGGGTCCCCGGTGATGCATGCTCCGGGTCATGCGCTCGAGCAGTCCGGCGTCGATCTGGCCGGCCCCGTCGCCCAAGTAAATCCCCGCGATGCCGCACATGGGTTACTTATCACCCACGAAGGCAACCATGTGACGGGCTTCGTTTTCGAAGGTCACATCCCTCACGTTCTTGAGCCCGCGCTCGGTGAAGAGCTTTTCCATCTGAGCGGGGGTGTAGCGGTATTGGTAGCGGGGTGAGTAGTTGTCGAAGAGACTGATCGCTTGTTCTCGGCGACTGGTGTCTGCGATGGGGGAGCTTTCGCCCCGTAACTTCGCAACAATCAGAACCAGCCAGCGGTGCAAGGGCGCCAGGAAGTACAGGACGTTGAAGAGCAGATTGAGGGGCAGGCGGCTGGTGCAGGCGCGGATGATTGCGTTGGGAATGCCGATCCAGGGTTCCCGGGTGCGGTAAAGCTGCACATAGACCCGACCGCCGGGTTTGACCAAGGTCAAGAAACTGTCCAGGGAACGTTCCGTGCTGGGGGTGTGGTGCAACACGCCCGAGGTATGTTCGTGATCAAAGGTCTCTGGGGCAAAGGGCGGCTCCATCACGTTGCCCTGCACGAAGTGCAAGCGAGGCGCGTTTTCTCCCGCGTGTTCATCACGCATCTTGTGGGCGCGTACCACGCTGCGGGAAAGGTCCATGCCGATGACCTCGGCTCCGTAGCGCGTGACCGATGCGGTCAGGCGCCCATTGCCGCAGCCCGCGTCGAGCACAAGCTTGCCGTTGAGTTCATCGGCCGAAAGCTGCACGGCATCCAAGAACTCGTCCCGGCGCTGGTCCAAATCGCTCTTGAACCAGGTCTTATCCCCGTACTGGTATTTTTCCCACTGGAGGCTGAAGGACTCGTTGGAGCGTTTGTCGAATCGCGTGCTATCCACGCTGCCGATTTTTTGCGAGACCGCACCGAGGCCATCGATCGCGGTGATCCGCGCCGACTGTTCTTTGAACCAATCTGCGTACTCTTCGAACGCGTTGCGGATGACCCGGGGTACTTCCTCGATGATCGGAAAGGCTAGGTCGCAACCTTGGCAGGCCAGCAGTCCCGATTCGATTTCCGTGCCATAGGGTTCGCCCCCATGGGCTAGACCGGCGGCATCCGGCCGTTCTTCGAAGGAGTAGCAGGTCAGGGCCGCGCCGCAGCCGGGGCAGCGCAAAAGTTCAACCAAGCGGGGTTTCATGGGGTATTCGTTGTTGTCGTGGCGGCGGGTTTAGCTTTTTTGGCTGTGGCATGGTGCAAGGCGCGAGACCAAATCTCCAGCACCTCTTGGGCAGTCCTGTGCCAGGTCCGCTGCACCACGCTGGCGCGAACCCCGTGGGGATCCCATTCGGTGTTCAAAACCTCTCTCAGGCCTCGCAGCAGGGCATCTCGGTCGTTTGCTTGGCCATAGACCAGTCCCCCGGCTTGGGTCACGAGTCGTGGGATTTCTCCCACATTCGAGGCCACCACGGGCCGTCCGCTGGCCAGAGCCTCGAGCAGCACATTGGGGCAGCCCTCGTAGCGGCTCGCCAGGGCGAACACGTCCGCCGCCGCCAGGGCGCGGGCCACATCTTCCGGGCTGCGCGGTCCTAGGAAATGCACCTTGTGCGCCACGCCGGCCTCTTGGGCCTGGCTCTTCAGTTGTTCGGTGTTGTCCCCTTCGGCGCCGCCACCCCCGACGATGCAGAGGTTGGTATTCGGGTGGGTCGCCAAGAGGTGTCCCATGATGCCGATCAGATCCTGGAATCCCTTGCGCTCGGAAAGGTGCCCCACGGATACGACCCACTGGGCATCGGTCTTCAGGCCCAAGCTCTTCCGTGCTTGTTCCTTGCTCCTCAATTGAAAGCGTTCTATATCCACACCGTTGGTGACCACGGTGACTCGGCTCGCATCCGCGCCCAAATCAAGCGCCCGTTGGGCCAAGGGTTCCGACACCGCGATCAACTGGTCCGCCTCGCGCACCACCTGAGCCATCTGGTCCTTGCGCGCGGGATCCTCCGCAAGCCACTCCAGAGTTCCACGCAGGGTTACGCAGACAGGAACTCCTAATTCTTGCCCCAAGCGCAGAGCCGCAAAACCCTCGGGCCACACAAAGTGAGCGTCGATCAAATCGATGGGCTCTTCTTGGGCCAAGCGCTGGACCGTACTGCGCACGGAACGGGCCATCAGGGCCCCATCCCATTCCTTCTGAAAACGAGGCAGGTACCAAAAGCGCGGATGGTGGATCTGAATCCCCTGGCGTTCCTCTTGGGTGCAGAACCCGTTCCCAAGACTCTTCTGCCAAGCCACCGGCGACACCACCCGTATCCGGGCCAGCTCTGCTAAATGCCGAATCCGTTCCTCTACAAACAACCCATGCCGGGGCTGCCGGGCGCTCGGGTATACGCTGGAGAGAACCAGGGCGCGGATCGGCTGGTCAGAGTCGGGGAGGGTGGGACACATGGGGGTTCCCTTTTCATCGGTCCATGGGGGGCGTTTCTGCGTCTTTTGCTTGGGTCCCATTGGACTCTCTTCCTTGTCCAGGGCTGACCCCCGTGGGTAAGCCGGCCCATGGGTCCAGCCGGGCCCAGGGGCCTGGGCGGGCAATCTCCAGCCCACGGGTGATCCTGGATCCCCGAGAAGCTAAAACAGGACCATGTCCAAGACCCCTCCGCCCCTACGTGACGCCCAAGAGCCCCTACCCCCGTCGACTCTCCTGCCCCGCCTGACCTTGCTGGAGTGGGTGGTGTTTGCCGCCCTTGCGGCATTGATTGCGGCGGCAAATATCTACACCACCTTGCTGATCGGGTGGGGCGATACTGGGTCCATCGTGGCGGTCTTGGCGGCGGTGATGGTGTTGGGAGTCTTGTCGAAGAAGAAGCCGACGATTTATCAGTTGAACCTGGGGCAGACCATGGTCAGTGCCGGGGGCGGAGTGGGCTTTGCGGTGGCGAGCTATGCGGCCATTCACATTGTGCGCGAGGACTGGAATCCGAACCCTTGGCATCTGGTGCTCTTGTTTTCGTCAGCGGGTATTTTGGGCGCCTTGGTGGGGAACTTGGTGCGCAAGCAGATGGTCCAGTACTTCTTCCCTTCGGGCACGGCCTGCGCTGTGATTCAGCGGGCAGTGACGGAGGACCGTGCGGATGGGGAGCCCAACCGGGCGGTGACCTTGCTCAAGCGTTGGGGTTTGATTGCAGCGGCTTTGACGATCCCCGGCAAGATTGCTTTCAACAAGGTCGGGGATACCTGGATGGCGCTCGTGCAGACCATCGAGGTCAAGCTGGGCTTTGCGCGAATGGATGTGCTGCCGATTGGTTCGGACCCTTTGTTCTATGGCATCGGCATGGTGGTCGGCCCGCGCATTGGTTTGGGGATGATCATTGGCGCGCTCCTGCCAAGCCTTTGGATTGTGCCCATGTTGGAGGTCGCGGACGGAGGGGCGCACCCTTGGGGCGGCGTGGGGGATTGGGTCAAGTGGATTGCCATTGCGCTCTTGACCCTGCCGACCTTTGCGGCGATTGTTTTTTCCTATGTGTACCGGGTCAAGGTGAATGAGCCCCCCGGGTTTCATCCCGGTCGTACCCGTTACACGCAACCCACCAGCCAAAAAACGGTGCACGGAATTTTGCTGGTGCTGGGCAGCGCCGGAGCCGCTTTGGCGGGGCACTTGGTCTTTGGACTGCCCTGGTTCGCGACCCTAGCGACCATTGCCATCGCAATTCCTCTTTCCGTGGTCAACGGGCGGGTGACCGGTGATACAGACATCAACCCCGTGCGGCTGGTGGCCATCGTTTTGATCTCGGCCTTCTTTTGGATGGTGGCCGGGGACGCTGCGGTGCTTTTGGGTATGGCCGTTGTGGGCGCGACAGTTGCCTCGGTGGCGGTGGACATGATGCAGGACATGCGTACGGGGCACTTGCTCGATCAAGATCACCATCACCAGACCACCGTGCAGTTCGCGGGGGTTTTGATGGGTGCCTTGGCTTCCATTCCCGTGCTGAATGTGTTGGTGGAACGCTTGGGGGTGGGGGAAGGGACTTCTCTCAAGGCACCCGGAGCCCAGGTTTGGGCGGCCATGGCGGAGGCTATGGCCGGGGGTGTGGAATTCTCGCCCCAGCTTGGTTGGGGAATTGCCATCGCCAGCGCGGTAGGCATGTTCTATGCCTGGTTGACCGTGGCCCCGGCCACTGCCAAGTGGATGCCGTCCCTGTTTGGGTTGGGCATCGGAATGTTAGTGGGGCTCGATGCGGCCATGGCGATTTTCTTGGGCGGTGTGATCAAGTTGCTGGTGGTTAAATCCTACAGCCACGGTCGGGAAGGAACCGAGCGGGAAACTGCCGAGCGGGAAGGGGGCGACGACACCATGGTGATCGGAGCTTCGGTCTTTGCGGCGGGTGCGATCCTGTCCATCCTCTTGGTGGGTGCAGATCTGTTGTTCGGCAAGCTCGGCTGGTTCCCTTGGCATTTGGCGGGCTAGGAAACGGGGCCTTTTGCCCCGCG
>CALEMP010000234.1 GCA_937910685.1 uncultured bacterium
GCGGGCGTGGATATGACATCGCGGGGCTTACCAATATTTACACTGGGTCGGATGCGTGGGCGCATAGAGTCGTGAAAGAGCTTCTCGATCGTGCGGATGATCCCGAGACGATGAGCGTACTTGGGTTCTGCGTGAGCGTAGAACACGCTCGCTTCATGGCCAGGAAGTTTGAGGAGAGCGGAATTCGTTCGGTGGCCATCTGGGGGAAGAGCCCAAGGAGCGAGCGCGAGGAAGCTCTTTCGGACTTGGCGAAGGGGAAATTGCGCGTCGTATTCTCAGTGGACCTGTTCAATGAAGGAGTCGACGTGCCCACTGTGGACGCGCTCCTCATGCTGAGGCCCACAGAGAGCCCCACGTTGTTCCTCCAGCAGCTTGGACGAGGACTGCGAAAGTCTGAAGGAAAGACAAATTGCCTGGTGCTGGACTTTGTCGGACTCCACCGGCGGGAGTTCAGATTCGACCAAAAGATGCGGGCCCTGCTGGGCGGTACCAGGAAGGAACTTGAACAGCACATCAAGGGGGGATTCCCATACCTGCCTGCTGGCTGCCACATGGAGTTGGACTCGGTGGCCTCCAAGATCGTGCTGAAAAGCATTCGCGACTCGGTTCCCTCTAACTGGCCTCGTAAGGCCTCTGAGCTTCGCCAGCTGGTTGCAGCAGGCCACGAGCCGACTCTTGCAAACTACCTCGAACACAGTGGCCTCGAGCTGCAGGACTGCTACTCCGTAGAGAAGGGGTGGTCGGATCTTTGCGAGGCGGCTGACGTTGCAGTTCTTGCTCCGGGCCCTCACGAGGCCAAGCTTCGCCGTTCAATCGGCCGGATGCTCCATATCAACGATGAGGTACGCTGCAATGGTTACTCCAAGTTGCTCAGCTCCTCATCGCCTCCTTGCGTCGGCTCTATGTCCGTGCGGGAACAGCGCCTGACTAGGATGCTCATAGCGCCCATGGTGGTGGACAACACCGATGACCTGCAGACTGGCGTCAATACTGTTTGGGAGCATCCCCAGGTTCGGAGGGAGCTCTTGGAGGTGCTCGGACTACTCCGCGGGCAGATAGAGCACATCCAGGATCCGCTGACAGGGCGTCCTGACAATCCGCTTCGCGTCCACGCGAGGTACTCTCGGCTTGAGATATTTGCTGCATTTGGCGTGGGGACTGGTGCGTTCGTGGCCCCTTGGCAAGACGGATGCAAGTGGGTTGAAGGTGAACGTGCCGACCTTTTCGCGATCACGTTGAACAAGACGGGGTCTGGTTTCTCGCCCACGACCCGCTACAAGGACTATGCAATCAGTCGGGACCTGATTCACTGGGAGAGCCAGTCGAGGACCCGTGCGGATGGTGCAACTGGGCGAAGATACCAAGAGCACGTCAAGCAAGGGAGCGAGGTCATGCTCTTCGCACGCCTCCATCAATCTGATCGAGCGTTTTGGTTTCTGGGGCCGGCGGAGTACCAGCGCCATGAAGGAGAGAAGCCGATGGCGATTGTTTGGAAGCTTGATTGTCAGCTACCGGGGGACCTCTTTGCGGCCTTTGCGGCAGCCGTAGCGTAGGGCGGGTTAGAAATCGATTCCTTGGAGAGCTGCCGCTCTCCGCAGAGAGTGGGCAATTACTCGAGGAGCCCGTCACCGTCAGGCACCTCGACGACCTTCCCACCATCCGCTTCAATGGCACTACACAGGTGCGTTGCCACATCCTTACTTGAAAGTGCTTCAGGGGCATCCAGCAGTACGGCGACTATTTGCTCGTAGACTTGATTCTGTGCCTCTTCCAAGCTCATTCCCCACATCGCCTGGATCTGGTCATCGTTGAGCAGCCCCTCTGCGATGTCCTCTTCGGTTACGCCATCGAGCTCCGCATTGCGCTCGACCCCTTTCATGACCCGAGTTCCCGGCGATACGCTCAGGACATAGTAAGCGATCCAGCCCGAGTGATACGGACTCTGTGACCACTCCCCGGAGGTGGCCAACTCCCAACTCTCGGTGTCGGTTGCGGGACGGTACTCTTCTAATTCGTCGTCGGAGCTACCGGCGCAGGTCAAAGTTCTCATGGGGATGCCTTCGTGGGTGTACTGACAAGGGTGACGGTCACGTCTGGTTCTGGGGGGGGGTATTCTCGCTGATGTGGCGGAGCGGGGGCGTAACACGCAGGAGCGTCCCCACTTCCGCAAGAACCCGTGCTGTCGACTCTCTGGGTCGTGGATCTCAAGCGTGTAGTAGTCCGGCAATCCTGCTGAGTGCTCGCTGTGGAAGTTGAAGTAAACCACGTGCTGTGGGGCGAGCGCTTTGGTGCTGTTGCACTCCGGGCCCGCGCCTTCGAGAAGGTGGGGTACTACGGGTACCGAATCACGCTTGGGCCAGCCCCGCCATTCGGCGAAGGCCCGGTCAGCACAGGCTCTACAAAGATCGTGGTTCATGCGTGCCTTTCCAGGTGGCGTGAGTTCTGGCAGAAAGTCCTGGCGCTTGAAGATGGCAATGCCTGGCCGAGCTTCGGGTGGTCATGACTTCCAGAATCTTCCGGAGGAGTAGATAGGGCCATTGGGATGAGGGCGTGATTGGAAAGGTGGTTGTGGGGGGGCCAGGACGGACTGTGCATCCGGGTCGTCAGCGAGCCGCGCAAATCCATTGGCCCTTAACCCCTGAAGGGCAAGCTCGGCGTTGTCGAACGCCAATCGATCAAAGACGCCTGAAGTGTCGCCGATGAAGAAGATGGTCACCCCCCCACATGTCTGTTCGGTGATCAAAGCCCAGTTGTTCTGGAGCATATCGACGGTCTTGAACCAATAGTCCTGACTGTTTATGGAGATGGTCTCACTCATGTGCGGTGTGCTTGCGGCGGTTGGCGTGACCCAGAAGACGTCGAAGTTGTAGCGGGTGGGTGGCCGCCGGCACTCCCTCGGGACTGCAGCGCTTTCAACTAGGGATTCAAGATCGGGCGAAGTACATGCTTCAGCTTGTTCTCCATCTCACGAGCACATGCTGCATCCTCAGAGACCAGGAACCTGAATGAGCACCGGGCCTTGATGTACTCGCGGCAGGCCGCCTTCGCTTCTCTTGGATGTATGATCCGAGTCTCGGGGATGAACTGAACCCTGGCAAGGAACATGTACTGCGCAAACATGTTCACGATCTGCCCAGTGGAGTGATCCCGCAAGCGATTCCGTAGACTGCCCTTACCGTTGCGACCGGCCATGCCCACGTAGGCGACTTCGGTGCGATCGTAGATGACGTAAACACCGGGGGCTGCCGGAACATCCGTCCAATCAACCTCGCTGA
>CALEMP010000235.1 GCA_937910685.1 uncultured bacterium
TGAGCGCCGGTGCAATCGAGCGGCGCGACTTTGCATCCGACCTGCGGGTGGTGATTCCGGGCCTCGTCAACATTCGGGTGAAGCCTTCCTGCTCGGCGACCGAACTCGAAACCGAGGCGGACGAGCTCCGGGCAGTATTCGTGCGGCGGCTCGCAGAATACGGCGTCAAAGACCTGGTGGATGCGCTCGCTGTGGAGACGAAGCGCGCATCGGACGAGCGGGAGGCCATGTCCTGGAGCGATAAGATCGAGCAACTCCTTGGATCTGGCACTGCCGAGGACCTGAGTGCCGATGTCGTGCGTCTGGACTTGCTCTGTAAGGACTACCTAGAGCAGCGTGCGTCGGAACCGGCACTGCCGGACAATCTTGCCGCGGCGCTGGCCGCGAACTCTGCCGCCCGTGAAGCGTCTGCCGAGTGCCAGCGGGAAGTTGACATGCAGCAGATGGCTTTTGACGAATTGCGCGAGAAGCACACCGCTGCCAGTGCGGAACAGAGAGGGTCCGAGAAGGAAGCCGGTATCTGGGAGGAGGTCGTCGAGCAGCGCCGGGAGGAGTTGTCGGTGAGGCGTGCGGATGAGGCAGACGAGACCGTTCAAGGCCGGGTCGATGGGGGCTCTGCGATCTTCCTTACGCTCCAGAACGAACTGGAAGGGATGCACGCACAACTGAACTTAGCATGCCCTGATGTTGCTGAAGAGCTATTCAGGAAGGCCCAAGTCGCTCGGCAGGGCGTGGAGAAACGGCATGCGGAGCAGCAAACCCGGCGGGCTGTTTTAGAAGACCGGTTGACCATGGCGCAGGCAGGCGGGCGGTTCGAGGCGCGGGAGGCCGCTAGTAACAAGCTGGTTGCCCTGGAGGCGGTGTCTAGAGCGACGCTTGGACGGGCGGCCGCCGCCAAACACTTGTGGGAAGTGTTGAGCCGCCATCGCGATGCCACGCGAAAAGCCCATGGACGACCTTTGAAAGAAGGTGTGGAAAAGCTGGGTAGGATTGTGTTCGGGCCGGACTTCGCGATTGAAATTGACGATGATTTGTCACTGATATCTAGAACCCAGGACGGCAAGACGATCCCGTTCCATGCCCTGAGCGTTGGCGCAAAGGAGCAGCTAGGTATACTCATGCGGCTGGCC
Source organism: uncultured bacterium (assembly GCA_937910685.1). Lineage (GTDB taxonomy): Bacteria > Planctomycetota > UBA1135 > UBA1135. Next base: position 1,131 of record CALEMP010000235.1, read on the forward strand.
GCTGCGCAGATTGTTTCAAGTCAAGGCGGGGTGCCGTTGATCATCGATGACGCCCTGGGCTTTGCTGACCCATCGCGACTCGAATCGATGGGGGCTGCCATTGCAAGAGCTGGCGAGGACTGCCAGATTATTCTGCTCACCTGTACGCCTGGACGATTCAAATCTGTTGCGTGTGATAAAGTGGTGACCCTTTAGTCACTTAGCGTTGCTTGGGTCGTTGCTGCGCCTCGATGCCCTGAATGGAGGCCCTCCTCCGGGTGTTCTTCTCACGAACCGGGGGAATGCAAAGCGTTGGACTCCGTGAGCACCTGAAGGTCGCATAGATTCCTTTTGGGGGGTGCTGAGGACCGTTTGCTATTCATTCCATTCGGTGCTAATCTTTCGCCCGTTCGCGCCATACTGCGCTGCCTCACAAGCGTGTTCCCTTGTAGGGTGAGACTCCGGTGGCACCAACAGGAGATATTGAACTATGGATTGGGTGATTTTGGGTTCCTACGTAGGCGGTGCACTGTTCGTGTCTGCCACCTGCTCGCTCCTCGAGGCAGTGCTGCTGGGCGTGAACGTGATGAAGTTGAAGGCTGATGGCAGCGCCGGATCTATGCGCATGCTGGAGGTCAAAGAAAATACTGAGGAAGCCAGCTCCGCAATCCTCTCCCTCAACACCGTTGCCCACACCATCGGTGCGAGCCTTGCGGGCGCCCAGGCAGCCCACATGTTTGGCGATGCATGGTTGGGCGTCTTCTCCGGAATCCTGACGCTCCTGATCCTAGTCCTGACGGAGATCATCCCCAAGAACTACGGGAACCGGAAATCCGCGTCCCTCGCTGGGTCATCGGCTTGGGTCCTGCAGAAGATCGTCATCCCCATCATGAAGCCCGTTGCGGTTCCTAGTAACTGGCTGATCAGACTGATCTTTGGCGAAGAGGAGGAGGACAGGACGTCCGAGGCCGAAGTGATCGAGACCATCAAGGAGAGCAGGCGGGACAGTGTCCTCAAGCCAGAGCTGGAAACCCGTCTCCTGCGCGGCCTCAAGTTGAAGGACCAATCCCTCGGCGACTTCTGTACGCCGCTTGCGGAGATGGCCGTGCGGGCAACCATGACCCTGGGAGAGCTGGCTCAGACCGGGGATCACAGCGAGCACACCCGGGTCCTCGTCCAGGGTGAGGAGAAGGGCGACATCATGGGCTACCTCTACTTGCCGGAGGCCTTCCGCAGCATCCTGCTGGGGAAGAACCAGATGGAGACCTCCTTGGGGCAGGCCGCTGCGTTCGTGGATGGGGGGGCGGGCCTCATCCGAAACGTGCAGTATGCCCACCAGGCCGACTCCCCCGAGGACCTTCTCAAGATCATGGCGACAGAGCAGATTGTCGTTCTTCGCGGTGAGAGCGAGGCCATCGTGGGCGTCCTGACCATGGAGGAAATCGTTGAGCACCTGCTGAACATAGAGATCCTTGATGAGGATGACGTCCCGATCTCTGAGTCCGACGCTTCTCCCGAAGACAAAAGCGAGGTCTAGGAAGTGGAGAATCGTCCCAACAAGCCTGAGCGATCAGGTCCCAGCTTTCCCAAGGACGGGGCTGATCAGTCATTTTGGAGTTTTCTCAGGCGCCATGCGGACAAGCTGGTCGGCGCGGGCCTTGTCCTCAGCTTCGCTCTGGGATTTTTGGGGTACTATCAATTCCTGCCCAAACACTCCGAGGACTGGAGTTGGTCGGACGTTGTCTACAACACGCTGCAGTTGTTCATCCTGGAGGTTGCGAGGGATACGGACAGCCCCGAGAAATGGAACTGGATGATCCACGTTGCCCGTTTCACTGCGCCTGCCTCCCTTGCGGGGTCCGCCATTCAGGTTTTCTGGGTGAACATCAAGAGTTGGCGCCATAGCCGACGCCGATCGGCTCTCAAGAACCACTATGTCGTGATCGGGACCGGGAGCACCGCGGCTCCGTTGGCGAGGAGCCTGCTGCTGGAGGCACCCAATGGGCAGG
>CALEMP010000236.1 GCA_937910685.1 uncultured bacterium
AGAGTTCGAGCACCCAGCAGTTTGGTTTCAGCGAGCGCACGATCTGTACTTCCCAACAATAGTTGCTCACGAATAAGGCGGAGCCTGACCGAGTCCTCCAGTTCGGGGGCTAAGGTCCAGGCGCTGGCCATCACAACAGCGTCTTCTGCTGGAAGCTTCGAAATGGCCTCGACCAAAGAGGCAGTCCCGTAGGCGAGCATTTCGTTCCGCGCAAGCTTTGGATCGCTCTCCTCCAACCTGGCGATGTCCTCCACGAGTTCGAGTACACCTTTTGCCCGCCCCACATCCCCGACGCGACTCGCCAGAAACATCTCATCCAGGAGCTGACTTGAAATTGCCTCTGCAGTATCCGAGTCCATTGGACGCTTCCAAGCCTGAGCGATTGGGATAGCCTTGGCTGCCGGTTGGTGAACAAGGGCATCCATAAGGATTTCGTGCGCATGCTCAGAGATTCTGCTGCGGACGACCTGTGAGTTCTGCCGTGATGCAGCGGCGGTCCTGGCAGCGAATGAAACCAGTCGCTCCAACTCAGAGACATCTGCAAGCCCCCCCGCGTACGCAACGGCCTCGCGAATTGAGCTCTCGATCCGCCGGGCAGTGTCCATTGACAAGTATCCATTCCGCCTTTCTAGGGCACCGAGAAGGTTACGAATGGGAGCCCCACTCTCACCAGGGCCAATCACTTCCTGCTGACCGTCCCTGACCATCGCGTCAATCAAGAAATCGGCCAACATCTCTAGGCCATCGCCTGCCAGCTCCTCACTCTTGGCCAGGCTAAGCATACTTACCAGCCCTGAAGAAACGGGCTTGTACTCATCGGCGGGGAGTGAATGAAAGTTCGGCGCAAACCAATCAGTCGACTCAACATCAATCAAGGATGCGCTGCGCAACAGTTTGAGGGCTTGGTCGGGGTCACCCATTCTCAGAGAAAGAGCAGCGTTTTCTACTCGCCACCTAGCGACCAGCCTTGCGGCTCCCGTCGGAATCCAGACATGCTCTTCACTCTCAGGGATTGCAAGAGCCCGGCAGACTCGCACCATAACTTCGTCTGATTGTTCTGAGTCAAGATGCTCAACCAATTCCCCCAAATCAGACTCGATCAGCCCAGAAACGGCATCACGAAGAAGGCCATTGCCCTCATTGGACAGCGCCCCTTCCACTTGGAGGTCCTCCAGAAGATTCGCGAGATCATAAACTGTCGCCTGAGAACCGTCCAAGTTCCTCATGTTCCGAAGAGCCGACTCCAATACCGAAACGGCCCCTCGCGAGTCCAACACCGCGGCGCCATTCAAGTAGGGCGCGGGCCCATCCGTTGCGACCCGACGTTCGGGCGCAACTGCACCCGTCGCCAATAGCTCCGCCGCACGACGCAACTGGAACGGAATAATCTGGCTTCGGACCGACGCTATCAACGGTTCATTCGGGCCAGCTAGACGGACCATTGCGCGGCTCAATGCTAAGGTGGGTGGCTTCGCGAGGCGACCAGATAGAACCTTACCAGTGAGTCTGACAGCGAGGGCCACTAGGGAATCACGCTTTTGCCCAGAGTCGCCGAGAAGCGGGAGGATGTCTAAGCAGAGCGACAGACGGTCAAGCTCTGCTCCTTTGGCTTCTCCTTGGCCCTCCTCTCGGAGCAGTACACGAGCCAGATCCTCTGCTTCTAAGATCAACTGAGTACGTTCGATGTCCTTTGCCACTATGGTCAACTGGGTGCGCTCAGCCAAAGGTAGATGCTCGGCTAAAAAGCGGATAAATGACGCTCTCTCCGACGAACTCCAACTCCACTCGCAATCGGCTAGACCTCTAGCTATCACACGTGCAGCCTCCTGCCCAGGTACTGCATCTGTGCCGACCGCGAGCTTCGCCAACCTGAAGGCCTCGGCAGGAGCAGAATGATCCCCGCGAAGAAGGCCAATTACATATTCTAAGGATCGCTCAGATTGCTCGCGAAGCAGGGACGCTGGTACAGACAAATCCCTAAAGCCACAATGTCGAACGGCCTGCAGGACTCCTCGAAAGCGCTTCGAGCCGCGAATTTTCAAACCGAGTTCAGCATTCGCCAGGACGATCCCATACGCATTCCACAAGGTTTGCATTGCGGCAGCCTCCCCTCCTCCGGATTCGAGGGAGTCAACCATTGCCAGGTCCGCCATAGTCAGCCGGGCCTCGGCACCATCATCCGTTCTTATTTCACGACCAAGGAAAGGTCGAACATCTCGCAACCACTGCCCGGCTAGGTGAACCTGTTTTTCAGTGATCCATGTTTCGTAAACCGTGAGAGCAGCACTTTCCGATTGGGCCAGCAGTTCTGGATAGCCCTCCAGGAGAATACGGGCGGGATTCCCCCCACCCTGGATTGTCACGGTTAGACGTTCATGGTTCCGATTCAGCACCTCGGCAGCCATGGCAACAAAAGGCCCAAACACTGCCTGGCTATTGGAGCTATTCGTATCAAAGAGGGTCAACAAGGCCGGTAGTTGCCCGCCTCCACCATTGAGGGCATCATGCAGCAATTCGCCATATCTATTGGCCATGCGGACTCCGAGCAATCGAGCCCGAGAGTCGGACAACAAGCTTGAAAGGTCAGAGAGAACGGCGCAGAACTGTTCAACCTCTAGGGAATCAGTGGCTACTAGTTCTAGGAACCGTGCCCCAGCCACAGTCATCAACTCGAGCCCGTGCTCAAGCGCAAGAAGGGGGTCCTGCTGGATAAGCTGATATACCTCAGTAAGCGCCTCGTGATCAGGATGGTCTACTGCACTTAACAGGAATCGCGCCTGAAGGGCCCGAACTTGAGTCCGTCCATATCCGTCAAGTAAATCACTCCAAGGAGCCCGCCCTATTGCTACGCCCAATTCACCGGCTAGCACTTCCGCAGCTTCTCCCGCCGATAGTCGTTGCTGGTATTCCGCTTTCAAGGAATTCACGGCGGCGCGAGAAGTCAGATACCCCCGGCCGTCAAGTTCAGAGAGCCTCGAAAGGTACGCCTTGGCCGTCGAAGCTTCCCCTTCGAGTGCTGCCTCCACCGCAGACTGATACAGCCCCTGCTGCCCCACGACCTTCAGCGGGTGATCAACGGGCAACTTGCCCCGTATCCAATCCGCTGCTCTTTGAGCTGTTTCCGTACCTCGCACCGATTCCAAGATTTGTTGCTGCTGCAATTCTAGCAGGGAAATCCGAGCGAACCCGATCGCAGCAATCGACGCCAAGATCAGCGGAAGCGCCAATGATTTTGCCAATAGGTGCTGCCGTTTTTGTCGTTTCCGATGAGTACGCGGAAGCCACACCGAGTCTAGAATCCACATGAGGGGCGCACGGACGAACATCGGTTCGGGATTTGCATGCACCTCAACCCGGTTTCCTTGCTCGCCAGTTTGCGCCGCCTCTGGGGCTTTGCCCCAAGAAGAAAGCGCAAAGAATCGGACAGAGATGCAGTGATCAACAGCGGAGTCCAAATCCGGAACCATCTGACTGATGAATTCCCGTGCGGCAAGTGAGCGCTCCTCATCAGAAAGGGAAGCATCCATCAGATGCGCTCGCGTACCCTCATCACGAATCGCATCGATGGCCGTCAATACAACGGCAACTGGATGGCCCCCGCTACCTAGGTGGTCAAGGCTGGCTCTCACGAACGCAGCGTTTCGAACCAAGTCCTGCCCCGCTCCGCTTAGCTCCTCGCCATCATCACCGGAATTTCCTCCCTCTAGCACATCCGCCCGGAGAACCAACATGCTCGCATCCGAGCTATCCAACTGCTCCTGAGCCCTGGCACTCATGCGACCGTCCGCCCGCGGCTCGGCCCGGTAGTTGATCGCATCCTCAATGGCCTCACCGGGGACATCGACAGAGACGATCTCTAGTCGCTTCGGGTACCGCTTCTTATGCAGCACGCGAAAGAGCGTCATCTCCCCCCCCTCGAAGTGATCCTCAGTCTCGTCAAAAGTAGTCGCAGTCCTCTGCCACCCTAGACGGCGCCGCTCATCAAGTCGGCTCCAATGCTTTTGAAATGATGGGTGCTTGCTACCAAAACGCAAATCGCCATCCGCGTGCGATAAGAACCTCTCGCCAATCGCCCACAACAGCGATGTCTTGCCACTGCTTGTCATCCCCCAGATGAGCAGCCTCAACTGGTCACCACCCCTCAATCGAGATGCCATTAGGACCCCCCCTCAGTTGCAGGTTCATCACTCTGGGGTTGATCTAGGCGGCGGAAGAACAACTCGCCCAAGTCGTTTACCTGGAGACTCCCATGACTCTTCAAGCCAGTCTCATCAACCACAATGTCTGGAGAAACCCCGCGCCTTACCCGGCCACCCAAGACTCCTTCCCACGCGGTCACAAGAGCTATTTCATGCCCTTCAAGGTCCCGAGACAGTGAACTGTGTCGACTATCGATCACCCCTGAGCTAACGAGGCTATTGAATTGAACTAATGCAACATAAAGTCGGTCTCGGAACTCTGAATAGGTTTCCGCCGCAAGCGGCACAGCCCCTTCCGAAGTTCCTCCGAGCGAAATCCGGCCACCAAGGCTGGAGACCTCGCGAAAGCGGGTCTCGAGTTCATTGATGCTTCCAAGCCGCATCCCGATAATCCCAAGGTGTAAATACTGTTCCGAGGCAACGGTTGCCTCACCGCCGTCCTGGCCCCGGAGGAGACTCGCCTCAAGTTCCAGCTCAACCAATAACTTCTCCCGGACATCATTCAGCGGGCCATCAACGAAGTGAGCGATCTCCTCGACCAGTCCCAATAACTGCTTGTGCACAACCCGCTCCACCCCATGCTCAGGCAATTGAGTTAGATCTTTCTTTCGAAGCAGCGCGAGCTCGCGAATCGTTGTCGGAAGTGTGGCGCTCATGGCCAAAGACCATTGCTGCCACCCCAAGATTGAGATCCCCAGCGTCACCGCAATGAGGATTGTAGTTTTTGGAGGTAGTATTGTTCTCATTGTGCTTCTCACAAAAACCTTTCCGCTGATTGCGCAGTCCATGGCAGGCCGC
>CALEMP010000237.1 GCA_937910685.1 uncultured bacterium
CCTGCCGTGTCTCAATTGGGAACTCTGGGGCCCATGCTCCAGAGGACAATCCCGCTGTATCGAAGAAGAGGCTGTGAGCACCTCTTTTTCCCCGGGGCCCACACCCAGCGTGTCATGAGAGCCCTACTCTTTTTCTTCGCGGTGTCTCTGATAGTCACCGCTTCTTGGCCCCGGCCAGATCAGCCTTCTGCGGCAACCGTTTTGCGCATGGACCTAGAACAGCAGGCGGACCTGTCTGACTTGGTGCTCGTAGGGACCGTGGCCTCCGCTCGGCCCTTTCAGGCCACTGACGGGACGATACGTACAGAGTACGAGATGCTTGTGGACCGCACCCTATGGGGTGAATCCCGCGCACGCCGCACCGTGACCCTGCCCGGTGGCGCATTGCCCTCGGGCCGCGTGACCGTGATCCCCGGAATGCCCAAGCTTAGCCTCGGCGAGGATTGCCTCCTGCTGCTTGGTCCGGAAACCACCTCCGGTATGCGCATCCCCGTGGGGCTCGGCCAGGGAAGGCTGCGCTTGGGCCGTGGCTTTGATGGCCGCCGGACTCTGGAACAGGATCATGCGGGGTTGAGTTTTACCGGTATTGCCGGCCTACGCGAGGGGGAGGGCGGCAGCGTCTTTGACTACTCCGAGGTGATTTCCCGTTTGCAGGCGCGATTGAACGTGCGCCGGGGAGAGCAGCGCTGATGTTGAGTGGAAAAAGGATCATTCATTGGGTGTCTGCAACGCTGCTAGTTGCCCTCGCCGCGGCGCACGTGCGCATTGTCTATGAAGGAAACGGGCAAGCGATTTTCTGGAGCAATCCGTCCAGTGTGTCAGTGGTCATTCAGTCCAACGGCTCCGATAACATCAGTGATGGGAGTGACGACGTGGCCTTGCGCAACGCCATAGCTGCTTGGAACGATGTGACCTCAACCACAGCCACATTGGTCGAAGTGCAAAGTGCCGCCCAGAAGGCGCGCACGGACTGGCAATCCGACGACATCCACCTGTTGATGTTCGACGAGAATAACCAGTCAGGTTACTTTGGCCCAGGCAGCGGGACCGTGGCGATCACGCCCTTGACCTTTTATACCACAGGCTCGATCATCGACGCGGATGTGCTTTTCAACGGCGGCGGCTATCAGTTCACCACCAAGGGACAAGGTGGGCGCTTCGACATCCAAGACGTGGCGACTCACGAACTGGGGCACCTGCTGGGACTCGATCACTCGGGAGTCGCTGGGGCAACCATGTTCCCCTACGTGGATCCGAGTGTGATTCTGCATCGCAGCCTTTCAGCCGATGATGCGGGTGGCCTGCGCCACATGTATCCCGCCGGTTCGTTCGGTCGTATTGCCGGGACTCTGTCTCGGTCCGATGGATCACCAGTGATCGGTGCGCATATCAGCGTGCGCGACAGTCTCGGCCGAACCACCGGGGCGATCTTGACCAACAATTCCGGCGCTTTCACTGTGCAGGCCCTAGAGCCCGGCACCTACAGCGTACTGGCAGTGCCTCTGGATCAGCCCGTGAGCGCAATAAACCTGTCCTCTTGGTACACCATCCAGACGAACTTCGGCGCAACCCAGCTGGGCCAGGTGGCCGTGACGGGGAACAGCACCGCGAGTATCGGCGGTCACACGGCACTTCCAAACACGAGCCTTTCGTTGGGTCGTAGCTACGATGACTTTCCCCAGCGCGTGATTATGGGGCAGACCACCACGCACCTCTTGCGTGGTGCCGGTTTGGTGCCAGGCAGTACCTTAGAGGCCTCCGATCCGACCGTTGTGGTTACGCCCACTGTTTGGAACGGGACGTCGGTGCAGTTCCAGGTGGCTTGTCTCGCCGACGTACCCTTGGGGCACTTTGATCTGACCGTGACCGATCCCCTTGGAAACCTAGAGATCCTAGTGGGAGGCCTAGATGTCACGCCGCCCAACCCCACCGTGTCCACAGTCAGTCCCTCCGCTGCGATAGGTACCGGCGGCGTTGCAATCTCAATCTCTGGTACAGATTTCCGGCCCGGCTGCCGGGTGATCGTCGGCGACCAAATCTATGAGGAAGGTCAGCCCGAAGGAGCCATTCTTGTCAGCCCTACCAGCCTGCGCTTTTTGCTCAGGCCGACGATAGGAGGCACTCATGATGTGGTGGTTATGGACCGCAGTGGAGTCGAAGGGCGTAAAGCCAATGGGTTTACTGCTCAAGCGGATCCGGTCATCGCCACCGTCTTCCCGGGCATTGGACAGTCCAACGGAGGAACCCTCGTGAGAATCAGCGGCAGCGATTTCCAGGTGGGATCCAGCGTGCACATCGACGGGGCCTACCAGCCTTTGGTCAATGTGGTTTCGCCCACCAAGATCGAAGTGGTGACCACCGGCGGCGTGCCTGGCGGGCCGTACATCTTGACGGTCACCATGCCAACGGGCGAGGTGGCTAGCTCGGCGTTCCAGTACGAAAGCAAACCGGACCCAGTCCTCGCAGGGGTTAGCCCCGCAAGCGGCTCGGACAAGGGCGGGAACATGGTGCTGTTGAACGGGATACAGATGCACCCCGACTTGGAAGTGGTCTTCGGTGCCAACCCACAGACCGGCCAGGGAGGAAGCCTTGCCCCGATCCTGTCGGTCACCGAGAACCAAATCGAGGTTACTGCGCCCGCTGGGACGGCGGGCTCAACCGCAGTCATGTTGCGCGATTCGCTCACCGGTCAGGCTGTCATGCTGACCGGCGTCTACGCCTACACCGGCAGCACTGAGGTCCATGTGGGCGGAGGTTGCGGCAGCGTGACTCCCCTGGTGCCCCCTGGATGGCGCGATATCCTAAGCCAGAGCAGCTGGTTGTTGTGCCTATTGGCGCTTGGCCT
>CALEMP010000238.1 GCA_937910685.1 uncultured bacterium
TGCCCAAGAACCACGGCGCAAGCCCAACCTTAAGCGCAAACTACGCCGCAGCGGGAAACTCTCCGACGCGGAGGAGCGGGCAGAGGGCCGCAGGCCCTCGATGGAGGCCCCCTCCATGCCCCGCACGAAGCCGGACATGTTCGGCGAGACGAAAGAGCGCCCCACGTCGGAGCGCATCAAGGGCGAGAAGGCGAACGTCACCGAACACTCGATGTTCCAGGAGGACACGGGGGTCAAGGGGCAGGCGTCGATTCTGGACTCGGATTTCCAGGGGGAGAAGAAGGAGGACTCTGACTGGTTCGAGTTCAAGGCGGAGAATGATGCCGCCGAAGAGCGCCTGCGGGTGACAAGGCCCAAAACCAAGGCCACCAAGAAAGCCGCCGCCTCCAAGCGCGGCAAGGAGTTCTACAAGGCCCGCATGAAGCGCCTAGCCGAGGGTGGCGAAACCGTCCCGTTCATCGAATTCATCCGTGCAAACGGAGGCGTTCAGAACTACCAGGGGATCCTCGAACCGTTCACGCGGAAGGAGGGCGGGCCGGTGGGCGGCTTCGGGCTCCCGGGGCTGGTGCAGAAAGAAGGCGGGGTTCGTGGCATGGAGATCGACCACGCCCTGGATATCGCCGCGTCTCACGGTTACCTGATGAAACCCCGTTCAGAGGCGACGGTGGACGATCTGGTCGAGCTGATCGAAGGCAACCACACGGCAGGGCGGGCAAACCTGGAGCGCGCCCAGGAGACCGAAGAGCAGGAAGACGAGCGGCAGCGGGCGGAACAACGCGAAGATTTCGTTCTTGATCTGATGGAGGGCGGGTTGTCTCGCGCCGAGGCTGAGATCCGGATGGAGGAGATTGAGTCGGGGTTTATTGATCCGGAGACTGGAGAGCCCCTCTTCGCCGTCCCCCACCGCCGCGAGACGCCGCTGGGAGACAAGGCGGGCGAATCCCATCTTGATCCGGCAGCCGATCTCCAGGTGGAGGTGGATAACATCCCGACACTTGAGGAGAACAAGAAATACCGGGGCCTCTTTGAGAAGTGGATCAGTGCTCGCCAACTCTCCGAAGAGTGGGCAGAGTCCCGCGCTGCAAAGACCGAGCGGGAACTCAGGCGGATCCTTGGCAGGAGGACCGTCCTGGAAATGCTCTCCGAGGCTTTCAGCGGTCTTCCGGGACACCAGAGGGTCCGGCGCATGGACGCCGCCATGCACGTCTATATCGACCTCGGAGGCAACGCCGCCGAGCAGTATGCAACTCACCAGAAGGAACTCACGCCTGAGCAGCGGGAGCTTTACAAGCTCTCACAGAGCCTCCCAGCCGAAGTGCGGGCGCTCGCTGACCGCATCGCTAACGAGAACCAAGAACGCGGAAAGATGCTCAAGGACGCGGACCTGATCCGCACGGTGCGGGAGAATTACACAGCCCGCGTCTGGAAGCAGACTGAGGACGGCAAGAGCTCGGGGGCCGGACAGGGCAAGTTCACACTCAACACCGCTCGGGCGAAGGCCCGTACTCTGGATTCCATCCTGCACGGCTGGGCGCTCGGGAAGGAGCTTGAGGTCGAGGGTGCCATCGGTGCCCAGCTTCTTTCTCGGAAGCAAACGGCGCAGGTGCTCCACGACAAGAACCTCATGGAGGTGGGGAAAAAGGCGGGGCTACTGTCTCCCGTCGAGCAAGAGGGGTTCACGCAAGTCGAGCACCCGAACTTTACTCAGTGGCGTCCTGTCGGCCAGATGGAATTCACCGAGTACGGGGAGGGTAAGGTCTTCGCCAAGAACCTCTCCCTGGACGAGGAGAGTGGGGCGCTGTTCATGCGCGTCCCGATGTACGCCCCAGATGCCCTAGCGAAGAGGCTTAACCGCGCCCTCGGCACGTCAGCCCTCAAGGGCAAGCCAGGGATGGATTCCATCACCCGCTGGAACGCCCAGCTCAAGGCGTCGGTTCTGTTTACCAGCCTGTTCCACCATCAGGCATTCATTCGATCGTACATGTTCGGGTCCCCGATGAATGGGGACATCCGAAACGCGAACCCGGTTCACGCCTACCGCGAGGGCAAGAAGGCTATCGACGATTGGGGGCCCGAGGTGCAACTCTTGGTGAAGCAGGGGCTCACCATTGGGAGCCAGCGAGACATCGACGAATCTGCCATGCGCGAGAAAACCGCGATTGGCAAGATAATCGACAAGGTTCCGATGGCCCGCGAGGCAAAGAACGCCATCTTGGCCCTTCGGGACCAGCAGGCGGATTACCTCTTCCACCGTCTCGGCCCTAATCTCAAGGTGCAGTCGGCGCTCCTGGAGTTCCGCCACCTCATGGTGAAGCACCGAAAGGATATCGAGTCCGGCAAGGTCACCGAGGATGAGGTTGCCGCGATCGCCGCGAAGACCGCGAACACCGACTTTGGTGGGCTGAACCTCCAACGAGAGGGGCGGGACCAGACTGTCCAGCATCTCTTCCGGCTGCTGGCGCTCGCCCCCGATTGGACAGAATCGAACGTGCGGTCTATGGCTCACGCTTTCGGCAAGGGCGCTCAGGGCGCTGCGTTCCGTGCTCTCTGGGCGCGTGTTGCCATGCGGGCCGGGCTGGCGACGATCGCATTCAATATGCTCATGGCTGGCATGGACGACGACGACGACGATCCCGCTGGCGCTACGTTCTGGACACGCCAGCAGCGAGCATGGGACGAAGGCAAGCTGCGCTTCCTGGAGGTGGACATCACGCCGCTCTACCGGAAGATGGGCGGCGACAGTCCACGGCGTAAGTACTTCTCGATCCTCGGACACTTCCGCGACCCGGTGAAGTTTATCACCCACCCTGGTCGGAGCGCCAAGCACAAGTCGAGCATCCTCTCCAGCATGGTCATGGAGTTCGCCACCGGAACCGATTGGGCAGGGCGGCACTTCACGTCCGCAGGCGAGGCGCTCGGCATCGCGGATAAGGGCGTCTATAAGACATCCAAGCAGGCACCCGACGGGACATGGCTCTACCGCGCTGGAGACCCCAAGGGCGGAACGCTCAAAGGGCAGACAGTGGCCTGGAAGTCCGAAGCGCGGGGGACAGTGGACGTTCATATCGACGACCCTCTGATGTCTACGCTCCCCTCGTTCATGGTCTCACAGGCGAAGGGCGCCACCCCGGTCCAGGTTCAGAACCTCATGGCCTACCTGGCTGGCGAGATAGACGGCTTCGACGCCATCTCAAAGAGCCTCGGGATGATGACATCCACAACCAGGGATCAGGGCGAGGGGGATCGGTACCTCCAACAACGATCCGAGGTTCGGGATGCGGTAGCCGAGGTGGAAAACGCGAAGACCCCAAAGATGGCGGCGGATCTCAGGAACGCGAACCGCGAGATTTTGAGGCTGAGCGCCGCGATGAACGAAACCGAATCCAAACTCCGCAAGCTCCGCTCGATGGTCAAGAAGGCGACCACCGAAAAGCAGAAGGAAGTTTACACCGAGCGCATGGAGGTAATCCGCGCCCGGTTCTCGAAGCAGTACCTACAAGTAACCCTCCCCAGGAATAGATGATGGCTAATCCTCAACCCTCCTCAGACCCGACTCAGATTCACGCTACCCCGGACAATGTTTGGCTGAAAGGCAAGACTGTCTGGGGGATCCTCGCCGCAGGTGTTGGCGCGTTCGTGGTTCTTCTCCCCACCGCGTCGAAGCTCGCTTGGGATGCCTCTAGCATCCTGGTCCGCCTGGATGCGAGGATGGAGAACCAAGAAATACGCCGCGCCGATGATCGCGCTTGGATGGAGCGGCGGTTTGAAGATGTCACTACTCGGATCAAATCACTTGAGGCCAGCAAATAGCCTAGCCAAAACCACCCTGATCGTCCTCGCCTTCCTTGGGGTTGGCGGGCTGACGGCATCCCTTTCCTACTGCTCGTATCACATGTCCTACATTTCGGAGAACATTGAGCGAGCCATTTCAGCACGACCACAGATGCAAGCACTGGAACACCATTGGAGGTCCGGGGGCCTGGACGTTGAAGTTATTACCCCAGCCCTTGCTGGAGAGACTCCAGCCGAGCACGTCGCTCGCCACGCAGCCCTAGTCCGAGCCAACCTTCTCGAATGGCCCGCAGACCCCACCCCCGTCGGAGAATGAAGCACCTACTCACACTACTAGCCATCGCGCTCCTGACCGCCTGCGTCTCTACCGGGACGTTCCAGTCCTACCAGGACGACATGGAGGCCCGCCTTGACGGGTCGATCACCCAGGAAGAGTTCGCTGCCCTGAACGCCGAGCGGGACGAACGGATCCGACAGCAAGAAGAGGACGCCCTGAATCTCGGGGACGCCCTCCTTGGTGGTGGTGGTCTTGTGACCGCCGTTGCCGGGGCCATCTTCGGGGTCAACCGGAAGACGAAGTTCGACATCCACCGGGAGCGTGACAAAAAGTACACGGCCCCCGGTGGTGACACGATGCTCTAATCCTTCTCGGGTGGAACGTAGGCCAGGCTCTCCGGGGGCTTGGCCTTCTTCTTCTTAACAGGCTCCGGGTTCCCGTTGGCTTTCAGGTCAATGGGGACCGGGACCTTTGAGCCCTGCTCGCAGAGGTAGTGCCCCGCGAGGTTCACGGCGTCAACCGCCTGGCCCTCGTGCATCCGCTTCATCAAGAGCGCCTTCTTGCTGGACCACTTGTAGCTGTGCGCCCCGCCGAGCTCGATCGGGCGGTAGATATGGACAACCTCGGTGTCATCCGTGGGGAGGACCCGGTACTGGAAGAATCCAGAGTTAACGGGGTGGGTGCGTTTCCATTCGAGGGGTTTCGTCATTTCAGGGGCTTCCTTATCAGGTCAGAGGCGCGGCGGCCTCGTTGCCACCGCTTATGTATGTCTTCAAAGTTGGACGGCTTGGTTGCTATGTGGGTCTCCGTCCAGTAGTCCGGGCCGCGTCCGGGGTGGCAGGTGTCGCACAAGTATTCGGGACCCGATGCAACCCGGTGGTACGAATCTCCGAGGCACCCGTTGCAGCG
>CALEMP010000239.1 GCA_937910685.1 uncultured bacterium
TGTTCGGGCTGACCTCTTTGTAGATATGACTCTTGCCCGTGCTCTTTGGGCCAAGCTCACAGATGTTGTAGTTGTTCTCAACAAACGGAACGAAGCGTGAAAGAAGGTGCCACTTGACCCGCTTTTCGATAGTGGTTGGCTCCATGCCAGAAGACCGGACGAGGACATCAATCCACTCCTCCGCAGTGAACTTCTCCCGACCCGCACGCAAGTCATCCATATCCATGTTGGGCATTTGGATCGGCTTGAGCTGTCTGACGGAGAACGGCGAGCCCTTCTGCCCCTCCTCGAAGAAGTACTCCAAGGTGACGAGTGCCCAAATCCCACCGACCAAGAGTTTCTCGTATTCCTTGACAGTCGACGTCGGAACGACCACCCCCTTGATACCAAGGGCAAGGAGCTGCGCCTCGTAGACGTCGCGCTTCTCGTTGAGCTGAACGTTGACCTTGTCGATGACCTTGTAGGTACCCTTCTCGCGTATGAGCGACTTGATCTTCTCCGACTCATCGGCCCGAACGAAGTTGTCCGCCAGGATGCGCTTCACCGTCTGAAGGCCCTCCTCCACAATCTGTTCATCCTGGGAGGAGCAGTAGTTCCCCAGGAGGTACTCCAGCACAAAGACAGGGACGTTGGCTCCCTCCTTCACAAGCTTCGTCAGGTCCTTGCGAACGATCTTGCTGGCAAAGTGCTCGTTGAGCAGCGCATCGATATCGCCAGTCTCTGCGGGTTGTTCCTTAGAAGTCATCGGTTAGGGTCCTGTCGATCACGACGGGATACGAGAGTACCTTGATGTCGGTGTCAGCATCACGCAGCACCAGCTGATACGGCTTGGATTTGTCGAATTCCCCCGCGCAGAGTTGCACGCGGACGGCTTTCTTCCGTTCCTCCATGCTGTCCGACTGGCTGTCAAAGGTAACGGTCTCGACTGAGGTCACCATCTGGTCGCCTTCGTAGACGGCGACCCGAAGGGTAATGGGCTTTCGTCGGTCACTCACGGATTCCGTCTGGAGCAGGAAGAAGCGGTAGTTGGATGTTGTGATCTTGTGCTTGTTCCCAAGTACCGTCACTGAGACCTTCTCGACTCGTGAGGCCACCTGGCGCTTGCCTCGGACCATCTTCGCGACGACCAGCGGTACAATGACTTCTTGGGGCATAGCTCCTCCGTGCACAAAGCGAGCCCCCCCCGTGAGGTAAAATCGATTGCTCCCTCGTGGGACCCAGAATTCGGTGTCGTCGGAGGTCCCCGCAGTCCTTTCGCAGGTTCCGCGGTGAGCCTCGGGGACCGTTCCTAGGTTCCGACCAATGACGTAGCGCTTCTTGATTGTGAACGCATGTTCCGGCTTGCAGGACAGCTCGCTCTTCTGGGTAGCATCCAACCGCTTCTGCTGAAACAGAAACCCGTGATCCGCGGTGATCCACACCGTACCGGCATTCAGCTTGTTGGTGCAAAAGCTCACGAGATCCAGGAGTTCTGTGATGCACTCTCCCACAGCTGCAAAGGTCTCGCCCTCAGTCGAGCCAGTATCGCCCCGATTGTCGATCACATCGTGATAGATGTACACAACTCGCTTGCCCTCGGTGAGCTCACGGGCGTCCTCCTGCTTCATCTCCCGGAGGTCCTTGGCTTGGACGGCCATGCCCTGGACGGTAGCAAGCTGCTTGCCCCTTGCCTCGGTACCGGACACGGGTTTCCCGTCCACGAGCACCTCCCCCTTCTCACTATACCGGAGCGTCTCGTGGGGCAGCAGACTTGCCATTCCCAATGCAGTGTAGGAGGGCAGAACCCCGAGCATCGCGCTTAGTTGGGCTTCGACGCGATAGGTGCTCCCCAGCGCCTCGGTCAACTCCTGGGCAGCCTCATACCGAAAGGCATCGCTGATGATGACGAAGGCCCGATTGCGCTCAGCCGCCTTCAGGTGCTTCGCTATGTGGTTCTCGTAGAACTTGTGCTGGGGTTTCAGCTCCGGCAGCTGCCAGCTGTTCAAGAAGCCCGCGTCTAGCAACTCGCCCCACCCCAGACCCAGCGGCTGAAGAAATCCCTGGTCGTACGCTCCCTCCACCTCCTCGGCGAGGGTCTTGAGCAGATCCCATGATTGAGCCTCCGCCGCTTTCGCCTTCGCGTGAAAGTGGCGGTACAGCTGATCGAACCGATAGAGTTCACTCACATACGCCCCCAGCAGTTCCCCTGGGCTCTCAAACTGCAGCTTATGCTGGTTGGCATTGCGTAGGGCGAAGAGCTCTGCCGCGGCAACGATCGCACCATAGGCTTCCGCTACCGCCCGTCGTTCAGGCTGGCCTTCCCCCGGTCCGGAAAGCCAATGTCCTGCCCTTCGCTCAGTCGCGAGGTCCCGGATCCCCTCCACGTCCGGAGCGGTAGCGGTCTCGTAGACGCGATCCTTCAATTGCTTGAGCACGTCTCGCTCCGCTTCCCAGAAGGTGAACACCTGCGCGAGCGACTCCAGGGGCAACTCCGCGAGGTACTCGTGGATCCCCAATTCCCCTCCAATGGCTTCCGCGGCAGCGTCGTAACTCGATGCCTTGCCCGTTGAGTCTCGCCACTGAGTCAGGAACACCACAGCGTTTTGGCGCCCAACGGCATTCAACTCGAAGTGCGACAGCCCCTCGATCTTTGCAGCGCCGATCTCATGACTTAGCTCCGACACGAGCAGCGACCGAAGTAGGCCCGCTATCGAAGGCGTCTCATGGGTGTACCCAAACTCGGAACGAACCAACTCCCAAAAGGGCTCCAGCAGCCCCATTTTCTCGCAGGTGAGTAGAGCTTGAGGCATGACCTCCAGGTCGAACCTCCCGCCCACGACGTGTCCATGACAAAGCGCCCGCAGGACGGCGAAGAGGTTGGGGACATCTGCACCAACGAGGACCGTCATCATCTTCAGGTCAATGGAGGCTTCGCCGTCATTGCTCTCGAGGTGACGCTTGAGCTTCCTGCGCCGGTCCTGACTTCCAAGAAAGGTTGCCCGCGCCCTGAGGTGCTCTCGTAGGTAGAGGTTGTTGAGTTCCAGGTCCTGCAGCCAGATGCTGGCAACGTCCGCGTGGAACTCCGAGCTGTAGATTCGGATGTCAAGGAGCCAATCCTCTTCGGCGGGAGGCCGCTCCCCCTGACTATAGACGAGGTACTTCTCGGCGGTATCCTCGCGCTCTAGAAGGAGCTTGGCGGAGAGTCCCCCGGCTTCCGCCAGCTGGAGAACCTTCACCTCGGCGAGATCCCCGTCCAGGCCCGCGGCCACATAGTCTCGAAACTCCCCTTTCGGATCGTGCCAGAACACGATCCGTTCCTTATCGACCACGA
>CALEMP010000240.1 GCA_937910685.1 uncultured bacterium
CCCCATGACTCTCCCCATGACTCTCCCCATGACTCTCCCCATGACTCTCCCCAGAACTTTCACCATGCGATCCCTGCTGCTTTCCTGCCTTGTCCTTAGCCTCCCCCTGGGGGGGCTCCTGACATCCTGCGCAGACAGCGAAAAACCGGTTTCCGCCGGCCGCGTCCTGCGCTTTTCCGCCATTCCCCACGAGCGCAGTTCCACCATGACGGAGCAGATGATCGTGGTTGCCGACTACCTCCAACAGGAGCTGGGGCTCCCTTGCGAATACGTGCCAGTGACGGACTACGCTGCGGCGGTGGAGGCCTTTAAGAACGGAGACATCCACCTGGCATGGTTCGGAGGCGTAACGGGCGTCCAAGCCCGGCGCGCAGTCCCGGGTTCCCGGGCCATCGCCCAGGGCAAGGTCGACCCCGAGTTCAAGAGCTACTTCATCGCCCATGTGGACACAGGCTTGCTGCCGACGGATTCGTTCCCCGCGGGCATGGAAGGCATGAGTTTCACTTTTGGATCCCCAGGCTCGACCTCGGGAAGGTTGATGCCCGAGTACTTTTTGCGTCAGGCCACAGGCAAGACCCCGGCTGAGTTCTTTGGTCACTTGAACCGCTATTCCGGGTCCCACAACCAAACCGCGTTACAGGTGCAAAACCACGGGGTGGATTGCGGCGCATTGAACTACAAAACCTATGATTCCATGGTGGCCGATGGTCGCATCGATCCCAAGGTCTGCGTCAAAATTTGGGAGACCCCCACCTACCCAGACTACAACTGGACCGCCCACGGGAAACTCGTCGAGATCTTTGGAGAAGAGGTCTTTGACGCCCTCCAACAAGCCCTTGTGAATTGCAAGGATGCAAGAGTCCTGGCGGCCCTCAAGAGACCCGAAGGCCTCATTCCGGCCAAGAACCAGGATTTTCTTCCGGTCGCCCACACCATGGCTAACATCGGTATGCTCCCCGAGTGAGTTTCCCCCCCGCCTGCGCCCTAGGCGAGGTCGGCCTAAAAATCGACGGTCGACCGATCCTAGAAGCCGTTTCCCTTCAGGTCGGCCCCATGGAGAGAGTCGCCATTCTCGGCCCCAGCGGGGCGGGTAAAACCACTCTCTTACGGGTGCTCGGTGCATCGCTGGCGCCGAGCCAGGGCACGGTTCAGGTACTGGACAAAAACCCCTGGCAACTCAAGTCCAACCACCTGCGGGACCTCCGCAGTCAAATTGGATTCGTACCCCAAGACTATGCTCTAGTACCAAACTTGCGGGTTTGGCAAAACGTGGCCGCGGGCCGCTTGGGACGCACCGGAGGCCTGAGCCACCTGCGACGCATGACCCTTCCCCGGGCCCAAGAGTTGCGGGATTTGCACGGGGTTTTGGAGCAGGTGGGCATGGGCGATTTGCTCTTCGCGACGACCAGCACTCTCTCTGGCGGAGAACAACAACGGGTGGCGATTGCGCGCTCCCTGTACCAGGAACCGGCGTTGCTTTTGGCGGACGAACCCGTGGCCTCGGTGGACCCCGCCCGGGCGGAACAGGTGATGGCCCTCTTGGTTCGACTGGCCGACGAAAACCGCCTGCCCCTGGTCGTTTCCCTGCACGACGTGGCCCTAGCCAAGCGACACACCGACCGGGTCATCGGCTTGCGTGGCGGCCGGGTACTCTTTGATTTGCCGTCGAAGGACCTTGCGGCACACAAGTGCGAAAAACTTTACGCGCTGCCCGGCCAAAAGGAAACGCCCCGGTGAAGCACGACCTGCCCCCTGGACGCGGGAAGCCAATGCGGCTCTTAGCCCTACTCGCCTTTGCTCTGCTCGGTGTGCTGGTGGCAGGCCTGATGGGCCTCATGCCCGGGGATCTGATCCCACGGGAGAGCGGCGCCCGCACGGCCATGGATTTCTTCCAAGGGGCGCTGCGTCCGGCTTTGCAGCACAACAACTGGGTCCCCCCTGGCGCTCCGAGTCTGTTCGAAGCCATCGCCGCCGCCACCCAACGCACCATCTTGATCGCGTTTGCCGCCCTGGGTCTGGCCCTGGTCTTTGCCCTGCCCCTGGCATTCCTGGGAGCAGAATGTACCTGGAAAGGAAACACCAGTTTATTGGCCCGCTGGGTGCCTAAATCCACACGCCTGGGAATCGCCCTGTTGCGTTCGGTGCATGAGTACCTCCTGGCCCTCTTGTTCTTGGCAGCGATTGGACTCTCCCCAGGAGCCGGAGTCCTGGCCCTAGCCTTGCCCGCCACTGGAATCCTGGCCAAGATCTTTGGGGAATTACTCGACGAGGCCCAGACCCACCCCTTCAGGGCTATGGAAAACCTCGGGGCCACGCGGGCCACGGCCCTTTTGTTCGGCACCCTGCCCCGCGCCCTGCCGGACCTCGCCGCCTACACCTTCTACCGTTTGGAATGCGCCCTGCGGGGATCATTCATCCTCGGATTCTTCGGATTCCCAACCCTTGGCCTCGGCCTGCGGCTTGCCTTCGAAGAAGGGGACTACCCCACGGTTTGGACGTATCTTTACGCCTTGATCGCGTTGATGGTGATCTTCGAACTCAGCAGCGCCGCCATGCGCAGGAGGCTCCGATCATGAGTCCCTCGCCGTTGGACAAGCGCATCGCCGAGCTCCGCCGAACACGGTCCCGGTCCCTGGGCCTGCGTCTCGGGGGAACGATCTTTGCTTGCTTCGTGTTGTACGCCTGGTTCAGTCCAAGTCTGGAATTGCACAACCTGTTTGCAGAAGACCGGCGGGAGAATCTGCAGCGGTTTTTCACCGTGGACTTGGTGCCCCTATCTGTGCAAAGGGATGGGTCGGGCTTGTTGGGTTGGTTCGCCTGGGCCCTTGGTGTTTTGCAAGACCGAGCCCTCCTAGCCAGTGCGCAGACCCTTGGTCTAGCGATCGTCGCCATCGTGATTGCAGCCGGAGGGGCGGCCATCTTGGCCAGTTTTGCGGCCCGGGAGGACCCCTCTTCCACAGGGATCTCTTCCCGGGAGAAGGACAACTTCTGTGAGGTCCCCACCGAGGACTCGCAGTCACAAAGAGCCGATGCAGGAGCATGCAGCACGGACACTTCCCGAAAGGCCAGTAGCCCTTGGCTGGGGCGCTGCTTGCGCCTTGGATTTGGCCTCACCCGTAGCCTACCCGAGTACCTTTTGGCCTTCTTGATGGCGGCCACCCTGCCCCACACCGCTTGGCCGGCGGTGCTGGCCTTGGCTCTGCACAACGGCGGGATTTTGGGGCGGCTTTTCACAGAGACCCTGGAAAACGTGCCTGCGGGGCCCGGGCGCAGTTTGCAAGCCAGCGGCGCGGGACCCGTGCAAACCACCCTGCTGGCCGCTTGGCCCGAGGCCTTCACCCGGGCGGTTGCCCTAACCTTCTATCGCTTCGAAACATGTGTACGGGATGCTACCGTGCTGGGCATGGTGGGTATCGGGTCGATTGGGTACCTCGTAGTGGAAGCCCGCGCCCGTCAGGACGTGCCTGAACAGTTCCTACTTGTCCTTTGCGGGGCAAGTATCGTCTTGGCCAGTGATCTTTTGAGTCGAATGGTGCGCCGCAGGTTGCGCTGAGCTTAGACTGCCCAACCCATGAGCGAATCCTCGTACGATCCCCAAATCCTGATTGAAACCAGCGGCCTCGGCAAGGCCTACGGCAAGGTCCAGGCCCTGAACGATCTCAGCATCAAGGTGCCCCTCGGTGCGGTGGGGCTGCTCGGTCCCAATGGTGCGGGCAAGACAACCCTCTTGAAACTGCTGCTCGGCTTGCTGATCCCTACGGCAGGCAAGGCCACCATCGTTGGCCAAGACCCGCGTACCCGTCGTGGGCGCCTGACCATTCGTGAACACGTGGGGTATATGCCCGAAGGTGATTGCCTTCTGCCCGAAACCACAGGGGTCGAGTTGGTCTCCATGCTGGGGCGCTTGACCGGGATGAAAGCAGAAGACGCCATGACCCGCACCCACGAGGTGCTGGACTATTGCCAATTGGAAGAAGCGCGTTACCGGCCCGTGACCGGGTTTTCCACCGGAATGAAGCAGCGGCTGAAGTTGGCCCAAGCCCTGGTGCATGACCCCCAAATCCTGCTGCTGGATGAACCGACCAACGGGCTCGATCCCAAGGGCCGTCGTCAAATGCTCGAACTGGTGGCCGACCTGGCCCAAAACCACGGCAAGAATATCCTGCTCTGCACCCACCTTTTGCCCGATGTGGAACGCACCTGCGAGCACGTGATCGTGCTCCAAAATGGCGGTGTCAAGCTCGCGGATTCAGTCGCGGCCTTGACCCAAGCGGATGGAGATCGCTACCGCTTGTCGGTGCCCAGAGGCGCTGACGCTTTCTGCGAAGCCCTACCCAATGCAGGGGTGATTCTGGAAAGCCGCGAGCAAGATCGGTGCCTAGTCCGCCTACCCGACGAAGGCCAAAGCGCAGACGTGCTCTTCCAAATTGCCCACCAAAGCGGCGCTTGCCTTGAGAGCTTGGAGCCCGCCAAATCATCACTTGAGGACGTGTTCCTCTCGGCAATTCAGGCTGAAGGCGAAGAGGTCTCCCCATGAAAGCCACCACCCATACCGAGGTTTACCGGCCCTTCAGCGGCGAGCTGCTGGAACACCCTCTGCGCCCCCTAACCCTGGCCCGCTCGGCTGTCCGTCTTGGATTGCGCAAGAAACTTCCCGCGTTTCTACTGTTCACTCCGGCCGTGATCACCGCCCTCGTTGGCGCGATCCGGGTCTACCTGATGTATTCCTTCTCGGACATACCCCAGGGCCAAGGCGGAATCAGCGGAATACAGGGGATCAATCCGCTGCAAGATATTTTGGGGAACGTGGCTACCAACGTGGTCATCTTTGTCAAGACCTCGGCCTATTTTGCCTTGCTGGCCATGACCTGGTTCGGCGCGGGAATGATCGCCGATGACCGGCGCATGGGTGCGAACCTCCTGTACTTTTCTCGCCCCTTAACTCGTGGTGGTTACCTCATGGGTAAGCTTATTGGGCTAATGTTCTTTGGGCTTCTGACCCTTGGCATCCCCTCTTTTGTAATCTTGAGTACGGCGGTGTTTTCCTCTCCGGACTGGAGTTTTCTACGCCACGAGGCCGACGTCATTTGGAAGACCGCCCTTTTCGCCAGCATCTGGATCCTGACGGTCTCTAGCATAGTGCTGGCCCTTTCCAGTCTGGTAAACCGCAAGACCCTAGCCCTCACCCTGGTGTTTGGCACGATCATCGTGCTCGCCGGGGCAGCCAACGTTGCAGCGAATTTACTGGAGGTCAGCGAGCTCAGACTGCTCAGCCTGCCCTACAACTTTGAAGTCTTTGCGGACTGGCTGTTCGGTCAGGCCCTCAACCCCGAAGCGAACTCTACCCATTCCCTTATCGCACTTGCATGTTTCGCATTGGGCGGCATGGCACTGCTTTGGCGCAATGTGCGCAAGATGGAGGTCGTGGGATGAGCGATCCGGTTTTAGAAGTGGTCCCCGAAGAGACCAGCGATCAAGTCACCCCTGTGATCGAAACCCGCGAGCTAGGTCGTTGGTACGGGGAGGTGGTCGGCCTTTCGGATCTTTCGGTGGTGATCCAACCGGGCATCACGGGTCTTGTGGGACCCAACGGGTCCGGCAAGAGCACCTTCATGAAGTTGATCGTAGGCGAACTCAAACCCAGTCGCGGCGGCGTGCGGGTCCTGGGGCACCAACCCTTCGCCAATCGCGAACTCTATCGGGACCTGGGCTTTTGCCCCCAGCAGGACGCCCTCTATGACCACTTGAGCGCCCATGGATTCTTGCACCACCTGCTGCGCATCACCGGCATGTCGGCTGACGAATCCAGGCAGCGCGCCGAACGGGCCCTGGGCCGGGTGGGCCTAACCGAAGCCATGCACCGCAAATGCGGCACCTACTCCAAGGGCATGCGCCAACGGGTGCGCATCGCACAGGCCATTGCCCACGATCCCAAGCTGATCATCTTTGATGAACCCCTCAGCGGACTGGATCCCATTGCCCGCCATCAGATCCGCACGATCTTCAAGGAATTGGTAGAGGCGGGCTCCAGCCTGCTGGTTTCCAGCCACGTATTGCAGGAGCTGCAGGGGCTGACCGACCGGATCGTGCTGATCCACCGGGGGCGACTCTTGGCCCAGGGGGGCGTGACCGATATCCGCCGGCTGCTTTCCAAGCACCCTCGGCGCATCAGCATCACATCCGACGCTCCCGTAGAACTGGCCGTGGAGCTCATGCGCCTGCCCGGAGTGCGCGCCACTCGTATCGCAGAAAACGAGCGCACCCTGACCGTGGAAACCCGAGACGCTCAGGGGCTCTTTGATCAACTGCCCGCCATCGCCACGCGGCTGAAAGCGGGCATCACATCCCTCGACTCTGACGACGAAGATCTCGAAGCAGTCTTCGACTACCTAGTGGACTAACCCAAACAACCCATGGCATTCCTCAAGGCAACCCTGTTGATCGCAGCCCTCCAAGTACGGGTCCTGATCAAATCGATTCGTTTCGTCATCTGTGCCCTGGTAGCCCTTGTGCCAGCGGGCATCGCCTTAGCGGCAGGAGGCGTCAACGATGCTGAGAAAATAGGGGCGGGTCTCAGCATCATGTTGCTGGCATTCGCCGCGCCCCTGGTGGGCTTGATCCTCGGCTCGGTGGTCATTGCCGAGGAAGTCGAGGGTCGCACGATTACGTACTTCTTCACCCGCCCGCTTCACCGCTCCGCCCTCTTTCTGGGGCGCTGGGCTGCGGTGGCCCTGGTGGGAAGCGTACTCATCGCCGTCTCCGCAGCGACCGTATCCTATGGCAGCAGCCACGCGACCTTCCGCACTCTGCAACCAGAACTTCATTGGGAGTTGCAAGCTGAAAGGAGCACGGGCTGGAAAACAATACAGACCGGTTCCCGAGCGGTCGTTCGGTACCAGGACGAGGACAGGGACAACCACCGAAAACATGTCAGCCACCTGAAGCCGGGAGAGATCATCGAGCTCCCCATGGATCACAGGGAGCGCCCCCAGCGCATTGTCGCCACGGAGTGGAAGCCCCGGAATCTCGACCTTCCGGAGGGCTTTACCGGACTGTTGATATTGTCCGGCAGCCTCGGTGCGGCGATCTACACCATCATCACCGCAGGACTCTCGATCTTCGTCAAACGCCCGATGATCCTTGGTTTGGCCTATGCATTTGCGGTGGAAGGCTTGCTAGCCAACCTGCCAGGATCGACCCAGGCGCTCTCGGTACAATTCTATCTGCGCTCGATTCTGGTTGACCCGGAGTCCCCCATGTGGAATCGTTGGATTGCAATGGGTTCAGAGTTCCTTGAGCCCAGTCAGGCAATCTTGCGCCTCTCGGTTTTCGGGCTCATCCTGTTGATTGGCTGCTCTCGGGCCGTAGTGCGCAAGCAGTTCCTGCTGACCAGCTAGGGTCGGGAAACAGAGGACAGTCCGTAGCCGGCTGGGGACAGTGTCCCCCCCAGCACGACTCCCATCATGCTTGGTGAGCCTCTTGGGGCCTTGGCACGGCATTCGCAATTGACTCCCCAGCGGATCCTTCCGCTGCCGGGGGCCACCGGCCAACACCCAACCCATCGAGCAAACCATGAAGTCCATTTTCCGCATCGCCCTGCCCCTTGCCCTCTTGCTGGGGGGCAGCGCACCCCTCCACGCCCAATTCCGGATAGGGCCATCGTCCCGACAGGCAAACCACTCAAGAATCAGTGCCAGCTACCAAAGCAACCACTTTGGCATCTCCTACAGCAACGGTCGCGTGCGTGTAGGCGATGGCTGCCATCCCCGCATTCGGACCCCCCGTCACCGTCACCACTCAAGTTGCTATCAGCTACGACGCCAAAGGACCTGGGTTGCAGGCCACCGGCGGCTGGTCACGACCCCCGCCCGATACGGCTGGATTCGCACGAGTTGCGGGACCCACTGGGGATTGATCGCAGCGGCTTCAAACAACTGGGTCCAGGACCCGGGTCGCTATATCTACCAAAACAAAAGGCACCAGGTCTGCGGACACTAGGCACCTAGGCACCTAGGCACCTAGGCACCCAGAAGGGCCAGCATCACATGACCTCGGCGGCAGGGGAAACCTTGCCTCCGAGGCTTTCGTGCTTAACCCCATCGACCCGGATGCACATGCACTCGCGCATGCATCCGCGTTCATCCACGATGCAAGATGCCGGCGCGGTGCAGTCGTCCAGGGCCGCGAGCAATTGCACGATCAAGGGCGCACGCCACTGACTTCAAGCGAATAGATGTGGGGCAGGTGACGTGCAATTCCTTTCCAACTACGGCCTGCGTTGGTGGAAGCCCATATCTCTCCCCCCGTGTTGCCCAAATAAACTCCCAAGGGGTCGTGCCCGTCGTGGGCCATGCACTGGCGCTTGACGGTCCAGTGAGCGTGCTCCTGGGGGAAACCCTTGTCGAGGCGCTTCCAACTCTTGCCCCGGTCGGTGGTGCGATAGACAGCCGGTTGCCCGTTGGGTGAGGTCCGCGGCCAATCGTCGCCACTGTCCATGGGGAAGACATAGGCGCAATCCGCATTCTTGGGATGCAGCACAATGCCAAAGCCCACGTCTCCGATTTCTTTGGGCATGTTGTCCCCCACCCGATCCCACTTGCCCTCTTCGCGATCCATGGCATAGATGCCCCAATGGTCTTGTAGCCAAAGGCGATCGGGATTGGTCGGCGCCATCCCCATGCAATGCGGGTCGTGGCCGTGGTCCGGTTCCTCTGGAGTACGGTCCATGATGCACCCCTGGTTGAGGGGTGCCCAGGACCTGCCCGTATCGACGCTTTCAAACACGCCGCCACTGCTCATGCCCACGTACAGATGTCGCGGGTCACGTGGGTCCACCTGGATCGAGTGCAACTTCGGCCCATCGGGAGTTTGGTCCTTGTCCCCACCTGTCCAAAGGTCCAGGTCGGGATGATTGTTCAAGCCCTTGACTGGCTTCCAGGTGCGGCCCCCATCTCGGGAACGGAACAGCCCCTGGGGACTGGTGCCCGCGTACCAACAGTCGGGTTCGTCCGAGTGACCGGGGGCCAACCAAAAAGTGTGATTGACCGTGCGTTGCAGGAGCTCTTCGGGGGCGGTTCCAAATTCAGGGGGCTTAGTAGCTTCCTTCCAGTTCTTGCCCCCGTCCTCGCTGCGAAAGATCGTCGGGCCAAGCTGCTTCGTGCGAGCGGCGCAAAGCAAGTACCCCTTGCGCCGGGGATCCTCCACTAGGTGGTGCACCACACTGCCCAAAAACCAGGTGCTCATCACCTTCCATGTTTTCCGAGCAGCGTCGCTCTTGATGCGAAAGGCTCCCTTCCGGGTGCCGACCAACAACTGGACGGCTCCTTTGCGCGTGCGGGGTACACGCAGCTTGTACTTGGCTTCGGTCATGGGGGGATCTTAGCGCAGGCCCAGTCCCCTGCTTGGATTTCAGTTGCTTTGGCGGGGCAACCCCGCTCACAGACGGCCCAATCGCTCGGCAGCCTCTTCGATGGATTCCATGGGCAGGGCGAAACACAAACGCACCTGCTGATCCCCTCCAGCCCCCTGGTGGAACGCTGATCCGGGCACCGTCGCTACCCCCGTGCGCTCCAGCAGCTCGACGGCACAGGCCATCGAATCCGGCTGCCTTAGGCGGGAAACATCGCTCAGCACATAATACGCCCCCTCGGGCCGAATCGCAGGTAAGCCAGCCCGATCGAGGGCATCGCACAACAGGCTGCGGCGGGCCGCGTACTGCTGGCGCTGCTCTTCAAAAAACGACGGGGGCAATTGGAAACCCGCGGCGACCCCGTGCTGCAGAGGTGTGGGAGCGCAGATGTAAAACAGATCGTGCACTAGTGTGATCGCCTTAGACAGCTCAGGCGGAGCAACCGCATAACCGAGGCGCCAACCGGTGATGGCAAAAGTCTTCGAGAGCCCCATCAGGGTCACCGTCCGTTTGCCCAAGTCCCCCACAGTGGCTGGACTGATGTGCTCACGGCCGTCGTACCGAATCTCTTCGTAGATCTCATCTGTGATCACCAGGAGGTCAAACTCCTCGGCAACCCGGTCCACGATTTCCAATTCGCCCCGGGTCATCATGTGCCCGGTGGGGTTGCCGGGGGTGACCAAAACCATGGCCCGAGTCTTGGGGCTTATGGCGGCCCGCAGGGTCTCTTCATTGAGGGCAAACCCAGGACCTTGGAGGGTCACGAACTCCGGTTGCAACCCGGCCACCTTGGCGGCGGCTAGGTGATAGCCGTAGTAAGGTTCAAACAACAAAATCCCATCCCCCGGCTCCAGCAGGCCGTGAATTGTGGCGGTAAAGGCTGCTGCGGTCCCGGACGTCACTGTGATTTCGGACATGGGGTCCGCTTGAATCTGATTCGACGCAAGTAACTTGGCGGCGATAAGCTTGCGCAGGGAGAGCTCGCCCTCGGGATAGGAATAGGCGTTGTGATCCGCCTTCATAGCCTCGCTTGCGGCAGCGATCACCACACTGGGGGTTGGCATTTGGCAAAGGCCCTGCCCTAAGTTGATTCCGCCCTGCTCGCTACACAAGCGTGTCATGGTGCGGATCGGTGATTGGGCCAAGCCATCGAGTCGTCGGGATCGCGTCTTCATGGGGGAACCCTAACCCGGACCGCTGCCCAGGACCAGCCCGGCTTACGGGGGAGAATTGGTGTTTTGAGGGAGGATTGAACTTCCGGAGCACCATGGACTGAATCCTCTGGGCTATCCTCTTGGGATGCAATTCCCCGGACTAGGGCTCCTGGCGGTTCCCCGCTGGATAGGTTGGAGCTTTGGCCTCATGCTGGCCTTCGCCAACGGACAGGCTTCCCCGAGCCTCAGCCAAGAAACCCCGCCTGTACAGGGCAGCGCCCCAAGCTCGGTCTTCGCGCGCTTCGAATTGGTTCTTCCCCAAGCGCGCAAGTTCGTCTTCCATGGCTGCCTGCCCGTGATCCAAAAAGATCTCGCATCCAGAAGGACGGGGCGCACGCCCTTTGCGGTGCGCCTGATGGAAAGCGACCTAGATCCCGTGCCCGCTCAACTCGAAGTGGTCACCCGGGATGCCGCGGGCCAGCCTTCGGTGATCGAATTGCTTGCGCCCATCACCCTGCCAAGGGACATGGCCCCGGGGCGACGGGCCGAGTTCGAAGTGCTGACCGGTGACTTTGCTCTGCCAAAGTCCATCACTCTAGAAACCAAGGTTAAGGGGCTTCTGAAAAACCCCAGCAAGGGGCCCAAACTGATTGGCTGGGATGCCATGGGAAATCGCTTCGAAGCAGACCTATTGGGCCTCAGCCCTAGCGCAAGCTTTGGAAGTCGCCACACCAACCGCAAGGGTCACGCCGCCCGGGGCTGGCGCACTGCTGCGGTCATGCAACCTGTGGAACCGGAATCCTCACAAAAATCCCCGGCCCTCCCGAACCTGTTCGCCGTACACGCCTACTGGACCTTATTGGCCGGTGACGACCGCATCAGTCTCGACCTGCGCATTCACAACGGGCTCGATCATGGAACGGCCCCCGCGAACGGGGACGAGACCCCCCTGGGCATTGCCTACTTCCAGGCCCTTGAATTAGATTTGCCCGCAGGATGGGCCATCACCCCTCTCGTGCACGACCCCTGGTTTGGGCCTCGGCGCGAAGAGGACCAACGGGTGCGCGTTCCCCTTGTTCGCCGCCAAATGAACGAGCGCTGTCATGTGATGCCGCCCCAGGGGCAGTTTATTCGGCGCCTCACCCTGCACCATCAGGCTATCTCGATTCCGGCAGGTGGGCACCCCCTCATCGGCACCCTTGCCTTTTGTCGTCCCGCCGCGGGTCTCTCAAGTTGGTTTAGTAGCGACTACAAGGCGTACTTCCCCCAGGGCGTCAGATTGCCCAGCTTGCGGCAATACCCCGCCCGCGCTCATACGAGCGGAGGCCCTGCCGCCATTCGCGCGGACCTAGAAGCGAGTCGGGATCATCTGCGTCGCGCTCTGACCTCGGGCAAGGGCGATGGGCATTTGGTGGGCGATTGCATGGGATGGGCTCAGCCCTGGTTCTATGCCTATGCGGGTGCTGCAGGTGGCGCAGACATCACCTTCATCGAGGGGCACCTGACCGCAGCCGGTGCTTCAAGGGCGGGCTACGAGCACTTGGCCCTACTTCATCGCATGAACACGGCCCGCCATCCCCGGGCTCTTTGGAATCGGAAGGCAGAACCCCTTGGACCCGAATCATGGCTGGACCCTGAAGGGCGCGTGGCCGTGTTTTTCCGTACCCATGCGCGCATGACCCCGCCGGGGCACAAGCTGCCAGCCCTAGGTGGGCCCACCCCCCATGCTTCGGTCAAGGTCGTGCACGCAAAAAAAATGCGCCCTCCTTATGATTCTGGTTCGCCCCATAAGGACGGGGGAAGCCTGGGGAAAGGGGATGATTCCATATGGAATTGGATGGCCCACGATGGGGAACACCTGATCCGCTACACCAAGAACCCAAAGGCCCTGGTCTGGCTTGGGAATGATCCCCTAGCGAAGGACGATTTAATCCTGACCGGCGAACTCTTTCGCCTGATGGTCCATGAACAAGCCTTGGCCCCGGATATTTGGGCAGGAGGCGAGAGCCTTGGTGAACTCCACGCACGCGCCCTAGCCCATCCAGGAGAAGGGCTGCCCATTACCCGGGCCTACGCATGGGGTGTGGACACATTGGTCGCCTGCTATGCCCTAGGTTCCCGGCAAGACCGTAGAGCCCTGCGTCCCTGGCTGGAAAAGTTCGCCGAGACCCTCGTTCTCGCGGGGTTGCCAAACGGGGTTGTTTCCCGCCGGCACCACGAGACAATTCTCAAAGGCAACTACGAGGGCTGCCAGACTTTCGAAGTCCTCTTTCTGCAACACGCCAGGCGCAGCCTGATCGAATCGGTTTTTCCCAATCCCAACAGCGGAGTCGGAAGTCACCTGCGAGAGCAGTACAAGGCCATCGCCAGAACCCTGCTCAGCCCTCCGGTTTGGGGCAAGGTTGGTGCGGGGCAGGGACTCAAGCAAGGCCCCTGGGGCAAATGGGCTCTTGCGCCCCTGGACCCCGAAGTTGGGCCGCCCTACAGCGATGAGGAGCGCTGGGGTCGGGGCTATCTCCCCGAGGGAGGCACCGACGGCGGAGTGGAGCGCACCTACTCTTGGGACACCTTGACCTTTTGCATGGACTTGGCGCCGACCAAGCGGAATTCCCGCGGCCAAGCCGATGCCCTGACCCGCGAGTTCCTCCTGGGCCGAGCATTCCTGTTGGGTTCTGGGGCCTCCACTCGAATGGATATGGAACGTCAGTTACTCAAACGTGTGGCCAGCAACTCGGGGGATCACGGGGGAAACTATGTTGGCTTTCTTGCCTTCCTTGAAGGGGTTGGCAGGCGCTAGCACAGTGAACCAGGGGATTATGGCAATGGGGTGTGACCTGACAAGGCACCTTCATAACGCCCCATTGCGATGCACCGAGGCCAACACAACGTGGATTTCGTTTCCGGGATTGAGCCAAGTCAAAGCTTGCTGGCCTCCCCCTAGCTAAAAGAGGGTCACCCGTCCGAGGGCCCGGGCGCCCCACAAGCTGGCCTCAACCCCCTCTGGCGGCCCTATAGGTGGCCCCTCACCCAAAGTGGGGCGCAAAACCGACCCCCAGCCGCGGGCTAGTTCTTTTCGGGAACCTAACCTATACGCAGTTCGTCTAGGAGCACAACTCCTCAACCCAGGGTAGGCTTATGCCTAGGAACCTTAATACCGCCAGCAACCTGGATATAGCCCCTCCCCTCTCACCATGACTCCGAGACAATCTCGACCCTCCGGCCTAATCCGAAGCACCCGTTTCCTGGGCTTCACGGCCCTCGGCCTCGCCCTGACCACCGCGCTCGGCTCCGCCCAGAATGTTCAGCGTCGTATGGGTGATCCGGTTCCCGGTTTGAGTCAGTTCCAGCGTGACCTTTTCGAAGCGGGCAAGGTGCTCTTTGCGGACAATCTAGACGTGCTCGATGGCCTCGGGCCAATCATGAACGACGTGTCCTGCGGTGCCTGCCACAACATCCCAGTTGTGGGCGGTTGGGGCACGAACTCAGTGACACGCTTCGGCAAGGCAGCCACCGGTGGCGCCCCCTTCGACCCCCTCGCGGCCCTGGGCGGAACACTGCTCCAGTCCCAGACCATCGATCCCCCCTGCGCCGAAGTCGTCCCGCCCGAGGCGGATGTGGTTACCCAGCGCATAACCCCCATCTGCTTTGGAGCTGGCCTGCTGGAAGCGATTCCCGAGGCTGCGATACAGCAAAACGAACTGGACCAACCGGGCTTCGGCCTGAACGGCGTGCGCCGCATGTTCCCTCCCATCGAGGGAGGCCCCGCAAAGGCTTCGCGCTTCGGCTGGAAGGGCGGCCCCTCCACGGTCCTGAGCTTTTCGATCGATGCATCCTTGATGGAAATGGGCATGACCAGTGTGTTCCTGCCTAACGAACAGGCCCCCAACGGAGACACGGCCCTGCTCGCGCTCTGCGATGCGGTTGCCGACCCCGAAGACGGACCGGACGCAGCGGGCTTCACCCGCATCGAACGCATCACCCACTTCCAAGCGATGTTGGCGGCCCCGCCCCAAACCCCTCGCAACGGAATGACCGGTCAGCCAATCTTTGATTCCGTCGGCTGCGCAGATTGCCACCGGCCCCACTACATGACCGGACCGCACGCGATCGGAGCCCTATCGGGTCGCGATATCCGGCCCTACAGCGACTTCCTGATCCACGACATGGGATCCGGCGGCGACGGTATCGTGGACGGTCCCGTGTCGGAAAGCCAGCACATGACCCGGGCCCTTTGGGGATTGAATATGCGCACCTCACTGATGCACGACGGATCGGCCAGTGGCGGCACTTTTGCCCAAAATATCGACATGGCCATCAACATGCACGACGGCGAGGCAGCGGCTTCACGGATTGCCTATCAGGCCCTTCCCTCGGCGGACCAGAACGCAATAGCCAAGTTCCTGCGGAGCCTCGGCCAAGCGGAGTTTGACCTGGTAGATGACGACCACGACGTGGATGAATTCGACTGGTTCTTCTGCTTGCAACAGTTCAACGGGCCCTTCCCTGCCGTGGCCCACACGGCCGACGACGTAGGCGCCCTCTGTGACCTTGACCAGGACGGAGACTTCGACCTGGTTGAGTTCGGAGCCTTCCAACGCGCCTTCACAGGACAGTGAATCTCATGTTTTCACACCAATCCAATCCTCAAGCATCCTCTTCCTTGAAACCCATGAAGCGCATCTTCCCCCTCATCGCCTGCATGCTGGCCGCCCACACGGCAAGCGCATCCGATTTGGACCTGCATGTCAGGTCCGGTGGCTCCCATCATATCTGGGTTCAGACCGGCCAAAGCGTGACCTACGAAGTTGAAGGTGAACTAACCGACAACTTGAACCAGGGGCTTGCGTTCTTTGCCTTCAACCTTCAATTCGACGGTGGCGACCTCGGTCAGGCACAAGCCCCCAGTTCGGCGAACATGCTGAACTTTGCAACCCCTTTGGGCTTGAACAATCCAGCCGGCTTCGGGGGCACCGTACACAATGGGGACTTGATCCAAATCGGCGGCGGCCAGAACACGATCATCCAGTCCTTTGCAGCCGCCCCCTCGGGCCTGGTGATGACCGGCATCGCGACTCTGGGAGCCCCCGAACTGCTCGTGACGGGAATCCTGACCGCCCCCATGACTGCGGGCACTTACCATTTAACCCCCAGCGACCTGCACGCCAATGTGATTGATGCGAACGCAAGCGGATCGCCCTTCTGGACCGTGTCCTCGGCAGGTACCGGAGTGATGCACGGCCTTGTGCTGCATGTCTCTGATTGTGCGCCTCCCAACAACTACTGCGCAGGTAAGGCAAACAGTGCGGGCTGCACGGCGACCTTGAGTGCCACCGGAACTGCAACCCTTACGGGTCCGAATGACTTTGTGATCCACGCCAATGATGTGATCAACAAGCGCTTTGGCCTGATGTTCTGGGGCACCGGGGCCACCAACCTCCCCTGGGCCGGTGGAACCCTGTGCGTTGCGCCTCCCCTCATTCGCATGGGCGCACATTTCACCGGCGGCGCAGGCCCCACAGGCAGCAATTGCAACGGCCAGATCCACCAGCTGTTTTCCCAGGTCCTGATGGTCAACCGTGGCCTCATGGCGGGCGATACGGTTGCAATTCAGTGCTGGTACCGAGATCCACCCCATGCGGATGGAACCGGCGTAGCCATGACCGACGCCCTTACCTTCACGATCTGCCCCTAGTAGGGGCCTTTAGAAAGCTCTCCCCGGGCACCAGGGCGAGCCAATGTATTAAAACTATATCCAACCCCCATTCTAGGGGCCTAAACGGGTGGCTATGAACGAGCACCTTTGGCCTCACGAACATCTACTAGTACAATTCAACTCCTCACCCGCATCCCCGGGATCGGTGAGTCTCACCCCCTGACCTTGCGTACCTGCGCCTCTCACTTGATCCTTTGCCCCCAGGGCACATCCAAGCCGACCCCATGAACATTTCCACCACGATCCGCAACCTCATGATCAGCGCCTCCCTTGTGGGGCTGGCCCAGGCACAGAACAACATCAACTGGGTTGAGTTCCATCAGGACGATAGCCTTCTGTCTGGTTCCTCAAGCACCCTGCTCAATGACAATCAAGAAAAGGACTACGCCTGGGGCGACCTGGATGGAGATGGTTGGATCGACCTGGTGATCGTGCGCAAGCAGCCCCACACCACCAGTGGACGTTACCCCAACGTCCTCTTGATGAACGAAGGCGGCGTACTGACGGATCGTACGGTCCAGTATGCGTCCAGCTCTGATGTGGGCGGTGACAGCGGCTTCTTGACCCCGACCAATGACCGGGACGTGATCGTCACCGATGTGAACCTCGACGGATGGAACGACGTAGTCACCTGCACCACTGTCAGCCCCGGGACCCCTAAGCACATTTCTCACCCCCGGGTTTACATCAACCTGGGCAATGACGGGTCCGGCAATTGGCAGGGCTTGCGTTTTGAAAATGCGCGCATCCCTAACTTCGGCACCTTCCCTAACTTTTGTGGCGTGGGCTTTGGGGACGTAACCGGCGACGGCTACCCTGACCTTTACTTCGCCCACTACCATCAATCCGCTGACGTGGACTTGAATGACCGCCTCTTGATCAATGACGGCAACGGAGCTTTCAACGACGAATCTTCCAGCCGCATGACCGCCGCTATGCTCGACTCGAGCTTCGGTGTTTCTGCTGTGATCGCAGACATGAACGGCGATGGCGTCGCGGACATTGTCAAGGACACCGCCCTCGGCTCCACCGGAGCCAGTGGACCTAAACTCGCGATCTCTTACAACAACCCCGCCAATGAAGGGCAGTTCAACATACTGCAGGAGCCCTACTTCGGGGCCCCCTACCACGCCAACGTGGGCGACTTGAACAACGACGGCAAGCTCGATATCGTTCTGGCCGATGACGGCGCAGACCGTTACCTGATCAACCAGGGCAACGATGTATTCGGCAAAGTGAACTGGAGCGCAGCCTACTCCTTCAACACCGACGACGGATTCGGCTCGAACAACATCATGGCCGACTTGGACATGGATGGCTGGAACGATATTTTGATCTGCGATGTGGATGTGGACATCCCCAGCTGCAGTCGTCGCCTGCACATCTACCACAACCGCGGTGGCGCAGTTGGTGGCACCGTCAGCATGCACGAGGAATCAGGATCTGGTTTCATCGGGGTGCGTGGCCTCAACAGCTCCAAGATGACCGGAACCCATGACGTGGCGATCTTTGACATCGATCGTGACGGGGACAATGACCTGGTGATCGGTCGCTGCACTGGCACTGACCTGTGGATCAACGACACCTTCACCGGCGGTCCCGGCCCGATCGGCACGAATTACTGCACCGCGGTGATCAACTCCACCGGACAGGGCGGCTCGACCACCGGCTTTGGCTCCCTGATTGCAGCGAACGACGACCTGAGCCTGACCGCTTCGAACCTGCCCAATGGGCAATTCGGATACTTCATCGCTTCCGCCACGCAGGGCCTGATCGTCGGCCCCGGCGGAGCCTCCGGTGACCTCTGCCTGTCCGGCGCCATGGGGCGCTTCATCCAGCAAGTGCAAAACTCGGGCTCCAACGGCGAGTTCAGCATCGCGGTGGACACCACTGCCCTTCCGGCCCCCCTGAACACCGCGATCCTTCCCGGCAGCACCTGGAACTTTGTGGCTTGGTATCGGGACGTAGTTCTGGGAACCCCCACCAGCAACTTCACCGACGGACTCTCTATTACTTTCCAGTAGAGTCTCGACCCGCAAGGGTTTTTCAACACAGCGGCCGGTTCTCTTGGGAACCGGCCCTTTTTTTACAGATGCTCCACATTTGCGGCTGTCGAACAAACTGACTTTACTATAGGTACCTCGTGGAAGCGAAGAACACCAAGGGGCACTGGGCAGGCACAGCGCCCCTCTTGTGCCTAGGGATCCTGGCTGTTTCCACCGGGGCACTGTTCATTCGCTTGGCCGATTGCCCGCCCTTGACCAAGGCCGCTTGGCGCACGGGGCTGGCGGCCCTGATCCTGATGCCCATGGCCCTAAGGGCAAAACCAACCACGGAACAGTCAATCTTCCCCTGGAAGCTCTGCCTGCTCGCGGGGGTTCTCTTGGCGGTGCACTTTGCAACCTGGATTACTTCCCTCGAAAGCCTTTCCGTGGCCAGCAGCGTTCTGCTGGTGAACACCATGCCTCTCTTTGTGGTCTTACTGAGTCCACGTATCAGCGGAGAAGCACGCAGCCCCCGGCTCCTTGCGGGAGTGGCGATCGGCTTTGCTGGGGCAGCGCTGCTGCCCCTTTCGGAGGGGCTCGCCGCAGGCCCAGAGGGAGCCAGCACCACCCTGGGCGCCGGGCTGGCCCTCTTAGGAGCAGTGTCCTGGGCGGGCTACGCTCTGGTGGGCAAGCGACTCACCCACCGACTGCCCCTGTTCAGGTACTTAGCCGTGACTTATGGGGCGGCTTCGATCACCTTGATCCTATTGGCTCTCGCCAACGGGGACTCGCTGATCCCCCCCGATCGCAACACCCTGCTCGCCCTGGTCAGCTTGGCACTTGTGCCCC
Organism: uncultured bacterium; assembly: GCA_937910685.1. Taxonomy (GTDB): domain Bacteria; phylum Planctomycetota; class UBA1135; order UBA1135. Next base: position 19,111 of record CALEMP010000240.1, read on the forward strand.
AACTCATCGGGCACTCCCTTTTGAACAGGGCCATCCGGCAATTGCCCACAGGGGTGGTGGCCCTCTCGGTACTGCTCGAACCAATCTTTGCCATCCTTTTGGCAGCACTCTTCTTGAAGGAGTTCCCCCCCACTTCAGCCTACTGGGCGGCCCCCCTTATTCTTGGTGGAATCGCCATCAGTATCCGCCGCAGCGAGCCGCTACCCTAATCCCATGCAAGCAGTCTATGTGGCCATGTGGTCAGGACCCCGGAACATCTCCACCGCCCTGATGCGCTCCTTCGAAAGCCGGAGGGACTGCCAGGTGGTGGACGAACCGTTCTATGGGCACTACCTAAGGCAGACCGGAAAAATCCACCCGATGGGCGACCAGATCATGGCGACTATGGAATGTGATGCGGGCAAGATCGCCGAGGAGCTGCGAAGCCCCTTAGAGCCTGGGATAGGGGTCCATTATCAAAAGCACATGGCCCATCACCTTCTGCCCCAGATGGACCGTTCCTGGATGGAAGGTATGCGCCATGCATTCTTGATCCGTGAGCCACGGGCCATGCTCGCGTCCCTCGGGGCCAAACTGGGGCCAGTCCGCCTCGAAGACACGGGACTACCCCAGCAAGTGGAATTGTTCAGGGAACAGTTACGAGCCCAAGGGGCGCCCCCCCCGGTGATCGATTCCGCGGACCTCCTCAATGCTCCCGGCCCCATGCTCTCGGCCCTTTGCAAAGGCCTCGACATACCCAATGATGACCACATGTTGCGCTGGGAATCCGGTCCGCGCACCACCGACGGCATTTGGGGTTCCCACTGGTATGCTAACACCGAAAAGTCCACTGGCTTCCGTGCACCCCCCAGTGCACTTCCCAGTGCAGCACCTGGGCCTTCGCCCCTGACCGCCGATTTAGAACTCCTCCTCCCAGAGTGCGAGCGCCTTTACCAGCTGCTCACCGACCACCGCATTCAGCCCGTACTGTAGACCCCACGATGAAACAATCCTTCAACCCCCTCAATCAAGAGATCCTGGTCAGCATCGGCGGGGATTTGCTCCCCAGGGCCGAGGCCAAGGTCAGCGTCTTTGACTCCCTTGTCCAGGGGGGTGACGGCTGCTGGGAAGGACTGCGCCTCTACCAGGGCCGGATCTTCAAACTCAGCGAACACCTGGAACGACTGCGCCACTCAGCGCTGGCCATGGGGTTTGATTCAATCCCGAGCGCCGATGCCATGCGTGCAGAGATCCAGCGAACCCTTGAGGCAAACCACATGACCGATGGGGTGCACATTCGGCTGACCCTCTCCCGGGGCATCAAGATCACCTCGGGCATGGACCCCAGGCTCAACCAGGAAGGGCCCCTGCTGATCGTGCTGGCCGAGCACAAGACACCGGTGTATTCCAAGGGGGGCCTGACACTCTCCACGTCATCCCTGCGGCGTTTCCCCCCGGACTGCCTCGACCCAAAGATCCACCACAACAACTTGCTGCAATCGATCATGGCCAAGATCGAGGCCAACGCATCGGGCGCCGACGACGCAATCCTGTTGGACATGTCGGGCTTTGTGGCGGAGACCAATGCCACCCACCTGTTCCTTGTGGCAGACAACCAGGTGCACACCCCGCGCACGGTAGCCTGTCCCGAAGGAGTCACCCGGGCGACAGTGCTCGAACTCTGTCAAGCCCACCAGATCCCCTGCCAAGTGCGCGACATTTCCCTGGCGGAATTCCACCGGGGTGACGAGGTCTTCTGCACGGGCACCATGGGCGAAATCGCCGCGGTGACCACCATCGACGGCCGCCAGATCGGAAACGGAGAAGTCGGCCCCCTGACGCGTCAGATGGCCGACCTCTATGAAACATGCACCCGCGAGGGTGGCGAACCCGTTCTTAGCTGAGCACTTCGCCCATCAAGCCCGTAAGCAACTGGGTGAAGCGCGCGGGATCCGCGGGAACGCCCCCCTCACGGATAAGCGCCTGACCCAGGAGCAACTCCCCCGCATCGTGCACTCGAGGACTGGCAGCGTCCACCCCGTGCAACTTTTCGAGGGCAGCCACCAGGGGGTGCCCGGGATTGATCTCAAGTACGCGCTGGCTCGGGGGCAACTCGTGCCCTGCCCGGCGCAGCATGCGTTCCATGTGATCCGAATAGGCACCCTCGTCGCCCACCAGGACGGCCGGGGAATCCTTCAGTCGTGAGCTAAACCGCACCTTGGACACTTGATCTCCAATGGAGTTGCGCAAGGATTCCAAGAAGTCCTTCTTGTCCTCGTCGCGTGCTTCCCGTTCCTTGCGGGTGTCCTCGTCATCGACTCCCGCGTCTCCGCGGTCGATCGCCTTGAGAGGAGTCTCGTCAAAGGTCTCCAGTCGCTGCAGCATCCACTCGTCCACAGGATCGATGAGCAACACGACCTCCCGTTCGGCGGCCTCCTGGGCTTCCAGGTGAGGAGAAGACAGGGCGGTCTTCTTGTCGGGAGCCACGAGCACGCCGATGGAATCTTCGTCCTCGCTCATACCTTCTTTGACCTCGGCCAGGGTGCGCCAACCATTGTCCTTGCTGGTTTGGAACAGGCACAATTTGCTGATGCGATTGTTGTCATCATCACCGGCCCAGATGCCTTCCTTCAGAACCGTGCCAAAGGCCTCCCAGAACTGCTCGTAGCGCTTGCGGTCATTCTTCAACAGGGCGCCGAGGGTGTCGAGCAACTTGCGCACTAGGTGCCGCTGGATCTGCCGCACACGGCCATCGGTTTGAATCGCCTCGCGACTCACGTTGAGGGGCAAGTCGCTGGACTCCACCACGCCAACAACGAAACGGAGCCAGGGGGGCAGCAGCTCTTCACATTCCTCTTGAATACGCACCCGGCGCACATAGAGTGAAATTCGAGCCTTGGCCCTTGCCGGATCGGAAAGATCGAAGGGGGCCTGCTCAGGGATGAATGTGAGGGCGGTGAATTCCAGGGTGCCCTCGGCCTTCAAGTGCAAGGTTTCGAGGGGCTTTCCCCAGCCAGCCAAGTGAGCGTAGAACTGCTCGTACTCCGCAGTGGTAACGTCCTCCTTGGGACGAGTCCAGAGGGGTTGCTGAGAGTTCAGAGTGTCAAGCGCGGTTTCCGGCTCACCGGGCTCCTCGCCTTCTTCCGGTTCCGGAGCGGGTTTTTCCACTTCCAACTGGATCGGGTACTCGACAAAATCCGACCAACGCCGCACCAGCTCTCGCAACACGAAGGGCTGCAGGAAGCGCCGGGGGTCTTCCGCCTCTTCTGCCCCTTCCTCGGTCTCTTTCAGGTGCAACTCAACGACGGTTCCCCGGGCTAAGCCGGAAACCTCTTCGAGGGTGTACTCACCCGTGCCCGAACTGCTCCAACGCCAGCCACTGTCGGATCCGGCGCAACAAGAGTCCACCACAACGCGATCGGCAACCATAAAGACGCTGTAGAATCCAACACCGAAGCGCCCAATCAAGTCGGGCATTTCCTCACCTCCGTGCTCCTTCATCGCGTCCAAGAACCTACGCGTGCCGGAGCTAGCGATGGTGCCCAGGTTGGCCACTAGGTCTTCCCTGGACATTCCAATGCCGTTGTCGCAAACCCGCAGAACACCGTTTTCCTCGTCCGGATCGAGGAAAATCCCGAGAGCCGCTTCCCCTTCGGACAAGAGTTCGGCGTCCGTGAGAGCCGCATGGCGCAAACGGTCACAGGCGTCAGAGGCATTGGAAATCAACTCCCGCAGGAAAACATCCTTGTGGGAATAGAGCGAGTGAATGACGAGGTCGAGGACTTCCTTGACCTCGGCTTCGAAATGATGGGTCTGGGCAGCTGTGGTCATGTTTTTGTTCCGGCTTTGAGCCCCGAGGGGGGGCCTCTCAAATCGAGATTCGACCAACTATTCTGACGCGAAAATCCCTGGGCGCAAGGGGTTCTGTGACGACCTTTCCTGAGCGGGGTATAATTGATGTGGACCTCCCCGGGGGGGAGCTCCAACCGCACCATGAGGATCCCGGTCCCACAACCAAAATCACTGCCTGCCATGCTCCTAGTGGCCGGTATGGCCACTATCTGCCTGCCAGAGAGGGGCCAGACCTATTTCCTATCCGGAGACGTGCTGGACCTGACCCAACGGCATTTCCGCATCCTCAATGGCTTTTTAGACCCCGAGGCCAACGACAACCTTGTCTCAGACCCAGACTTTCCTGGGTCCCTGGGCGCAGAGTTGGCAATTCGTAAGGGAGTGGCAGAGTGGGGCTCCGGTCCCCATGGCACAGGCTGCAGCGATCCAACCCAGGACCAACTCGGGTCTGGTGGAGCGAACTTCGACGGCTTTTACTCCGGGCGCGCCGGGGTTCCAGGGGGCACCAACGGCAACATATTCTCCGTCATCAACACGACGTCTTCGATCCTCGCCTTCACCGAAGTTCCCTCAACAGATGGTTGGCGGATCCGCTTCTTTGAAGATCCCCGGGATTGGAACGATGGGCCCGATGGGATTCTCATCGGGGATGACCCCATGGATATTCAGGGCATCGCTTGCCACGAGTACGGCCATGCCCTCGGGCTGAACCACAGCACGGATGCCGATGCCACCATGCATGCAGGGGTGCCCTCTGACAAAGGGGTAAGTCACCGCTCCTTGCACGCAGACGATGTGCTTGGAGTCCAAGCAATCTATGGAATAAAGAGCGCCAGCAAACCAACCATCACCGGCGTGACCTGGCAAGGCAACTGGGTCACCCTAATCGGCACGGGGTTCCACCCGAGCGCAAATGAAGTCTGGTTCACCCAAGCGCAAGCCCCGGCCCACCGCCACCTGCTGCGCAAGGGCAACATCGCCTCCAGCCAACAGGGCACGCGCATCACCCTGCGGCCCCCTAGCGCTGCCGGATCAGGCGATGTGGTCGTACGCTTACCAGGCCTTTCGGCACAGGACCTCTCGAACGCCTTCCCCCTCGACCTGGGTGTGGATTTTGGATGGACCCCTCCCGAGCACTATGGATCCGGTGGAACCACCAGTGCGGGCACTTTCGAATTGCAATGGCAGAGCCTACCGGCGGCTTCCGCGGGAACATTCAGGGTCTCTTTCTCGGGAGTCCCTACCGGCCGCCCGGTGGTTCTTTTTGAGGGCAACGCCTCCGCCACCATCAACCTACCCCTAGGTGATCTCTTGGTGGGCGGACCCCTCAAACGCACCCTCTGGACCGTCGCGGACAGCACTGGCGCAGGTGTCATGCATGTGCCCATCGCCAATGCAGGACCGGGCCAACTGCGTTACTACCAGGCTTGGGTTTTGGATCCGTCTAGCACGCAAGGTGCCGCCCTCAGCAACGGACTGATGGTTGAGATCCAACCCTAGGAATCAACCCCGATCTTTTACTTGCGCTCGGCCACGCGATGCACAATTTCCAAACGCCCGCGCATGGACATTTCCTGATGGAAGAGGTTGCCTGTTTCGAGACCTTCGGTCAGTTTCATGGAGACGCTCTCGGTGCAGTTCAGAGTCAAAGACACCGGGCGTCCAGTGATCGGATCTGCAAGCAGTTGTCCACGACCATTGAGCCCTAGGGACAGGGATGCCCGTTCGAAACTCGAACCCTGTTCCCGTTCACGGGGAAGCAAGGTCTGACTGAGACGCTCGGTCACATCCGAATTCCAGCGACCATTGAGGCTCAAGGAAAAGACCAAGTGCCTGGCGCCCTCTTCATTGGTCTGCAACCCAAGGGGCCGCACGGTCAACTCCCCAGTGCTTTGGCCGCCAAAAGCCATTTCCAATCCACCGCCGACTCCGTTGACCAGAGTTCGGGATAAGCGACGCCCGGCGCGTTCGGTGCCCGGGGTAAAACCCAAGTCCCCACCGGGGGCCAGCAGGCCCTCCAGGTCTTTTGCCGGGATTTTCCAAGATCCGTCTTCAGCCTTTTCCTTCCCCACGATCCAACCCATCCAAGGATCCACACTCAAGGAGGCCAGTAAGGACTCAGCCTCTTCGCGGGCATCGTAGTAGCGGCCATAGGATTGCTCTTCTGGCGCCCAAGTCATCACCACGCTGGCCCCTACCAATTCCGTTTGAGCCGTGGCGAGCACGGGCTCCTTTACTTCGGGTGGCGCCAATGCGGCAGTGCTTTCGAGGGCGATGAATTTGCGCCAAAGAGTCAATGGTCGCTGGCCAAGGGCCGGGCCGGCGAGGTCATCGAACACCAAACGCTGCTTCGAGGTGAAGCGTGCTCCACCTGGTAAGTCCCTAGACTCACCCTCGTCAATGCGCTGCCGAAAGCCCTCAAGGGTCAGGTCGTGCTCGGCGACAAAGGTGCGGCGCAGAGTGGTCCCGCTCAGGGGAGACGAGTCCAGCTGGGGCACGTCCTGGGGAGTGCCCGCCGATGCCAACAAAAGCCCGATCGTTCCAAGGATTATATTTTGCATCAAAGTACCTTCTTGCCCTCTTCGTAAGTTCCACTCTGGTCCGGGTCCACATTTCCTTGGCGATCTAAAATCACCCAAATGCCCTCGCGCTTGCCCGCCTTGATGGGCCCTTTGCCCCGACGTGCTCCCGTGGGCCAAAATTCCTCGTACTCACCGGCCTGCACTCCATTGATCATGGGGCCAATGGCCGCCGCCTTGCCGTTGGGATAGTAGCTCGTCCACAGCCCATGCTGAATGCCTTGGACATAGGGTCCCTTGCCCAGCAGGTATCCTTCCTGGGCATACAATTCCCAGACTCCGGACTCCTTGCCATTGCTGTAGCCTCCCTTGCGCTCAAGGGTGCCCTTCTCATGCCAGTTGCTCCACTCGCCGGACTTGCGTCCGCGGCTGTAGCTGCCCTCTTCGGACTTATTGCCATTGGGGTGATAAGCCACATACGCCCCATGGGCCACGCCCGCTTCAAAGGTATGGCGCACGGATTTATTCCCATCCTTGTCCCAACGCAGAAACAGTCCCACGCGCAGACCGTTTTCCCAACTGCCTTCCACTTGCTTCTTCTCGCTGGAATGGAATACCACCCAGGGGCCAGTGCGCTTTCCGCGCACGAATTCCCCCTCAGATCGTTTCTTGCCGTTGGGCCTCCAAAAGGTCCAAGGACCCACGCGTTGGTAGTCCTCGAAAACCCCCACATAGGCACGCTTGCCATTCTCGTGCCAGCCGGTCCAGAGACCTTCCCTGCGGCCCGCAACAATGCGTCCCTCCCGGGCCTTGTTGCCTGACGGGTGCAGGATGGTGACAACGTCTCCCTCGACCGGCTTGGGATCTTGGGAAACGGAAACTGGAGCAGCCGCCCAGGCTGTGCAGCACAGGAGAATGAGGAGGAGGGGAAAGTGGCGCATAATTTGACTTGGGAGCCTACGGTGAGTCGGCCCCGGAGTTGGTGTTCGACCCGAGGATGCCCCTTTCTGGACCCAATGTGGGGGGGGCCATCAGTGAAGGCGCTCGGGCCACCAGGAGCAGTTTGTCTCCAATCCACCAGGGTCGGCGCACGGGAACCACCCCCACGAGCCCCATGCCAGCCTCCTGGACCTCCGCCAGGGCCTGAGCTCTCCCTGGCCAAATACGAGGCCCCTCCTGACCGAACCAGCGGGCAAGAATCCCCCTCAAGCGCCGCCCCACCCCCCGCGGGGTTTGTCCATGTCGGTAATCCACAATCACACCGCCCCCCGCCACCCGCGCTGCCTCGCGGAGAAACTCCACCCGAGCTGCGGAGCTGCGGACTAGGTGCATGAAACGGATGCAGACCACCACGTCCACGGCCCCACTCACCAAGGGCAGCCGGGCCAAGTCCCCCGCAGCGAGGGGGTGATTCCATGCCTTGGCTTGGGCCTGGTGCAACATGGGCAGGGACCCGTCGAGCCCTAGGACCAGAGCTGCACGGGATCCCCCCATGGGGAGCTTTCGCGCGCTCCAAAAAGCACCGAAACGTCCGGTCCCACAGGGGGCATCGAGAATGGTGCCCAGGGGCCGGCCGAGGGCTCCCTCAAGAGATTCGAGAGCCTTGGCCAGGGCTCTTTGCTTGCGCAGATCCCGCCTGCGCCCCCGGGCCTGGGACCAGCGACGATCGTAGGTGCGCGCGATCTCGGCCTGGGCATAGACCTCTAGCCGTCCCTCCCGGGGGGGTAAGGAGCCCATCAGAACAACTCCCCCGGTGCAATCCCCGGTGCTGGTTCCAGCTTCACGCCACCCGCGGCCAGCAACATGCCCAAACTGTCCGCGCTGGCCGGGCCATGCCCCGCGAAATGATTGTTTGCAAACACATAGGTCTCCTTAACCTGAGCGCTCATGGGCACCAACCAATCTGCCCAGCGCTGCAATCGTTCCTGGCGGTCCACCACCAGCGAGTCAAAGGTAGAGGTCAAGGCATTGGTCACCTTGCGGTCCCCGACCAGACGCACGTAGATACGGTCACTTGTGAGCAAATTCAGATCAGGGGCCAACGAGTCCGGATGGGGCATCATGGGCAGGTCCGCCAGCACCAAGGTGATCGCCCGTTGGCGCAGGACTTCCAAGAGAGGCTCACACAGCCACTCTCGATTGCGTAATTCGACCCCATAAGCTCCATTCTGTGGAAGTTGATCCAGGAAAGGCACCAAGCGTTCCAAGAAGGCATCTAGATCAGCAAAGACCCTGGCATTGAAATAGGGGAACTGCATGATCAAGGGGCCCGCCCGTTCACCCAGTTCTTGCATGGCGCCCAGAAACCCTGCGCAGTCCTGGCGGGTGAATTCCGGATGCAGGACCCGGTCGCCATCGGGTTGGGGCCCTTTGCCCCCATGAACAATAGATCGCGGAAACTTGGCGCAAAGGCGAAAACCTTTCGGGGTGCGCTCGCGCCAGCCGGCAACCATGCGCGTTGACGGCACGCGATAATAAGTCACGTCCGCTTCCACCGCGGGAAACCGAGTGGCGTAGTGACCTAAGAATTTCCCCTGGGGAAGACCCCTAGGATAGAAGGCTCCTAGCCAGCCCTTTTCGGACCAACTAGACGTGCCAAGCCTCACGACCCCCATACGAATATCCCCCGTTTACCGGTCGCAAATCTCAATTCGAGAGTTTTCCCAGCGCTGAGAGTCTCCCCTCCAAAGGAGGCTGCATGCGTGGAGATACGCCCCAATATGGCACTTGAGCGCGCTGCAGGAGAGGTTTCGGTATGCATCCCTCCATCCTAGAGTCCGCGGCACGGCCCACCCAAGTTCGATTTCCTTGGATTCCCCACAAGAACGAGCCCCCTGGGCATCGAAGTTATAGGTGTCCCCCATTGGGAAACCATACCACTATGAACCATACCATTCTTGTAATTCACGACGACCCCGCCGCCCTTGCCCGTATTGGTGCACGACTTGAGCGAGGTGGCCACGATGTTCGCAGGGCCCGCAGCGCAGCTGAAGCCCGCCGAGTCATCCTCGAAGAGGATCCCGGCATCATACTCACCCCTGTTTGTCTCTCCGACCTCCCCGCTGAACGCCCAGCTGAGCACTTCCGATCCCTCCGCAAGGACATCGGAGTCATCCTCTTGGCACAGGGTTCCGAGGTGGACGAAGCCGCCAGCATGCTCGACCGCAGTGCGGACGACTTTGTGATCACCCCCATGGAGGAGGCCCGTCTGGTCACCGCTGTGGACCATGTCCTGGAGCGTCAAGAACTCCAATCACGCCTTGAGGATCGCCACACGACGATCTCCACCAGCGCCCCGAGCACGAGCTTTGTGCAGCCCGGCGAAATCCTGCACTTTGCACACTACGAGCGTGAGATTCTCTTACACGCCCTGCTCACCACGGGCTGGAACGTGAAAGAGACCGCTACGCGCCTCAAAATCGGCCGAGCAACGCTCTACCGCAAGATCGAGCGCTACGACCTACGGACCTACCGTCATCGCGATGCAGGCTGAGCCTCTCACACCCGAGAGACTTTAATTGCCATCGGGGGCACCCTCCACGGGGTGCCCCCGATTGTATTTACCGGGCTGGTTCCCAGCCCTGTAGACTTCCCCAGCCCCTCCAGAGGGCCTTGCCCTTCCAAGAAAGGGGCCAACAGGCCCATGCTCTGGCCGTAGACACCCAGACAATCCCATGACTATCCCCAGTATCCTCCTCACAGCCGGGTTTGCCCTGCTGGCCGTAGCCCCCCCCGCCAGCGCCCTCCAAACCGAGGGGCCCTTCCTACCACTCAAGAGCCAGGACGCCTTCGCACGTGCCGAGAAAGAGGGCCTTCCGGTCCTGATCTGGTTCAGCGACCCTGAACTCCCCGAGTGCCTCCGTATGGCTCGAATTTTCGAGGACGAAGGCCTCACAAACTGGATCAAGAAAAACACAATCTGCATCCAAGTCCATCCCAAGGAAGAGCCCAAGCTCGCGTCCCACTACGCGGCCCAAGCGCCGCCCGCCACTGTGCTGGTCCAAAACACCCGCCAACTGATCGAGCGTCTCGACGGGGTCGTGGACGCCGACAAGTTCCTGAGCACGTTCGAACTCGCGATCACCGGCCTTCGGACTGCAGTGCTGCCCGAAGGGGAATCGGCCAAGGACCCCTACGCTTGGCTCGCTTGGGGCAACCACCTCTTCACCCTAGGAAACAGCCCCGAAGAATGCCTAAATGCATACACCTGGGTCCTCGACCACGCGGAAGAAACTCACCCGGGCCTACGCGCCCGCAGCCTTGAGTTCCTACTCAAGCGCATTGCATACCTCAAGCTAGGAACGGACTTGGCCACCCCAAGGCTGATCCAGCGTAGGGCTGACATCCAGCGCCTGATCGTCGGCGGCAAAGCCACCGAGCAAAACATCTACGAGCTCATCCGTTTCAATTTCTGGCTACGCCAGGAAAAAAACACAACCGACTTTTTCGCCCAGCTCACCAACCAGGACGAAGTTCAAAAGGGAATCCGCGAGATCCTTATCTGGCATGACCTGGAGCAGATCATTGCCTGGCGCAACTACGAGGCTGTGCGCGAGTTGGTTCCTGATCCTAAACAGATGATCCTTCAGCGCTTCGAGGCTCTCGCAGCAAGCCAAAAGGACGCCAGCAAACCCGCCCCCCTCTTGGCCTACGGACTCAGGGACAGTCGCAGCCGAATCGTGGGTGACGCGGCTTTGCACTATGAGGCCTTGCTCTTTAGCGGCCTTGGCAAGCAAGCCAGTGATCTAAAAGATGTGGTGCTGAGCCGGGTTACCACGGGCCGGGCCTATGTAATCTTCATGGCCAAGAGCAACCGCTTGAAGCTCTACACCCTCTCGAAAAGTACCGGGGATGCGGGCATGGAAGTGCTCGGCCCGAAGGGGCAGAAAATGGTGGGCACGGCCCTGGTCAGGTCCGAAAACCTGGCGAAGGCCGATGTCATAGCCGCCGAGAAGACTGTCGAAGACGGACGTTGAAGACAGGCCGCTCGGGACCCTAAGGTAATGAGCCACCCGTGAGAGCGGTGTCACCAGACCGATGAAGGCCACCGACAGAACAAGCAACAGCGCCGCAAGCTTCCAGCACAAACTGCTGGGGATCCTGCTGCTGGGCCTGCTCCTCCGATTTGCGTTGCTCCTGCTGGCCATGCCGGTGGAGCTTCAATCTGACGAGGCAAACTACGTCTTCTTAGCCCTCGGGCTTGAGCGCTTCGGGATTTACTTCGACTGCTATCGCTACCTTTGGCCGCCACTCTATCCGGGGTTTCTGCGGCTTTGCTTTTTCCTTGCCGATGAGCAAGGATTGCTCCTGGCACGGGTCATACAGGTGCTGAGCACGGTTTCGATCGGTTGGAGCTGCATGGCGATTGCGCGCCGACTCTTCAATGACCGGATCGCCCTGGTGACCGGGGTCTTGTGGGTACTGCATCTGCCCCTAGCTTCCTATTCGCACCTACTCTGGAGCGAGTCCCTCTCCCTTGCCCTTTGGGGTCCGGCCCTGGCCCTCTTGATCGCCGCTAGCCACGACCCTGGGCATCCCGCGCGGGGACTGAGGCTCCTGGGCTATGCACTGCTGGCGGGTATCAGCGTGCACCTCAAGGAATCCAACCTCTACCTGACACCGCTCTTGCTCTTGCCCCTCGCCTGGACCCTTCGATGCCAAGGGACAAGGCTGGTGGAGATTCTGCGGGTGGTCAGCTTGCCCCTGCTGCTCTTTGCCCTGGTGATACTCCCCTGGAGCCTGCGCAACCTGGAGGTTTATGGCCGCTTGACCGTGGCCTCAACCCTGGGGGAAAACGTCTACAACGGACTCAATGCCACCCACCGGAACTTTGATTTGATTCCGGTGAACACGACGCTCCAACGGCGAGGCCTTCCGATCCTCAAAGTCCGCGAGCCCATGCGTGGGACAAGCAGTACCCATGGGGACCTGATTTCTTGGCCCCGGGCAGAAGAGGAGCTCAACCTTCCCCTGCGCTTAGACGCCAACCGCCGGCAGGGCTTGGAGTTTGCCCAAGCCAACCCGGTTTGGTTTCTTAAAGCGCGCATGCAAAAACTCAGCGATCTCGTCGCGCCCGTGAGTTTCTTGACACGCCACCTGACCCTTGGACACTACCCAAGCAGCCTGGCCCAATTCCGAGTCCCCCTGGTTCTTTGGTCGGTGGCCGCCGCGGCCCTAACACTGCTGCTGGGGATCATCGGGCTCGGAGCCCGTATGCCCGCCAGCCCCGCCGCAGGAATCTTTGCCCTGCAGGGCGCGTACTACTTGGCAACGGGTTCCCTTGTGGCCATGTCCCGCTTCCGACTCCCCCTAGTTCCCATCCTGCTGATCGGTTGTGCCAGCTTGATCTGCCTCGGACTGCGCGGGATCACGCGCCCCCGGATGGCACTCTGCGCCGCAGGGACACTGTGCCTGCTGGCCCTTTGGGTCCTGGGTTCCCCCACCACCCTGGGGTTACTGCGAGCCGCCCTTGGGGGCCTGGAGGCTTCCCCATGAAAGCCTGGCGAGGACACCTTCTGCTGCTGGTCCTGATTGGAGGCCTGGCGGGTCTGCATGCTCTCAATCACCGCAACGTGAGCCAATTGCGCGGGGACCTCACAGGGTTTCTGGGAACGTCGAAGTCATCCGGCAACCAGCTCTCGAGCCTGGCACTGATTGCTGACCTGCACCTACTGCTCAACCGTCCCGAGCCAATCAGCACAGCCGAAGGTCAACGGATCACGGAGCTTCTACTTGCCAGCGACGACCCCCTCCTGCGGGAATATGCCCTCACAACGGACCTATGTAGGCTTTCTGAGCGCTCCGACGACCAGATTCCCGATATCCAGGAGCAACGGGTTCTGGGAAGCAATCCACTTCCCCTCGACGGACCCTGGTGGCGCGAATACGTGACCTACCGGCGCAAGGTCGGGGGCAAGCAGGTGGGCGGGCGTAAGCGGCTCGACAACCTGGAATTGGGCTGGTACCGCCAAGCCCTGCGCGGAGAGGACCCCCCGCGCGAGGCTCTCTTTGAACACCTGGTGAAACGGGAGCGAGACGCCCATGTGGGGCCCATCCCTCGGGGACAATGATGCCCGTCCAAGGCAAATCCTGATCAGCATGCAATTCACTTCTCTAACTCAATCCAAAACCTGGGCGCTGGCCCTCACCGTCCTCGCCCTAACCACCGCTTGCAGCGATGGGCCAGAGCGTCCTAACGTCCTCTTGATCACCCTGGACACCACTCGCCCGGATCACATGAGTGTCTACGGAGGGGATGCAAAGGTGCCTGCCCTTGAGCGCATCGTTGCGGAAGGTGTGCGCTTCGATCGCTGCGTTTCAACGGCGGGCATCACCCCCATGTCCCACGCCTCGATCCTTTCGGGCCTGAACAACTACAACCATGGCCTAAGGGTTTTCCACTCGGACAGGGCTGGCTTCCGCTTGCCTGACGAGATCACCACCCTACCCGAGCAGCTGAAAGCCAACGGCTACCAAACTGCTGCCACGGTAAGCTCCTACCCGGTCAGCGAGTTCTATCGCTTGAACCAGGGCTTCGACATGTTCAGCACTGGCGGTGTGACCAGCGGAGAGCTAGACCTCAGCCACCAGCAGAAGCACGATACCAGCTTCGATCAGGGGGGTATCACAAGCACGCAAAGGCGTGGGGATCTGACCGTCGACGAAGCCCTCGGCTGGCTTGACGAGGCCGCTGGCGAACCATGGATGTTGTGGGTGCACATGTTCGATGTGCACGACACCAGCGTGGTGCCCCCACAGGCTTTCAGCGCCAAGCGCGGAGTTCAGTACCCGCCCGAAGGGACCCGTATCAAAGGTGACATGGGACATGTTTGGCGTGACCGCATGTACGATCCAGAACTCGAATGGATGGACTTGCAAATCCAGCGCATCATCGATCAGCTCGAAGCCCAAGGGGAATGGGACAACACCATCGTGGTGGTCACCGCCGACCATGGCCAAGGCTTGCTCGATGGCCTTGAACGCCACGGCTGGGGCAAGCACCGGCTCTTGTATGACTGGTCCATCCAAGTCCCCCTCCTGATCCGCGCCCCAGGTATGCCCGCCGGCAAGCAAGTGAGCGAGCAGGTACGCACCATCGATGTGGTGCCCACGGTGCTTGAGCTCCTCGACCTGGGCAGCAGTTCCGATTTGGACGGCAGCAGCCTGAGCGGGCTCTGGAATGGAAAGAGCGAGGCCCAAGCACGCATCGCTTACGCGGATGCCCTAAACCTACTGGACGACCACAGCCCCAAGGAACGCAACCTCCCCCCTAACCAGTACGACAACCTTTTTGCTGCTTGTGACAAGGACTGGAAGTACGTCTGGCATCAAACCAAGCCCGAGCACTCCGAGCTTTACCACTTGGCCACCGACCCAGGTGAAACCGAGAACCTCTACGCCGAAGACCATCCCGAGGCCCAGCGGTTGCACGCTTGGCTCGCAGAGCGCAAGCCGGAACGGGTCCAGGCCCCAGGCGCGAGCGGGGACGGGCCGAGCGCTTCTGCCCTCGGGGCCTTGGGCTATGGTGGAGGCGACGAGGATGGAGAGGACGTTCAGGAGAACGAGCCGGACTCCACCACCCCCAAGGACAAGCAATAGGGTCAGCCCCATGACCATCATGCGCACGCCCCTGGGCAAGACCCTTCTGGCCAGTCTTTTGGGCTGCCTCCTTGGGGCCTGCAACCAAGAAGCCACCCCCCACGAACCCGCGGGAGGCGGGCACGCCACAACCAACGCCACCCACGGTCTCGGTCAGAATGGTCGCGGGCTCCTGATCCTCAACCCCGAGCAATCGAGCCGCCCCTACTACCATCGCCTGGGAGTCATCAGCTACGGGCAACGGCGCGAGCACACCTTCACTTTTCAAAATCACGACCCCAAGCCGGTCACGATTCAAGCCATTCAGCCCGCGTGCGCCTGCGTGCGCCCCCTTTCCTTTGGGGTGACTTCCCCCACCGCAATTCAAGGTGTCCTCTCCCGGCACAATTCCATCCTGACGATTCCCCCGGGGGCCACTGCGGATTTGGTCCTGCGCATCGACACGGACCTGGTGGCCACCGCCCAGCAGAATCGAGACAAGCTGGTGACCGTTCGGATGCGCTGCACTTCCGAGGCCACCCCATTCCTGATGCTCGAAGTCTCCTTCAAGGTAGACCGCCTGTTTTCCATGGGGCGCGACACCATCGAGCTGGGCGACATCCCCATGAACGGGGGCGGCGGGAGCGAGGTCAACATTCTGACCGGCATCCCTGGGTCCCCGGCCCAAGTGCTGGCTATTCTTTCCGCGCCAGATAAGGTCCAAGCAAAACTTGAAGCAATTCATAACCTCGGCGAATTGCACTGGCAGCTCACAGCCGAATTAGACCCACCCCTTGAGTTGGGACCAGTGCAAGGGGAGATCGTGCTCAGCACCACAGACTCGGAGGGCCTCGGAGAAGAGGGGCGCCTGATGATCCCCTTCCGTGGCAGCGTGGTCACGGATGTGATCTTGAGCCCCGCCACCCTGAGCTTTTCCTTGGTTCCACTGGGCAAAGAACAGCGGCTGGAAGCGGTGCTGCGTTCCCTCTTGCCAGGCCAACGACTCCGGGTGCATAGCCCGATACTGACCGGGCCCAGCGCTGAGCACATGCGCTGCGACCTTGAGGCCATCGGTGCCGATGACGATGGCAACAGCCCCTATTGGAAAGTTGGGCTTGTGATCCTGAGCTCACATCCGGCGGGACGCATCGAAGCCAACCTCACGGTGCAAACCGACGACCCCAACTACCCGACCTTTACCCGCGGGCTAACTGGGCTCGTGCGGGGACGCTGAGGGTGAGCCCCCAGAAACCGGTCCATCAGCAACTGGCCCTTTGGATTCCTACCCCTGGGCGGGCAAGAGGTGCATGACCCGCTTCTTCCCGACTTGCACCAGGACCCGCTCCTTGGGTTCGCTCATTTCGCAGCGCGGATCGGTGTTTACCTCTCCATTCCAACGCACGCCCCCCTGCTCAATGGCCCGGCGGGCCTCACTGGTGGATTGAACCAGGCCCATGTCCTTGAGCAGATTGGCCAGGGCCCGGGTACTGCCTAGGGCTGAATCCCAACGGACCTCTGGAATGTCTGCGGGCAGCTGCTTGTCCCGCACCTCGCGATTGAAAGCATCAGCGGCCTCTGCGGCGGCTTCTTCACCATGGAAGAAGCCTGCAACCTCCAAGGCCAAGCGCGCCTTCGCAGTGCGTGGATGCCCCTTGAGTAACTCGGCGATCTCGGGCTCTCCCAAGCGTGTCAACTGCAAGAACCAGACGCCCATGGCTTCGTCGTCAAGACGCATCAAGCCAAAGGTCATCTCGCGCGCACTATCGGTCAAGCCCACGGAGTTCCCATAGGACTTGCTCATCTTGCGGCCGTCGAGGCCATTGACCAGGGGTGTGGTCACCATCACTTGGGGCCGCTGGGACTCTTGCTCTTGGAGGCGGCGCCCCACCAAGAGATTGAACAATTGATCCGTGCCCCCAAGCTCCACGTCCGCACGTACCTCCACGGAATCCCAACCCTGCATCAGTGGGTAAAGAAACTCATTGATGCCCACCGGTTCGCCGGCGGACAGGCGCTTCTGAAAGGTATCGCGCTCGACCATTTGAGCCACGGTCATGCGCGTGGTGAGTTGAAGTATGCCTTCGAATCCCATCTGATCAAACCAACCCGCATTGCGCACAATTTCCGTGCGCTCTAGATCCAGCACCAAAGCCGCCTGGGCCGTATAGGTTTCCAGGTTGGCTGCCACCTGCTCGCGGGTCAGCACCGGGCGCAACTTCGACCGTCCGCTAGGGTCCCCGACCATGGCGGTCGCGTCCCCGACAATCAGCACGATCTGGTGCCCGAGACGCTGTAGGTCGCGCAGCTTGAAGAGTGGAATTGCGTGCCCTAGGTGCAGATCCGGAGAGCTCGGATCCATGCCAAATTTAATCCGCATGGGCTCGTCTTCGGCCAAGGCCCGGACCACCCGTTTTTCCAGTTCGCGCTCCTCAATCACCTCCACTGCGCCGCGCTGGAAAGCGGCCATATGTTCCTCGAGGGTGCCCTGAAGTCGTTTGCTGTTTGCCATGGTGTCCTACTTGTTGCATTACGAGCCCGGCAAGTCCAGTCCCGAGGGGTCTAGAGCCCCAGAGTTCTTCAAAATTTGTTGCCGAGCCCAAAGGCGCCACTCCCTGGGATCGGATCCCGGATAGCTCCCCTGGGTGACCCAACGCAGGGCTGGGGCAATCCGCACGCTGATTTCCAGGTCCGTGGCACGCCCGATCAAGGCGGTAATCTGATCACTAGCCTCCCTGTAATCGGAAGGGCTCAAGCGCACAAGGCGCTCCATCAGCCCATGTATGCCAATTCCCTGGTCGAGCACCGCAGGAACCAGATCCTGGAGCGGGAGGGCCCCGTTGGGTAGAAAGGCCGCGAGCTCCACGTGCATGGCCGGAGAGGTTTCCAACCCCCCGGCCGAGAACAGGTCGACCCCATCCCTCACCTCCGCAAGGAGTAGCCGCAGGTGAACCTCCAGCCTGCCGGCCAGTGCCTCGGAGGACATGCCCAGGGGCCAAAACCCCATGGAGATTTCCGTTGGTTGGTCTCGGACGACAGACCATTTGGGCGCTTCCTCAAGGGCCACCTGCTTGCTGACCCGAGCTAGCTTTCCGCTGGGCTCCACGAAAACCCGCTCCATGGTCAATTGCCCCGCGCCGGAGGTAAACACCAATTCCCGAGGCCAACGGCTTTCAAGGACCAACACTAACTCAAGCTCCGGCCGGTTGTCCTCGCGCCGAAACTGCAGAACAAAATCACAGGCAGCCACGCGGGTACGACCCTCCAATACGGAAGCCGCGCCCTCCACAAAAGCTTGGGCCCCCGCCAAGTCCCCCATGCCACGGGACGCATCCTGCAGGAGCTGAGCCCGCAGGCGACGAACCATATACCACGCAACACTGTCAGGTTCACTTTCAAGTGCCGCGCTAAGGGCCTCGAGTCTGCCCTGGTAGCGCGGGGGAACTGGCCCCGCCGACAATGGCCCCGACGACAATGGCCCCTGGAAAATCGGATCCGGGCCCGGAGCCCCACATGCAGCAAAGCCCAGCAGCAGGAGCGCCAGCACCCAAGCGCCAGAACCCCTTGGGCTCCGGTTGAATGGGACGGAGGTCCCTAATAGGCGCTGGAACGGAACGAACATCTGGATGATTGGGTGTGCCTGAAACAAGGAAAAGGGACGACCGCCCGGAACGGGCCGTCGTCCCCACTGGACTGCCCTCGAGGGAGGGCTAGCTCATCCTGCGCCGGCGGTCACCGGGCGCAGGATGCGGGCAGGAGAGGCTCAGCCCTCTTCCTTTCCTTCTTCCTTGGTCTCCTCAGCAGCGGGGGCCTCAGCTTCAGCAGCGGGAGCCTCAGCTTCTGCAGCGGGAGCCTCAGCTTCTGCAGCGGGAGCCTCAGCTTCTGCAGCGGGAGCTTCAGCTTCAGCAGCGGGAGCCTCAGCTTCAGCAGCGGGAGCCTCAGCTTCAGCAGCGGGAGCCTCAGCTTCAGCAG
>CALEMP010000241.1 GCA_937910685.1 uncultured bacterium
TTTTCCGTATCCTCACAGCAGTCCCATGACCAGTCCCCAAACCAACTCAACGTCGCTCTCCTGGTGCCTCCTGCTCAGTTCGTTCCTGCTCTTGGGGGCTTGCAACCCAGGCTATGAGGCGGATCAGAACAGCGGAGCGCCCCAGGGTTCCCAGATGATTCCTGAAGCCGCCCCCATCGACGCCCAACTGGATCTGGACCCGATCCCCGGGGGAACCATTCCAGGGGGCGAAGATGCCGTGCGCGGACTGATTGAGCAAGCGGGCCTCGACGAAGACCTAGCCTCAGGCCTTGCGGTGATCGACGAAGCCCAAGGGGAAAAGAACAAGGACGTGCTGACCTTCAGCAAGCTCTCCCTGATGAAGTCGGACTATGGACTGCTCCTCGATCACCTTTACCCCGAGGAGGATCCCGAAGTCCCCCTCAAGCCGTTCGAGTTCCCCGAAAAGGTCCAGGCCCTGGACGGCACGGAAATCGAGCTACTGGGCTACATGATCCCCACGGACTATGTGGAACGGAAGGTGCGCGAGTTCATGCTGGTGCGAGATACGGGGGCTTGCTGTTTTGGAGGAATCCCCAGGCCCGACGAGTGGGCCCTGGTCACCGCTGAGGGGGAAGAGGGCTTCGAGTACCACCCCTACCTGCCGATCGTGGTCAAGGGCACCTTTACAATCCTGGCCCCGGGCGAGGATCCGGACTTCCCCGTGGTCTACACCCTCAGCGCGGTTTCCGTGCGCCGCTACTACTGATCCAGCCCCCTGGAGGCCCCGGTTTTTGGGCCTCCAGCCCCTGGTCACCTGGGGGCAGCCCCCAGCGGAGTCTCTTTTTGGTCCCCAGAACTCAAAAAACCCCTCCCCAGACTGGCGTCAGGGGTACCTGGTTTCTATGCTCCTAGGCTTAGTCAGCACATTTGGGGAGCACCGTGCCCCCCCGGCTGACCCACTACGATCCGATTCACCGCCTCCTCTGGCGGTCCACCTACACCAGCTTCACCATGTCCCGCGTCTGTCAGGTAACGAAACGAGGAACCCGCGTCGGCGGAACCATCGCCCGCCGGGGTTTGCCCAAGTACAAGGGCGGCATTGGTCTGCGCACCACTGGCCGGAACAAGCGTAAGTTCAAGGTCAACGTCCAGCGCAAGCGCATCTGGGTTGCCGAGATTGGCCAGCACGTGAACGTGCGCCTCTCCACCCGGGCCCTCAAGACCATCGCTAAGAACGGTGCCTACCCGACCTTGCTCAAGGCCGGCTTGGTTAAGCCCGCTGGAAGCCAGAAGCACTGATTCTGCACGGGGACTGAAATCCCCATTCAAGAAACAACCTCGAGGGCCGCAGCGTGCAAACGCTGCGGCCCTCGATCCATTCCCACTCCCGCCTAGGGCGCCCGAGCTCAAACACATCACATGTTGGAAAGCACACACCCCGCGCCCTTGATTCTGGCCAGCACCTCGTCCGGCCGCCGGGACTTACTCCTGCGACTGGGCCTCGAGTTCACACAGGTCCCGTCCCTGGTGGACGAAGCACCCTTGCAAGCAAAGGCCAGTGATCCCATCGAATTGGCACGCAGCTTGGCCCTCGCCAAGGCCTCGGCCGTATCCAAAATACATCCCCAAGCCTTGATCATCGGCGGAGATCAAGTGCTCGCCCTCGGTGACCAACTACTGGGCAAGCCTGGGAGCAAACCCGCGGCGGTCGAACAGCTGATGCTGCTCGCAGGACGCAGCCACCAATTGATCACCGCCAGCGCCCTAGTGGGACCGGATGGAACGCCGCCAGAGGTCTGGGTCGAAGTGGCGCAAATGACCCTCGCACCCTTGGATCGGGCCACCATCGAGCGTTATGTGGATGCGGACGACCCGAGCCACTGCGCGGGCTCCTACAAGCTCGAAGCCAAAGGCATCACGCTCTTTGAGCGCATCGAGTGTGAGGATTGGAATGGGATCGTGGGCCTGCCCTTGATGGGCCTGGCCAGACGACTACGGGCCCGTGGCTATCCGTTGCCCTGAACGCGCCCGACCTCAGCGCCCGATCAGGGCGAGGAATTCCTTGCGCGTGGCTTCCTTGTGGCGGAAGGCACCGAGCATACGACTGGTGACCGTTTCTGCCCCGGGCTTATGCACCCCGCGCATGGTCATGCACTGGTGCTGGGCTTCGAAGACCACCGCCACGCCCTTGGGCTGCAGCACGCGGTTGATTGTGTCGGCAACCTGCACCGTCAGCTTCTCCTGAATCTGCAAGCGACGGGCGTAGATCTCCACCACCCGGGCCAACTTGGAAATCCCCACCACGCGGGTGTCCGGCAGGTAGGCCACATGGGCCCTGCCGATGAAGGGCACCATGTGGTGTTCACAGTGGCTCATGAAGGGAATATCGCGCACCAGGACCATCTCGTCATAGCCCTCCACCTCGGAAAAGGTGGTCTGCAGAACCTCTTCGGGATCCTGGTCATAGCCAGAGAAGAACTCCCCATAGGAGCGAGCCACCCTTTCCGGTGTCCTCAGCAATCCCTCGCGATCGGGATCCTCTCCGGCCCAGCGGATGAGGGTCCGCACGGCCTCTTCAGCCTGTTCACGGGAGGGCTTCAAAGGTCCACCACCGGCAGTGTTCTGCTGGCTGGGGTCATTTTGGAGATTACTGCTGACATTCATGATAAGGGGGCCCGCGCGTGGGGTCGGAGCTAGACACAGGATAGCCTCTCACGGCCCCGCGGGGGGCTGCCACCTATCCCATGTGTCGTCTGCCCCAGGGCTTGAGCACTTGGGCCCTTGTTCTTGAGCCCGCCAGCCTTATCCTCAGCCCCATGGCGATCCGCATCTACGACTCACTGACCCGTGAAAAGTCCCCCCTCAAGCCCCTGACCCCCGGGGAGGTCAAACTGTATGTGTGCGGCCCCACGGTCTATGACGACTGCCACATCGGGCACTTGATGGGCCCGGTGCTCTTCGACACGGTGGCCCGCTGGCTCGCAGCCCGGGGCTACAAGGTGAACTTCGTCAACAACATCACCGACATCGACGACAAGATCATCAACCGCGCCATCGAGAGCGGCGAGGCATGGGATTCCATCGCCGAGCGCTACACCAAACAGTATCAGGGTTTCCTGGCGGAGCTCGGGGTGGAGACCATCAGCTCCCATCCGCGCTGCTCAGACTATGTGCCCCAGATGATCACCTTCATCGAAGATCTCATCGCTCAGGACAAGGCCTACGTTGCGGATGACGGGGTTTACTTCGACATCCAAAAGCATCCGGGCTACGGCAAGCTCACCCGACGCAAAGTCGAAGACATGCAGGCCGGCTCCCGGGTGCAAGCTCAATCCAACCTGCGCCACCCAGGGGACTTTGCCCTTTGGAAAAACGCCAAACCCCAGGAGCCCTCCTGGGATAGTCCCTTTGGCGCGGGCCGGCCCGGCTGGCACATCGAATGCTCGGTCATGTCCAGCGAACTCCTAGGCGGCGCCTTTGATTTGCACGGGGGCGGCGATGATCTCAAGTTCCCCCACCACGAAAATGAAATCGCCCAGAGCGAAGCGCACGGGGATGCATTTGCCAGCACTTGGATGCACAACGGAATGGTGCAATACGGTGGACGCAAGGTGGCCAAGAGCGACCCGCGCATGCAGGACGCGGCCTTCCGTCAACAATTCCAAGCCCGTTGGCTCTTGGACACCTATGGGGCCCCGGCCCTCAGGTTCTTTCTCTTGCGCTCTGCCTACCGCCGGCCAGTGGATTTCGAGCCGAGCACCTTGGAAGCCGCGCGCACCGGCTTGATTCGCATGGCCAAGGGCCTTGGGTCCTTG
The DNA here is from genome assembly GCA_937910685.1 of uncultured bacterium. GTDB lineage: Bacteria > Planctomycetota > UBA1135 > UBA1135. Next base: position 3,798 of record CALEMP010000241.1, read on the forward strand.
GCTGAGGAACCGGGCAAGGTAACCCTGGAAGAGATCCAGGAGATGAACTTGGACGCAACCAACGCAGCCCATCGGAAAGGTTTCATCGCTGCCATGGACGATGACTTCAGCAGCGGGGAGGCCCTGGCCGAGTTGTTCAGCTTGGCCCAGGAGGCACGCACCCTTGAACCAGAAGCAAAGCAGATCACCCTGACCCTAGTACGCGACTTGGGTCGTCTCCTGGGTTTATTTCGACCGGGAGATCTGGAACTCCTGCTGGCCGCGGGCAGCGGTTCGGCGGACGAGTTGTTAGAGCAAGTGGCAGGAGCCCTGCTCGAAGTGCGCGCCCTCGCCCGTGAGCAAAAGGCCTTTGGCACCGCCGACGCCCTGCGGGATGCACTGCTGCAAGCGGGCATCACGGTGGAAGATGGAACACCCGGCACCAGCCGTGCCAATTGCCATGGGGCCCAAACCAATGCCCTGGATCAGATTCTAGAGGCCGCCCTCGCGGCCCGACTTGCGGCCAAAGCTGCTAAGGACTTTGTCACCGCCGATGGCCTGCGTGAGGGACTGGCAGCGGTGGGCATCAGCATCCAAGATGGGGCTGAGGGTTCCAATTGGACACGCTCCGGCGCCTAACCAAGGGAGTTGCCAGCCAGGCTGAAACTTCAGCCGAGGGTCATTTTTGCCCGCAACATCAGGACCCGCAGCTCAGAATGGGCCGCAAGCACCGCCGGATCCCGGGTGCCTCCTGGCCCCGCTTGGATCAATGCCGCTTCACAGGTCCCCGCCCACGTGCTGATATCCGGATAGCCATAGCCCGCCCCGGTCCCCTTCAGCTTATGCACCAGTGAGCGCAGCTCCACAGGATCGGCTTGCTCGAGGGCACGGTCCATCATCTCCTCCTGTTGGGCAAACCCCCCCACGTAGTTAGCGAGCAGAGGAAGGAATGAGTCCATGTTTGCTCGCTCGCTGTGGAGCGGAGCAAGCTCTTGGGCTGCGGAGTCTTCAGGGGGAGAAGTCATGTGGGTTGAGCCGTCCGCGAGCCGAGTCACGGAATGGGCGCCTGCCATGGTAACCCCCTTGGCTGACTTAGGCGCGAACCGGCTGGCCCGCGCAGACCGAGTCGCCCTCAAAGTTCAGTACCCCCGGACGCCAAAGCG
>CALEMP010000242.1 GCA_937910685.1 uncultured bacterium
TGTGGATCGCAGCCGGGACAAGACCACCAAGACCGACGCCTCAGGCCGGTATTCCTTCACTCGCGTCGATCCCTTCGATCGCTACGCCCTACTGGTTTCCCACTCGGAGTTCGCACCCCTTGAAGAAGGCGGCATCACCGTCACCGAGGGCGAGCTGAACGAGTTGTACCCGATTCAATTGAGCAAGGGCGTGACCCTCAGCGGCACCGTGACTGACACCGCCGGCAACACAGTGCCCGACGCAGAAATGGAGCTGGGCCAGATGGCCCTGGCCATCGGCGGGGGCCACGACCCCAACGCCATCAAGATCGCCTCCGACAGCATGGGTAAATACGAGTTCAAGAACTTGGCCAAGGGCAACTTTGTGCTGCAGGTCAAGGCCGAGGGATATGGGCAAGTGACCCTTTCTCAAATCCACGTGGCTGGTGATGGGGACATGCTCCGCGACATCACGCTTGATTTGGCCATGGCTCTTGGTGGAGTGGTCACCGATGAAAACGGAGTGCCCCTCAAGGATGTCAAGGTCACGGCCTACTCCATCGGCAACCGCGAGAACCGCACCCAGACCCAAATCGAAACCGACGCCAAGGGCGAGTTCCTGATGCACGATGTGCCCGCCGGACACTACACCCTACGCGCCCAAGCCGTAGGCTTCCGCATCGGCCAAGTGGCCCGAGCTGAAGCGGGCCAGATGCACCTCCAAATCGCTCTCATGAGCCTGCCCAAGGTCAGCGGGCAAGTGGTGGACGCGGCGACTGGCAGCCCCGTACGCCGCTTCTCCGTTTCCCTGCGCCACGCTGGAGCGGACACGGTCAACACGGTCCGCATTGGCAAGCCCCTAACCTTCACCGACGAGCAAGGCCGTTTCACTCTGCCCTGCCCCAAGGCCGGAAACTTTATGGTCCAAGCGGAATCCCCTGACCATGCGGCGAGTTTGTCCGACGTGTTCACCATCGCTGCGGGCCAAGAGCTCGGCGGGATCACCGTGCGCTGCACCAAGGGCGGCGGCATCAAGGGCGTAGTCCTCGACAGCAGCGGCAAGCCCGTGTCCCGGGCCAAGATAACCACCCAGGATGATCGCTGGACCGGCAGTGACTTTGACATTTCCCTGGGCACCTTCCCGGGCATCGCCACGATCAAAACCAGCCGCACCAATTCCCGCGGCGAGTTCTCCATCGATGGGCTAACCCCCACCACCTACTTGGTGGAGATCGAGCACAAACAATTCGCCGGCACCGCCATCCGCAACGTGATCGTCACCGAAGCCGTTGCAGTGGACTTGGGCCAGCAAGTGCTGGCCCGTGGCGCGACGGTCAGCGGCACGGTCCGCAGCCCCAGTGGCTCGGTCCTTCCCGGCAGCGTAGTCACCATGATGCTGCAGCCCGCCGCCAACGAGTTCCCGGCGCGCTACACCGCCAAGTCCAACAAGGAGGGTCAGTTCCGCATCACCAGTGCGCGCCCCGGCACCTATTGGATCCACGCCACCCGCCCCATTCGCGGCGGCGGCAACCCCTTTGCCAATTCCAGCGACATCCAAAACACCCGCCGCCGCATCACTGTCGGCGACGGCCAGGATCTCCAGGGCCAAGACTTCGACCTGGCCAACTAGGCGTGCCAAGCGAAACGACGGTGCCTGGTAGAGTGCCTGGCATGATTGGACCCACGCCTTACTCATCCCAACAACTGGCCACTTGGCTAGCGGAACGGGTGGGCTTGGAAATCAAGGTAATCTTCAGCCGGGCCATGGGTCAGCCCGTGCGCGGACAGCGCCGGGGAAAGCAGTGGGAGCTGCGCTTGCATAGGGCCTTTGAGGAGGCCCCCGAGGACGTGCTCGAAAGCCTTGGCCGTTGGCTACGGAACGGACGGCGGTCCAAGCAGGCCTGCGAGAAGCTCGACCAGTGGCTCGAGGAAACGATCTACTCCCAACGCACCCCTCGCAAGACCGCGCGACGATCGGGGAAGGGGGAAGCCTATGACCTGGATGACTCGGCCCGGGATCTATGGGATAGTTTCCTGGAGTCGCGCCTAGCTCCTGACCAACGCCCGCATCTGGAGTGGGGCCTGCGCCAACCCAGTCGCTCGCGCGGTGGTTTGCGCCTCGGCTCGTGGGACGCCCACACCAACCGGGTGCGTTTGCATCCGGTGCTGGACGACCCCAAGGTTCCCTATTGGTTTGTGCGCACGGTCCTCGTGCATGAACTCTTGCACGCTGCCTATCCGCCGATCCGGGATCGCGGGGGTCGTTGGTGCCCCCACCACGCAGAATTTCGTCGCCAAGAGAGAGCCTGGCCCGATCACGAAAAGGCGCGCGCCTATGAACGCGAGCATCTGCCCAAACTGGTTCGCGCTGCTCGCGCCCTAGGCCGCCGCTAGACGCCCGGGCCCAAGCCCGAACTCAATCGTTGGTGGTATCGGGTTCTTCCGCACCGGTCAGGCATGTCCCAAGGACATTGCCGCCGAGGGACTCAAGAACATTGATGGTCTGCTGAACGAATTGGCGCGGGGTCTTGCCGAGGCGTACAACCATCAGGATGCCATCGGCCATGGCGCCGAGCAGGGAAGCATCGGAAACCCCAGCAGCGGCCGGGGTGTCGATCAACACATAGGAGTAGTTTTGACGAAGGCGATCGAGCACCGTTCGCATGCGATCCGAACCCAACAGTTGGGATGGGTTCTTGGGCAAGGTTCCAGCACCGAGAACGGATACTCCGGGGATCGAAGTGGTGCGCACGGCGGAGTCCAAGGAAACCCCTCCGGAGAGCAGGTCCGCCAAACCCATTCGAATGGGCAAGCCGAGGCTCTTTTCGATGGATGGTTGATGCAAGTCCGCATCCACCACCAGCACCTGAATGCCGGGCAATTCAGTCATGGCCGCGGCCAAGTTGAGAGTCGCCACGGTCTTTCCCTCACCGCGTAGGGCGCTGGTCATGACCAGGGTGTGGGAGGCGCCGTCTGGGTTGAGGGCCTGAATGGAGTTGCGCAGCACGCGAAATTGTTCGGCCTGCTGGGAGCGCGGAGATGTGACCACGCACAACTCTTCGCCGGTCACGGGAACGCTGCGAGCCTCATCGGGCTGGGGTGCCACTAGGGCATCTGATGATTTGGTCGAGGGCATAGGATCTTCCTAGGTCTTCCATCGGCGAGGCAGGCTGGTAACCGCAATGGTAATCCAGGCCTTTCTACCCATTGAGAGAGCAGCGTATGACCTATGCACGGGGAATTGAAGCTGCAAAATGGGATCCTGTGGGTCTAACCGGGGTTTTGGAGGGGGGAATCGAGCCCCTAGACCCCGGGAAATCGACCAGAAATAGGCACGCCCAAAGTCTCAATTCTGGGGCCAGGCCACATCCCTATTCGCCAGGGACAGGGGCCTGATACCGGCCCTATCAACGATGTCGCGAAAGGATCCTCCGCGAATTTGGGGACTGCTCCCAAGGGCCAGTTCCACCCTGGCCATGAACTCATCCGCAAGAATATCCCGGCGCTCCCCCAACATCCCAAACCAAGCCTCTTGCACCGGGCCAACCGCCTGCACCCGAAGGTCCTCATCCCCCATGGCCTCCACCAGCAGCTCCCGGGCCTGACCCCCCAGGGGACCGCCGCGGGCCAGGGTGCCCAAGCTGTGCCAATCCTGATCCGTGCGTTTCTTAGCCTCCATGGCCAGCAGTTGTTCCCCAAAGGCCCGATTGAAATCCGGCCCGGGCAACAGGGACAAGTGCCCCGCCGCTTGCCCGTGGCCCGCAGCCCGCAAACCCTTCAGGAATCCCAAGCGAGTGTCCTCTTGCCCCGCCTGGCGCAATCCATCCAAGACCTGCCCCATCATCAGCACGATCGCGTCCTCGTCGTCAGGAAGCGCTTCCAAGGCGCGCTCCACATCTCTCAGCCTGAGCAGCCAAGAGACACACAACACGCGCGCGCCTTTGCTGACTCCCTCTGCGGGCCAGATGCCCGCGGGAGGCTGCCAACCTTGACTCACGAGGGCCGAGGGAACGTGGTACGCGCTGGCCGAGCGTGTAGCCCAGGTCAGGAGGGGCCAAGGGTCGGGCAAGGGCTCAAGGCTCGACGCCTTTGGGGCACCCAGCCGGGTGGACCAAGTCAGGGCCGCCAATCGTCGGGCAGGATGACCAGGCCTCGCCAAGGCAGCGCGCGCTACGGCAACCAAGTTTGTTTGGTCCGGTCCAGGACCTAGGGGCGACGCCATGGCCGACAAGGCATCCAAGCGCACCCACTGACCAAGATCACTCCACGTAGAAAGATCTGCCGCCAGATCCGGGACCAAGGTCAAGCCTTCGCGGGTCATGGAACCCATCTCGCGCATGGCCCGAGCAAGGCGCCCCGCGCGCAAAACATCGCCCGCCCCACCAAGAGCAATTCCTTCGTCAAGGGCCGCCAAAACCCCCAAAATGGCATCTTTCCGCTCGAGGGACGGACACCAGTAACCGCGCCCCGCCGCATCCAAGAGGGCATCCAAAACGGGGCTCTTGGGATCCGCCGCGAATATCTCCCCAAGCCAAGCCAACGCCACTGGCCAGCCGGAACGGCCCAAAGCCATGGCCGCCACCCGATTGCTTTTCGGATCATGAAGCCGTTGCACCAGGCTGATCCAATCCACCAGTATCTCCGCACTGGGATGCGCCAGCTCCTGATCATCATGGACCATCATCAACATGGCCCCCGGACCAAGAATCTCGAGGCCGGAACCCGCTGCGGGCAACAGCACCCAGCGGCTCTTGGTTTGGAGCGCGATACTCGCAACGACCTCCGCCCAGGTCCCGAACATTCGGCTTCCCTGGGAAGATCTCAAGGGCGCACGCAAGGACCGAGTGGGATCCATCAAGAGAGGAACCGGCGCACCACCTAAGCGATCCAACTGATCGATCACCTCCAACAAAGGCGCGTGGGTCACATCAATTTCCACAGGCGGACCCGGGGGTTCAACCAAGCCCGCTTGCACTCCTGACCAACTGCGCGGCGCCCGGGCCCCACCCCGATTCCAAGCCACATAACGATGGACCAAGACTTCCCGAGCAAGGGCTTGTCCCGGGGCGGTGGACGAAACCAAGAGGCGCGCCGCCAGGGCAAAGTGGCGATCACTGCCCCCCAAAATCAGGGCTAAGCGTCGCTCGGTTTCCGCCCCATCCCCCAGGGCTTGGGCCACGACTCGCGCATGCTCGGGCAAGAGGCGCTCATCCAGCCAAGTCTGGGCTTGGGTCCGGGTGGCTCGGTTGGGGTCCCGGAGGCTGGCGAGGGCCGCGGGCACGGACCCAAACTCCAAGGGATCCCCCTGGGGCGCAGCGCCCAACGACCCCAACCCCAGGGCGGGGATCAGGCAAATCAGCAACAGGGCGCGGGGGAGGGAGCTGGACAAGGGCTGGTGAGTGTACCCCGGCACGCCTAGGAATCGAACTCTGCTCGGATTGCCCCATCAAGGAAGGAACCCAGCGCCCCGCCGCGCTACCCTGTCGCCAGCATGTTTCGACGATTGTTCATCGCCAACCGGGGAGAAGTCGCTGTGCGCGTGGCGCGCGCGGCTAGATCCCTCGGCATCAGCCCCATCTGTGCGGTTTCCGAAGCGGACCGCCATGCCCCCTGGGCGCTTGCCATGGACGAGGTGGTTTGCCTCGGTCCGGGGAATCCCGAACGCAGCTATCTGCGGGCAGAGGCCACGGTCCAAGCGGCCCTGCAAACCGGCTGCGCTGCGGTCCATCCGGGATGGGGGTTCTTGGCCGAGAACGCGCGCTTCGCTGCCCTCTGCCAACAACACGGTCTGACCTTCATCGGACCAAGTCCAGCACTGATCGATTCCATGGGTCTCAAGTGGCCCTCCAAGCAAGCCGCGCGGGCAGCGGGCTTGACCCTGATCCCGGGCTCGGAAGGATTGTTGCGCGATGTGGATGAAGCCATCCAGGTGGCGGCCCGCGTGGGTTACCCGGTGATGGTCAAGGCCGATGCGGGCGGCGGCGGTCGCGGCATGCGCCACTGCTCCAACGAAGAAGAACTGCGCCAGGGTTTCGCCCAAGCGTCCGCCGAAGCGACAGCCGCCTTCGGCAACGGTGATCTGTTCCTGGAAAAGTGCCTGGAAAACGGACGCCACATCGAAGTCCAAATCCTCGGCGACCGCTGGGGCAATGTGCTGCACCTCTTCGAACGGGAATGCTCGATCCAGCGCAAGCATCAAAAGCTGATCGAGGAAAGCCCTTCGCCGGCGCTCAACGACCAACAGCGCCAGGATTTGGGGCGCGCCGCAGCCCAAGCAGCAGCAGCCATGAATTACGTGGGCGCGGGCACCATCGAGTTCCTGATGGACGCCAAGACCGGCAGCTTGCACTTCATGGAAATGAACACGCGCCTGCAGGTGGAGCACGGCATCAGCGAGTGCGTCACGGGCATCGACATCGTGCGCGAACAGATCCGCGTATCGGCGGGTGAAAAGCTCGAAACCCAACAGGCTGATGTGTCCTTGCAAGGCCACGCCATCGAGTGCCGCATCAACGCAGAGGACCCCAACCACGATTTCCGCCCGACTCCGGGGGAACTGACCCAGTTTGAAATCCCCGACAACCTGGGACCGGGTACGGTGCGCGTGGACACCCACGTACAACAGGGAGACACGATCCCGCCCCATTACGATTCCCTGATGGCCAAGATTATCGCCCACGGAAAAGACCGGGCGGAAGCACTCGAAACCATGCGCCGGGCCCTCGATGGCCTGCGGATCGAAGGGGTCACGTCCACCACTCCCTTGCACCAAGCGGTGCTGACCAGCGACGAATTCCAAAGCGGCACCTACAACACCGGTTCTCTTCCTGGCTGGACCCCAAAGCGCTGAGCGAACAATCATGGCCCACATCCCCCTCACTCCCCTCGGTTCCCCTGTGAACCAGGCCCTTGACCCCAAAACCTTTGCCCGCCAAGCGGCCAGCGTGGGCGAGCGAGAAGCAACTCTAGCGGAACGCCGCAAAAAAGTCGCCGAGGGCTGGGGCAGCAAATACGCCGACCGGGTACACGCCAAAAACAAGCTCACCAGCCGCGAGCGCATCGCACGACTTGCGGATGAAGGCACGGAGGTCTTCGAAGTGGGCACCTTCGTCAACCACGGCGTCTCCTTTGGCAAGCTCGCCTCCCCCGCCGCAGGAGTCGTCACCGCCTTCGTCAAAGTCTCTGAACGCTGGACCATGGTGATCGCCAACGACAACACGGTGGCCTCCGGTTCCTGGTGGCCGCAAACCCCAGAGAAGATCGAACGCGCCCAGGAAATGGCCAAGCGCTTGGGAATCCCTGCGGTGTACCTAGTGGATTGTTCAGGCCTCTTCCTGCCGGAACAAGCGCGCTCCTTCCCGGGGCGTACGGGAGCTGGGCACATCTTCAAGAAAAACGCCGAGCTTTCCGCCGCAGGCGTGCCGCAGATCGCCGGAGTCTTTGGGGACTGCATCGCGGGTGGCGGCTACATGCCGATCATCTCCGACCGGGTGTTCATGACCGAACAGGCTTACATGGTGATCGCCGGGGCGGCCTTGATCAAAGGGGCCAAGAGTCAAAAACTCTCCAGCCTCGACATCGGTGGCCCCGAGGTCCATGTTCACCAATCCGGATGCGCCGACGTGCGCCTACCCGATGACGAAACTGCACTGCAGGCGATCCGCGAAGAGGTCGCCAAGTTGCCCTCATCGGGGGCCGAATACCACCGCCATGGAATGGAGGCCAGCGCTCCCTTCCACGACGCCGCCGAACTCACCGGCCTCTTGCCCGCTGATCACCGGGTGACCTACAAGATCGAAGAAGTTCTAGCGCGCCTAGTGGACCGCAGCATGTTCTGGGAAGTGCTTCCCGACCGGGGCCAAGAGATCATCGTGGGCATTGGACGAGTCAACGGCCTCTACATGGGGTTTGCCGCCAACCGCGGCGGCCTGATCGATGACGCGGAGGTGCGTGGAGCTCAAAAGCCCGGCGGAATCCTCTACCGGGAGGGCATCGCCAAACTGGCCACCTTCCGCCGCTCGTGCGAAGACGATGGCATCCCGATGGTTTGGTTGCAGGATGTTTCGGGCTTCGACATCGGTGTCGAAGCAGAACGGGTGGGCCTTCTTGGCTATGGCTCGTCGTTGATCTATGCCAACAGCACGGCAAAAACCCCCACGTTCACGGTGCTCCTACGCAAGGCGTCCGGTGCTGGCTACTACGCCATGGCGGGCATGCCCTATGAGCCCGTGGTGCAACTCTCTACCACCCTCACGCGCCTGGCCGTGATGGAAGGGCGCACCCTAGCCATCGCAGCCTTCAACACAAAGCTCGACGACGAGTTCGAGATCTCCGTGGAAGACCCGGAAGAGGCTGCTGCCATCGAGGCGGGCATGAAGGCCACCGAAGCACGCATCGAAGCAGACATGGATCCTTACTCCGCAGCAAGTCAAATGGACACGGACGAGATCGTGCGCCTCGACGAGCTCCGCGCTTGGATCGAGTTGTTCGCCGAAACTAGCTACCAATCCAACACCACGCGCCGCACCAAGAACCCGCGCATCTGGAGTCTGCACGACCTAGCTGCTCTGACGGAGCCCCACAGATGAGCACACCTGTTTTGGAGTTGATCGAGGAGCAAGACGGCGATGAGCTCTGGCTCTGCTCACCGGATGTGGGTCTCTTCACAAATGCCCAGCTCCCCGGAGAATTGCTCGCGGCTGGCGCCCTCGCCGGACAACTGATGATTCTCGGTCGCGCCCACGAGTTGCGCGTCCCCGCCAGCGTCCAAGGACGCATTCAAGGTGCCAGCCCCGCGTTGACGCACCAGCCGGTGGCCTATGGCACGCGCCTTTACCACTTGTCCCCCCTGGGAGATGGGGCCCTCGACACCCCGTCCCATACTCCCCAGGATCAAACCCTCGGGACAGACGCACTTGTGCTCAAGAGCCCCCAAACCGGGCGCTTCTACCACCGGCCCAGCCCCACGGACGAGCCCTTCATCAACCCGGGCCAGCGCCTCGTTGCCGGACAAGAAATCGGCATGATTGAAGTCATGAAGACTTTCACCACGGTCAGCTTTCCCGGGGGAAGCGAGTGGCCTAAAAAGGTCCATCTCAAGGAGTGGCTGGCAGAGGACGGGGCTGAAGTCACCCAGGGCGAGCCCCTCGGCGTGCTGGAAGAGGGCTGATCGGAGGAAATCCGTCCCCATTCGGGAGCCCATAGGGCACGCTTCACAAGATGGGGCTCCGAAGAACCCGAAAAGACCTCACGAAGCGCTCCCCGAGCCGTTTTCAATGGTCACCGAGCCACCCCCATGTCACGCCCCCTCATTGTCCTCCTGATTTGCGTCGCCCTCGTGGGCGGCATCTTCATATCCATGGGCGACGAGACTCTCGGGCCTGAGCCCCAAAAAGTCACCCAGCAAGAGGGCCCCACCGAGCCCACGCAAACCGCGCAGGATAAACCCGTGGTCATGCAGCGCGAGGACGCCCGGGGTTTTGAGCCCGCCAGCCTGCAGGTCACCACCAAGAATCCCAGCGGGGTGCAGCTGGCCGATGCAACGGTCACCTTGACCCTCGAAAACAAGGACGTAGCTTTGAACGGCTCCGGAGTGCACAAGTTCCCAACCTTGACCGCCGGCAGCTGGGAGCTGTTGGTGGAACACCCCGAGTTCATTGAACATCGAGAGACCATCGAACTCGCTCCGGGAGCCAAGGAGCAAATCGTCGTGCGCCTCTATCCCGACATGCGCATCACGGGCACAATCAAGGACCGCTTCGGCCGCAAGCAAGTGGGCCAGTACATCTGGTTCCTACGGTTGGACGAAAAGTACCCCATGCGCATGCGACGCGCGAGCAAACTGCTCGGCGCTCAAGTGAACGCGGGTGGCTCATTCGTCGCCCATGTGCCCGCGGATGTCCCCCTGCGCATGGTAGTCGGGCTCCCCGACAAACCCCGCTGGGAAGACACGAATCTGACCACGATCAAGCCTGGCGATCCACAGCACCTCGACCTGGTGATCGGCGGCACCACGCGCACGCGAGTGGTGGTCCAAGGGGCTGAGCTCGAACGCAGTGAAAGGCGCTCGATGTTCTCGCTCGCAATTCAGACCAGCAAGAAAGTTCAGAAGCGACGGAACGACCAGGAATTCCTCGATACCTATGACTCCCAAACCAAGCGCCAGGTTGCTCTGGGCAAGCAGCAGGAATCGTTGAAGCGGGCCAGAGAATTGGCCGCCGCTGAAGGAAAAAAGCCCTTTGAAGAATTCCAGCAGGATCCCGATGCGGACTCCAGCGAGAGCCAAGCGCCACGCGGGGGTCGCTTGAAGCGCATGCGCGAGGAGCGCCTCAAGAAGCGCCGTGAGCGTATCGCCGCAGGCCTGCCACCCGAAGCCAAGAAACCCCAGGAGGACAAGCCCCTGCCCCCGCCTGTCACTTTCCGCAACGACAACCCGAGCGGGCTCGTGTGGCAAACCATGCGCCAAGAGGCCTGCCCCCTGACGGGAGAGCTCACCTTCCACAACCTGCCCACGGGGCAAGATCTGCGCCTGCGGGTCGTGCGGCGCATCGAGTCCCTCAATAGCGAAGCCATTTTCCGCGCCCTGCCCGACGTGACCCAAGTGTTGGAGTTCCAGATGCCCGGGGCCAAGTCCTCGCGACCAGAAGGGGCAGCGCCCCCGGTGATTTCCTTCAGCAGGCGCATGGAAAATCTGCCTGAGGACGCGCCAAAAGCTGGTGCCACCTGGAAGCAGTGACCTAACCGGGTACGCCGTGCGCTAGTCTGACCCCATGCCGAGCCGCGCAGGATCCAAGAAACCGAAACGGCCTTCCCCCCTGCAAAGGGCCAAGGCCAAGCGCATCGCCGCGCAACTCTACGAGCTGTACCCCGATCCGGACGTGCCTCTCGATCACGTCAGCCCCTTTACCCTCTTGGTTGCGGTCATGCTCTCGGCCCAAACCACCGACAAGAAGGTGAACCAAGTCACCCCGGCGCTCTTTGCACGTGCCAAGGATGCCAAGGCCATGGCCCAAGTCCCGGTGGAGGAAATCAGACAGTTGATCCGCGAGATCGGCCTCGCACCCACCAAGGCCAAAAACCTCCGACGCATGTCCGAGTTGCTGATGGAGCGCCACGGGGGAGCCGTGCCCGAGGACATGGAAGCCCTCGAAGACCTGCCGGGGGTAGGGCACAAGACCGCTGGCGTGGTCATGGTGCAAGTTTTTGGCGTGCCTGCATTCCCCGTGGACACCCACATCCACCGGCTGGCGGAACGCTGGGGGTTATCCAACGGCTCCACCGTGGTGCGTACCGAGCGCGACCTCAAAGCGCTTTTCCCCGAAGAGGAGTGGGCCTTTCTCCACCTGGGCATGATCTACTTCGGACGAGAGCACTGCCCGGCCCGAGGGCATGATCCAGACGCCTGCCCCATTTGCTCCTGGACCAGTTCCGCCTAGTGCCCTTGGACCCTACGGAGAAAGGGCTATGATCTCCAACGAAGCCCTACGGCGAACCCCATGGAAAACAAAACCTATCAACAGCGTTCCGACGCTTGCCTCCTCAAGCTAGAAGATTGGCTTGAGCCATTCGATCCGGACGAACTCGACTATTCATCCGCCGGCGGCGTGATTAAGCTCGAGTTCGCCAGCGGCCCCCAGTTCGTGGTCAACCGACAGGCTGCCGCGAACCAAATGTGGTTTGCCGCGGCCACTTCCGCCTGGCACTACAACTGGGACGAAGAACGTGCTGCTTGGATCTGCGACCGTGACGACCACGAATTGTTCGAGCGCTTGGCCGAGATGGTCTCCAAGCGACTGGGGCGCACGGTCAGCATGTGATTAGCGATCCAGCTTGAGCAGCGGATCGAGGAACTCGCGGATCCTCAAGAGGCTCCGCGAATCCACTTGCAGGCTTTCGTCTCCGATATCGCCCTGCAATTGCACGGGCATGGTCATGCTTGAAAGACCGCCCCGGGGAAAGTCCCGGGCCAGACCCAAAACCCCCGGGTGCAAAATATCCAGGGGGATCTCAAGGGCCAATTGACAGGTGTTGGCCAGCAAGTCGAGAGTGCCTTCCGCGTCCACCTCGTGATCACCCAAGGGCAGGGTAAATCCCTCATAGGTAATCGTCCCCCCGGCGATCCGCACGCGAATGGGATCCACGAGCCCCAGATCAATGTCCCTGGGTTGCCCGTCCGCCAGCACCCGATCGAGGGCCCCCACCAGTCGAATGGGAATGCCCGAAAAGTCGAGGGAGAGAACGATCTCGAGTTCCTTCAAGTCTCCGCTCAAGGGAAAATGAAAAGACTCCACATGAATCGGCAGGACTTCAGCCTGCCCCTCTCCCAACAACTCAATCCAAGGAACGAGGGGCTGAACCCAAACAGCAAAGGACTCGTCATCTAAGGGACACAAAAGGTCCAGGGATTTGTTCTCCACCGAATCCAAGGCCAGCTCATCGAGGGTTAACTCAATGGAACCACCGGTGTTGTTCGAGGCGTTGATTCGCAGCGGTTCGCCCACGGCTCCACGCAATATGCGAGCACTAATCAGCTCACCCAGGGTCTCGGAGATCACCGGCGGTAAACCCCACCTGGATTCCAATTGGCTCGGTGAAACACTCATCAAGGAAAGAGACGCCTCGGCAGGAGAATCCAGGGTGTCATGCACATCGAGGGCAAATCGCAAGTCTTCCCCGACCCCATCGAGGGACCCGATCAACCAAGCCCGCCGGTCCTGTCCCCGGAAATCCACCCGCAAGCTGCTGACATCAACCGCTAAGTTTGATCCCCGGTGGGTCGCTTCTGGAAAAACATCGGGTGCCAAAGTGAAGAAGATCCGGGACTCCCCATTTGCCGCATTGATGAAAAAGCCCCCATCCCTCAAGCGGCCCTCCAGCAGCCGGGTTTTGGCAATGGTCAACTCGGGTTCCAGCAGGGGCCCCAGGCCACCAATCAGGAGATCCGCCTCGGCGCTGATACGGCATGCGCCCGGGACAGCCAGCAAGCGCAATCCTTCAGAGTCAAGGGAACCAGCGAGGTTCAAGCTCGTGCCCTCGCGCTCGGTGAGTTGCGTACTGATCGTGGAGCCACCCCCCTGAGCCTCCTCAAGAGTCATGGAAAGGAAGAATACATCCTCGATCCAGGCTGCGAATTCCCCCGAGGTCCCCAGCCAATGGTCCGCCCAAGCCCCAGGGATTGCATCGAGATTCAGCTGCCCCACCAGGCCCGCATCCTGACCGGTACGGGACAGGGACAAGTTCACCTGACCCGTGTGGGAAACATCCCCGAGGGAACAATTCACGCGAAGCGATCCCGCAGACCAACCGCCCTCCGGTTCCAAATCTAACGAGAGCTGCACGCTGCCCATGGGGATGAGCAAGTCTGCGTTTTCGTTGCGTTCATCTCTTAAATTGAGGCCACGGCCCCCCTCGAGCACGTTCAGGTTCACATCTAAGGTGCTCATCCCCGCCAGCCAGGAGGGAGTCTCCTGCCCAGGCTGGTCGGAATCTCCCGCCACGCGCAAGAGATTCAAAACCCCTTGCTCGTCGAAAACCAAGCGCCCCCCGGTCAGGTTCACTTCGACCGGTCGCCGGGCTTCAGCCCATGGGCTCGGCATGCTGATGTCGCCTTCCAGCAGCAGGTTGCCCTGATCATCCAACAGACGGATGCCGCGCGCGGTCTGGGTCGCCCCCCAGCCGAGCTCCATATTGCGCACGCTAATGGTGCCGCGCAGGTGCTGGTTCATTTCGCCCTCAACTTGGCGAGCAATAAAACTGGCCAACATGCTCGGGGCAAAGAAGTAGCCCGCCAAGCCAACTCCCGCAGTACCTCCCACCAAAATCACAAGGCCGTTCACCACCCAACCAAGGACCCCGCGCAAGAAGCGCGCGGTCGGGCTGGATTGTTTGTGGTTTGCCATGGGAATGTGGTCGCCAGGAAGGTGCCGGAATTTAGTTCCAGGAAATGTCTGGTGGGAGATGCGCAAGCCCCGCCGCATCGGGTCCCATCAATCGCAGGGCCTCACGCCAAATGGCCAAGCCGCTCAAATCCCCAAGCACTAACTGGGGTGCAGGGTTTCCCACGAGCCAAACGTCTTCGGCCAGCTCGACTTCCAATTGGCCTGCGCCCCAACCGGAATACCCCTCGAAAAGCCGCACATCCCGGTGACTCAGGGTGCCCGAATCCAAGGCTTCAAGAATGGACTCCGGTTCCCGGGCCATCCAAAGGCCATCCACCACCGGAGTCGAACAATGGGCCAAGGCTTCGGATGCGTGCAACAGCTGATGCTGACCAAGGCCGACGGGGCCGCCCTCTTGAATCTCGAGGCCCGCGAGGGTCGTCCCCTGCTCATGGCGACGATTGATCACCAAGCCCTGGGCCCCTTCCCCGTCGTGATGGCCAATCATCGCAACCGTGTGCATGAAGTTCGGATCAAGCATGGAGGGGGCTGCGATCAGCAAAGCCCCCGGATTGAGGAAGCTCATGGGCGCGGATCCTCCCCGAACCCAACAGGGCTGAGGGGTGTGATTTGCCCGGGGGAAACTTGCGCGGGGACAACAGAGAGGAAGCGGATCTGGGTCATAGCTCTGCCCCCATGATCACCGATTGCTGCCCCCGATGGAAGCCCCGATCTGTCTACTGATCCAGCGGGATTGGGCTGAGGGTAAACACACATTCCACATGTGGCGTATGGGGGAACAAGTCCAGAAGTTGCACTTGGGTGGTGCGCCAGCCGAGGAATTCGAGGCGCGCGAGATCCCCCATGGCCGCGAGGGGATTGCAGGAGACCAGCACCATGCGCCTGGGCTTGAGGGCAGCCAGTTGCGCGGGGACTTTGGGGTGCAAACCCGCCCGGGGTGGATCGATCAGGATCACGTCCGCTTGGGGCAAAGTCCCCTCTGCACTGTCTTCCAAAATCGCGCGCACATCCCCGACCCGGAATTCTGCGTTCAGGATTCCATTGGCCTCTGCATTGCGCCGGGCGTCCTCCACTGCGGCTTCGACGGTTTCAAAACCCAGTACGCGCACATCGCTTTGTTGCTTGGCGAGGCAAAGGCCGAGGGTGCCCGCGCCGCAATAAAGATCAAACAAGACATCCCCACTCTTCAAACCTGCGGCCTCGCGAATGCACTCCACAAGGTGTTCCGCTTGGGGAGTGTTGGTTTGGAAAAAACTGGTGGCGCTGATTTCAAAGGTGCAGCCCGCGAGGACCTCTTCGATGACTCCGGTCCCGTGCAAGATCCGTTGCTCCTCGTGGAAAGCCACCTGCGCAGACCGCGCGTGGATCCCCTGGATCATGGTGGTGATTTCGGGATGGGCTTCAAGCAACGCGGCCGCGAAGGGATCGATGCGCTCGGGACTTTCGGTCTCCGTGACCAAGTCCACCAAAATCTGACCCGTCTGATATCCCTTGCGCACAACCAGGTGACGCAAGAGGCCCCGGGCTTCTTTCACGTCCCATGGGTCCAGGTTTTGCTCCAGCGCCAGCCGCCGGGTGGTGTTCAAGATCGCCGCCGCCTCGGGAAAAGCGATGCTGCATTCTTCGATGTCGAGCACCTTGTCCCAGCGCCCGGGCACATGCAACCCGAGGCCGAAGTCCGCCACGACTCCTTCTTCTTCGTGGTCTTCAATCCAACGGCGCGAACCAAAGGTGAAGTCCATTTTGTTGCGATAGTGCCACGGGTCGTCCATCCCAATCATCGCCTGCACCTCGGGCTTGACGACCAAATCAGAATCGGCGATGGCGGCCTCAAGCCACTCTTGCTTGGCCTTGAGTTGCGCTGCATAGCTCACCCCTTGGAACGAGCATCCACCACAAGTGCCCGCGTGACTGCAGCGGGGCTCGGTGTGCTCGGGGCCCTCTTCGAGCACCTCCAACAACTGCCCATCAAAAACCCCGCGGCCTTTGCGCAGGAGCCGCACGCGCACCCGATCCCCGGGGGCGGTGCAGCCCTTGATGCGCACGGGAATGCCCTGGACCTCCCCCATAATGTGGCCCCGGGGGCCGAGGCCCAGGGCTTGGGCCTCCACTTCGTCCCCTTTTCGGGGAAGGCGTTCAGCATTTGCTTGGGTGTTGTGGCTCATCAGGCCAGAAGGGTATCCTGATCAGAGGATGATGGGCAGGGCAAACCAAGAGGAGTCGGGACAAGGAGACTATGGCACGGGCGCCTGGATTGCCCTCGGCTTAGGGCTCGCGGTGCTGCTGGGCCAGTTGGCAACGCGCTCTCAGTTTCTCATCGAGGACTCGTTCATCGCATTTCGCTATGCGCGCAACTGGGCCGAGTTGGGCCTGGCCACCTGGAACCCGGGGGACAACCCGCCCGTGGAAGGTCACAGCACCGTACTTTGGGTCTGGCTTCTGCGCGGGGCCTATGCTTTTGGCTTCAGCTTGCCCACCGCCGCCCAAATCATGGGCGCCTTCTTTGGCTGTGGCACGGTGGCCCTACTGCACCGGTTCTTGGTGCTGGACCTGGGCTTGAGGCGCACGGCCGGCGCCCTTGGAATCGCAGCCCTCGTGCTGCATCCGCCCTTTGTGATCTGGTGCAGCGGCGGCCTGGAAACCAGCGCCCATACCTTTTTCATGTTCTTGGCCGTACGCGCCCTGCTGCAAGAGCGCTGCGCCTCCGAGGGGCGCTTTGGCTTGACCGCGGGCCTTGCGAGTGTGGCGCTCATCTGGGTCAGGCCCGAGGGCTTCTTGTGGGTAGCAGGCATCGCCCTAGCGGTGTTTTTGGGCACCCGGCTGCGGCCCGTCTCCGAACGCCCCACCCGTTTACGCTGGTCCCTCACCCTGGGCCTTAGCTTGGCCGGGCTGCTGATCCTTATGCTCTGGCGCCACTCCCTCTATGGGGCTTGGCTGCCGAACACTGTGGCGGCCAAAAGTGGAATCAGTGGGGCAGTCCTTGCCCGCGGCTTTGACTCCACCGCCAGTTGGGCGCTCTTGACCCTGATACCCCTGGCCCTTTTGGTGCTCGCACCTTTTTCCCTGCGCGGCCCCCAACGCTCGGGCCTTTTGGCCTGCTTGATCCTGTGCGCCGGAGGAGTGGCCTACAATATTTTGGTCGGCGGCGATTGGATGCCCTACTTCCGATTCCTGGCGCCGATCAGCCCGTTCCTTTGTGCAGCCCTAGCCATTTCCCTGGGACACTTGCCCGGCCGAGGTGCCTGGGCACCGGGCCTACCCCTGGTCTTGATCGGTGCGCTGCCCCTGACCGGCGACTTCCAACATGGAATCATGCCCGAAAGTGCGCTCCGGACTTTGAACTACCGCTCCTTTGACCAGAGCAAGTTCCGCAGCGAGCGGGCCCAATTCAAGCGCAGCGCCAAGAACCTGGAGAGTTTCCGCGCCATCGGCCGAGCCCTCAAGGAGCTCTATCCCCCCACGGATTCCATCGTGATGGGTGCCATCGGGGCCATCGGCTGGGAATCCTTCATGGTGGTCCATGACCGCAATGGACTGGTGGATCCCGAAGTCGCCCAGCTACCCCACGCCGCCGAATCCGACCCCGCCCAATCCCGCAGTGCCGGCCACGATCGCCGGGTTCCCCGGGCTTGGTTCTTGAAGCGCAAGCCCACGGTTCTACAGGCCCTGATCGTGCCCCAATCGGCGCTGGAAGAGGGTTCTCCTGCCTTCGAAGCCGCTGTACGAGCCAGCGCGCGCATCGTCTTTGGTCAAGACCCGAAGGGAGAAGCGCCCCTGCGAAAAGCGGTCATCCCGCGGGTACGCCCAGTGCCGGCCCAGGTGGATTTCCCCCGGGGCTTTGCTCTCTTGGTCTGGGAATACACAGAAGACACCGAACGGGCCCAAAGCTTCTGGCAGCGCTACGGATACTGAGGTTACTCAGCCGAATCCTGCAACACGTCCTTGGGCCAAATATCTTTCTTGGCATCCGGGTGGGCCACGTAGGACCCATCGTTCTCGGGCATGGGCACCCCCGCCCGATCCAGCGCGGTGTAGAGCCCCACCGCGATCGTGTTCGCCAGGTTCAAACTGCGGATGCCATCTTGAATCGGCAGGTACACCCGCCGCGATTCGTTGGATGCCAAGAGATCCTTAGGCAAGCCCTTGGTCTCGGAGCCAAACAACAGCAGGTCATCCCCATGGAAATCCGTCTGGAAACAGGACTTGCCCCCGCGCGCACTGAAAAGCCGCAAGCGTTCCTCCAGGGGCCGCTCACCGTCACGCCCCAGGACCTCTAAGCAGGCCTCCAAATTCGGATGCCGCACCAAATCCACCATAGGCCAATAATCGAGGCCCGCCCGCTTGAGATATCTGTCCTCCAGGGAGAACCCAAGGGGCTCCACCAAATGCAGGCGCACCCCCAGCGCAGCGCACAAACGCGCCGCACAGCCGGTGTTGTGGGGAATTTCTGGGTGTACCAAGACGACTTGCATGGGGCGAAGAGGATACCCTGCTGCCATGCCCGACTCCCTCAACAGCTACGAAGCCCGCGTGCTGGGCGTGCTCGTGGAAAAAGCCTTCACCACTCCCGATCAGTACCCCCTGACCCTCAACGCCCTGCTCAACGGCTGCAACCAAAAGTCCAACCGCAGCCCCCTGACAGACTACGTGTCAGCAGAAGTGACCGTGGCCCTCGGCGGCCTGCGCTTCAAGCACATCGCCGGCGCCTCTACCGGCGGTCGTGCGGAACGCTGGCGCCACAGCGCACTGGAGCACTTTGGCATCAGCGAACGCGCCCTCGCAGTGCTGGCAGAATTGCTCCTGCGAGGCGCCCAGGCCCGGGGCGAACTACGCACCCGCGCCTCGCGCATGCGCCCCATTCCAACCCTAGATGATCTAGCCGAGACCCTGGGCGAATTGCAGCAGGAGGGCCTTGTGCAGCGAATTGGACCTGCCGCAGGCTCGCGCGCCGAGCGCTGGCAGCAGTTGCTCAGTGAGGAAGCACCCGAACAAGCCAACCCAGTCCCAAGCGCTCCCGTGGGTTCAACCCCTCGGCTCCAATCCACCAACAGCCTAGAGGAGCGCGTCACGCGCCTGGAACAGCAGCTGGCCCAACTGGCCCAACAACTGGGTGCTGAACTGGGAGGCGGGCCGAGCACGGCCCCCACCACCCAGACGCCCGAATAAGAACTCCCGCCTATCGAAAGGGGCCACCAGGGTGTTCGGGTTCTGTTAGGGTGCCTAGCATGACCACCCCACCCCACCGAGACCTGCTCCTCACCCCACGCACCCGGCGCATTCTGCACTTGGATGTGGATGCGTTCTTGGCTTCGGTGGAGCAGGCTCTGCGGCCAGAGTTACTGGGCAAGCCCGTGATCGTGGGTGGGGCTCCCGACTCGCGGAACCTGGTCATGTCTTGCTCTTATGAAGCGCGCGCCATTGGTGTGCATGCGGGCATGCGATCCAAAGACGCCGCGCGTTTGTGCCCACGGGCGATCTTCTTGCCGGGCAACTCCCAAGCAGCCAATGCCAAACGCGCCCATATCGCGCGCATTCTGCTGGGCATTTCTCCCCGGGTCGAGATTGCTTCCATCGACGATTTCTTCATCGACTTGACCGGCAGCGGGCGGCTTATGGGCTGCGCCTTTGATGTGGCGGTAATGATCAAGGGTAGGATTTGGGCCGAGGCCGCCATGCCGGTCACGATTGGCATTGGCAGCAACAAGCTGATGGCGCGCATGGCGGGCAAGTTAGGCAAACCTGGCGGCGTGGCCGAGATCCTTCCGGGCCACGAGCGGGCTTTGCTGGCCCACTTGCCGGTCCAGCACCTGCCGGGGGTCGGGCAGGTGATTCGGCGACGCCTAGAATCCTTTCGTATCCAAACGATTGGGCAGTTGTCTCTTGTGTCCCGTGAAGTGCTCTTCAGCACTTTTGGCACGGCCGGTCTGACCCTTTACGACCGCTCCCGGGGAATCGACCTAGATCCGGTAGAGCCAGAATGCAGTATCGACGGGAACGGTCAACTTTGCACTCGGGCGCCCAAGTCCATTCGTCGGGACAGCACCTTTGAGCCCGAGGAAGGGCGCACGGAACAGATCGAATCCATGCTGGCTTGGCTGGTCGACCGAGCTGCGGGGCGCATGCGCGAGCATGGATTGTGTGCTGGGTCCCTAGAAGTGCGGCTGGTGTATGTGGATACCCGTACCCCGGCCCAACGGCGGCAAAACCCCCGCAGCAAGGGGCTTTCCGCCCGCAAACCCCTTCGGCCCACGACCCAGGACACCGCCCCCCTCTTCGATCATGCCCGCACTCTGTTGCGCAGCCTGCCCCAGCGTCGGGCGCTGGTCCAACGCATCGGCATCAGCCTGTTGCTGCTGCGCAAGAGCGCGGGGCATCAAGGAGAACTCTTTAGCGCGCCGAGCGAACACATTGAAGCCCAAGCCCTTCGAACCAGTCACGGTGATCGCCAGGCTGTGCTCGACCGCACCCTCGATGACCTGCGCAAACGTCATGGATTTGGACGGGTACTGCGCGGAAGCAGTCTGCCCTTGATGGAAAATCACGCCCTTGGCCAAGACGGGTTCGTGCTGCGCACGCCATCCCTCAACCAATAAAACCCTGTACGAAAAACCGGAGCCCCTCACAAATAGGAGGGGCTCCGGTTTTCCGAAAGGTTCAAAGTCCTTACTAGTTCGCGATACCGTACTTACCAGAGGCCTCAAGGGCCTTGGCGATGGCATCCATGTTCACCGCGGGATCGCAATCCACCGTGACCATCTTCGTTCCGTAGTCAATTTCAATATTCTCTCCGTCAATTTCCAATCCTTTAGCCAGTGCAGACCGCACGGCCGGGGGGCAGCCAGCGCCTCAGGTCATTCCGGAAATTTTAAAAGAGACCGCGGTGGCATTGGGAGCATCGGCGGG
>CALEMP010000243.1 GCA_937910685.1 uncultured bacterium
CTTACTGAGGCGCTTCGCGGCGCGCTCGTAATAACCCGATACCGCACGCACCAGAGATCGGTCGTGTCCACGGCGATCGTTCAAGCCTGGCCCGCGGTGGAACTCAACAGGTAAGGGGTAAGGTTAATGGCATTGCCCCCAGGACTACCTGAACCGGACGCCAAGGTCGGCGAGCTTGTTGCTGCTGGCGACGGCATGCCTGCCGTCTCGTTTGAGCGCTTCTCATGACCTACCGCTATAACATCACCGGGATGCCATAGCGGGTTCAAGACTCGCCCCTTACTACTGGTCTCTAATCGTGAAGCCAATCACTTCTGAGAACTTCAGCCAGGATGGGCTCGCTAGATCCAGGGTTGAGAACTGCGTCAACAAGATCGCTCCCACGAGCGCCGGGTCGTTAGCAAGCGGGATACTCATCTGCATGTATCCAGAACCATCCGTATAAACGAACCCCTCAGCAGCAAGCGTTGCTATTGGGTAAACAACCTCGCCTTGGCCGTCGAGCGGGTCAATGATGATTGGGTCGATTCCATTCGAATCACGGAAATTCCCCATCATCCAAATACCTGGAAGAGCTCCAGCCGTCGATGGCGCTGGGTTCACTTCTACATTGGACACAATCGCGAAGTGCGGGTTACCTATAACGGCATCCGGCTCTCCTACTCGCCCAAGAAACGTGAGCCCCGAAGTAGTGCTTTCCGGCAATCCGTACCGAGCGATACACTCGAACGATGACGGAAACAAAGCGATTTCGCCAATGTATTGCGCCTCGTACACATGGCCAATCACCAAGGGGGATGAAACCGTGATAGTGACCACACCGGCGCTTGGAACAACACCTGATCCGACCACATTCGCATTCTTCAAGTCTGTTAGCTCGACAGTCTTGCCAACGGAACCGCGCACATCCACGGTTAGACCTCCCTCGGAAGCTGATTCAGCCAAGATCTTAGGCCCCCAACTTCCGAACATGTTCCACCACTTGCCCGACGATGTTTGCACGACCCCGGATTGCTTTTTCACGAAGGTCCCAGTCTCAAATTCCTCGAGATACTCGTATACAAACAGGGCACCACCCGAAGGAACTTGTCCAGTACCATCGGCAACGTAACGTAAGCATAGTTCTTCCGGAGCACCAGCTCCAGAGTAGCTTCCGTATGCAGCGTAGAGCTGAAGCACATTGGGAAGAACCCCCAAAGCAATGCTCCAGGTGCCAAAGTAGATGTCGCCTGAAATCGCATCTATGAGATAGAGGCGAGAGGAGGATGCATCAAAGGCTACCCCGCCCCAATCTCGGCCAACGTAGTTCTGAGAAGCTTGTAACTGCAAGTCTCCACTGACCGCATTTACCCCCCAGTGCTCGACCCTAGCATCCCCTAGCGTCGTTCGGCCAGCAATGAGTAAGTTCAACCCAGAACCGATTGCGCAATGACCACCAGGGGCGTCCACTAGGCTCTGCTCGGTTCGGGTCTTGGGGGTTGTCGTACTCGCTGTTACATTCGCAAACAGCGGATCACCAGCGAGTTCCGCCAGAGTGTTCGCATCGGGCGTAGTTGAGCCGGGTCCAGTTGTCGTAATTTCGCCAGTCAACGAAACCGAGAAGCTCCATCCATCAGGCTCTCCAACCTTGCTCGCAAGGTATGTCCCCCGGTCACACTCGCCAAGCGATATCAACCCTCGCGCAGGGCGCTGACCAACGATAGGGGCCGCCATCAAGAGGCCGATAATTGCATTCATGTATGAGTTACGCACAGTACTTCACCTTCTTCTCTTGAGCCTTCTTCTTCCTCTCCTGCATCTCCTTGATTCGCTCCGAAAGAGCCTTGAGCTGCGCTGAGAGGTAATTCATCTTGTCAGATCCGGGCGTCTCGTTCTGCACGGCCATGAAGATAGTACTAAATGAAGCCCTCAAGACAGCGATGTTCGTGCAATAGGCTTTTAGATCGCCCTCAGCCATCTTCTTCTTTTCCGGCACAGTTGGGTTGTTCGCGTCAACATATCCACCGGATTGGCCGAGTCGCTTTCCTTCGTGAGCCAGCACCGAGCACAATAGCCATGGTGCGTTGTAAACCGTGTTCTGAGATATCACGACGCGCTCATGCCCTTCTCCGACGAGCGCGGAACTAGAACTCGTCAATGTTCCACCACTTGGGTCGAACTCCTCCGGGGTTGTGTAAGCCGCCATTTCTGCTTTCTGCCCCCAACCCGTGTTGGAATCAATTAGGACTATTTCCTTCGGAGGGCGCTCATCCCCGTTGGCGTCAGGCCCCTGTGGAATACCTAGCAGGGCTTTCTCGATGTCCCGCTTTGCTTTCTTAACGCAATCCTGAACGGCATCCGATTCAGGAGGATTGAGCGTGGTAACGCCGCTTACAGCATCGCACAGCCAATCCAGGGCTGCTGACAGCAACAGCGCCTCGACTATATTGCTGATGGGTTCTGCCTGCCCCGGATCGCGATCGTCCGGCACTTGCGCAACACACAAGGGCGCCAACAACAAAGCACTAAGCAGTAATCCGATACAACGCTTCATGATTCCTCACCTTCTTCTCATTCTCACACTACCAGCAGGTGTGGTAACTGCTCATCTGCCAAGGGACTCTATCGTCAACATCCCTATCCCTTGCGTCAAGTCCCCAGTCCCCCACAGAGCCTGACCCAAGGGTCAGAACTTG
>CALEMP010000244.1 GCA_937910685.1 uncultured bacterium
CCGCAAGGGCTGTGACGGTGGCGCTGGTTGTAAAGCTGCCGTTGCCCGTCACCGCGAAGGGGGCGGAGGTCCACTCAAGGGTCAAACCCACCACATCAATGGTGGCCAGGGGCGGAAGGAAGATGAACGGGTTAGGGATTTCTCCATGCAGATCAGGGAAGACATTGGCTACGCCCCCTGGCACCAATTGACCACTAGCAATCGGCACGACACCGGCTCCAAGTTCGATGTCCATCGTTCCGCTGAGAGCGAAGTTGGTGGAGGGAGCTCCCACGATCGGGCCGAGGCTTGAGGTTCCTGACCAGTTCCATTGGCTGACCCCGGGGTTCAGTGTCATTGAGACCGGATCTTGGCCCAGCACGGGCGCGGTGATAAGGAGGAGGGGGAGGAGGATTCGCATGGGGATTTTTGGAGAGTGTTCTAGAAGGGGTAGGATCCACTAGGGACACCTAGAATGGTACGCCAAGGTTCCCCAGAGAGAAAGGGGGCTAATCCAATCCTGGCATCTAGGGGCCTTGTGGGGTACAAGAGAGCACCCCCATTCCCCATGAGAGCCACTTTTCACCGCATATCCACCCTGGCCTCGCTCCTCCTTGGCGCCTGTGCCGGCCCCGTAGGTGCCCGCCAAAGCCCGGATGTACGCCCGTACATGCTCCTGGATATTGGCGAGAGCATGCACGCAGACAGTCGTATGGAGATCGCTGACCTTGGGGCCGCCGGTGCTTTCGACTTTGAGACGGCCATCGAAGGGCGCTGGGGCCTGGCGGCCGGGGTGGAATTCGATGTGTTTGAGAACGTGGACGCCCGCGTGGGTTGGATCGTTCGCCGGCTGCGGGCCCTGGACATTGAGGGTTTAGCCTTTGAGCCCATGACCCAAGTCGAAGCTATGGGGGCATTGCTGTGGGAGCCCATGGGCCGCGAGACTACTTTCGGAGGTTGGGTTCCACACTTGGAATTGCGTCTTGGGCTTGTGCCTCACACTAGAATTCCGACG
This sequence comes from uncultured bacterium, assembly GCA_937910685.1. Lineage (GTDB taxonomy): Bacteria > Planctomycetota > UBA1135 > UBA1135. The sequence continues at coordinate 995 of CALEMP010000244.1, forward strand.
ATTTTTGGCCCGGGCACCGCGGACATTCCCCTCAAAGTGGATGCATCGTCCTATTGGAAATGGGGATTGGGCGCTGGCCTGTCCCGGCCAATGGGGTCTGGACTGCGTTTTGAATTGGGCGCTATTTACGAAGAAGCATTCGATCCCGCAGAAGCCGACTCGGTGCTAGTGATCGGCCCTAATTTTCAAGTTCCCACTCACAGCGAATTCAGCCCCCGGGGATGGATTTTCACTGGAGGATTCATTTGGAGTCTATGAGCTCGCCTCAACAAAATCCGCAGGATCCAAGGGGTGGCGTTTGCCGCACGGCCCATCCCGAGCCAGGTCGCCTGCTTTCCCTCGGGGATGCGGCGCGGCGTACGCGCACGCCTCTGTTGCAGCTGCGAGCCGCCATCCGAGATGGGCGGCTCCGCACCCTGCCCGCATTGCATCTAGGTCAGCCGATCCGGTTGGTGGAGCCGGTGGCTTTGCAAGCCGCGTTCCCCGACGCAATCCTTCAGGCGGGCCCCCGATTGGACCCGGTTACCCGCGGGATCAATTGGATCGGGACAAGCCAGGGTGAGGAGCCCCCTGGTTCGGTGCCGATTACTCCCAGAGCAGCCCTAAACCCGCATCCTAGCCAGGCCCGCAAGAGGGCACGCGCTTCCGCCGAGGGGGAGCCCACTCCTCCCACACCCCGGGTGGTTTCGCCCCCATTGCCGGAACCTGAAGTGCCCCCGAGTGCCGCGCTTGAGGACGTCACCACTTCCGAGCCCGAGCAAGTTCCCCGCGGGGCTGGGTCCGACCCAGATTCTGCACCCAGTCCCGAACGCTTGGCTCCGCCCCAAACGCCGGCTTCAGAGGATTTGCCAGAGGTTCAACCCATGGGGCGCAACGCTCCGCCCCCCGTTCAGGGTGGCGACCGCCTTGCGGACCTCTTTGGGGGAGAGAATCCTCCTCAAGACAACCAAACCCCGGACCGTGGTCCAGGGACCGGGGAAGTTCTTTGCGCTCCGTCTGTTCCCCAGGCCGACTCCTTTGAGGGAGGCCGCTTCTCTGGAGAACCCCTGTTGGGTGGGCGAGGTGTTTCCGGCGCAGTCCAATTAGGCGCTGAGGTCAGGCGGTTTGAGGCCCGGAGCCTACGGCGTAGGATCGGGGTGCAATTCCTTTTGGTCCTGGGCAGCGGGCTGCTGGTGAGCCTTTGGATGTGGTCTCGCTCCGAAGGCAACTCAGATGTACTGGCGGCGTCTACGTCGGTGGCTGAAACAGCTGAAGGCCGGAAGAGCGGACCCGCTCCTTTGGTGATGGAGGGCTTGCCCTCTGCCGATCCCCTTGAATCCAACCAGCAGGGTTTAGAGACTCCGCTCCAAACCCCGGCCCCGCCGATCATTCGTGTTTTGGATGCTCCTAGGGCAAGTGGTCCACCTTGCGGTTGGTGGGATGTGACCCAGCCCGGTGGCGCCCTTCGGTCCCTGCTTGGTCCCTGCCAAGGCCCTTGGAATGAGGAGACCTCCGTGGTTGTGGGACTGCACCGTCACAGGGGAGTTCAGACCTGCACCCACCACCTAGCTTTCCTGCGAGACAGGGGCGGAAATTTGTCCCGGGAAACCTCGGCGGCAAATGCTGCCAAGCTGGAAGGCCTGGCAGCGCCCCTCATGACCCTACGGGTTGAGGGTGCCGCCCGCCGCATGCTGCGCGAGCGAGTGGGCAATTGGATCGAGTCTGGCTTTGAAGCCGGCGGCCGGCACCACCTTGGGGCACGGTTGGATGGGAGCTGGCGCGTGTCCTCATGGGTGCGGCTCTCGCAACCTTCAGGCGAAGCCCGGTTCAGGCGCTTCGAACTCGATTTGGAACTGGCCGATGGCCCTCATCTCGATAGAGAATTGAAGTTCACTTGGCTCTCAGAGCCCGACCCCAGCGGACGCTGACTTGACCCGCGCCTTACTTCGGAGTCCGGTGTATCCATGCGGTTGAGTTCGTCGGACCGGAGCGGAGGGGAACCTTATTCTCCCCGGCAGGCACGTCACTTTGACTTGGCAAGCCTGCGCTTTGCCTCAGAAGGCCACGTGTTCCATCAAGCAAGCCTCGTGGGCACCACCACCAACAACCGGGACTTGAGCCAGTCCCTCTGAATCGTTCAACCCCAAAATCCACCTCAATATGTCCCAAACACCAGAAGAACGCATCGTGGAACTCGAGTGCCGCTTGACTTTCATCGAGGAAAATCTCGAACTGGTTTCCCGTGAAACTGCTGGTCACGGCGAACAGCTGGCTAAGCTAATTGCGCGCATGGAGACTCTGATTACGAGCATGAATCAGGGCCGGCAGAGCGATCTGCCCGCGGTCCTGGACGAGGCGCCGCCACCCCATCACTAGCCCGGGCTAGGCAGTGAGACCCCTACTTGGGGGCTCCTTCTTGACCGGACTCGGTTCGATGGAAAGCCCAGGTCTTCGGGCTGCCCTGGTGCAGGCTGGCAGCCATTTCATCCGCCATATCCTGGGTCGTACCGTCATCGATGCGGTTGAGGCGTTCGCTGGGATCTGTTTTGAGGTCAAACAAATACCGTTGGCCGCCACCAAAGTCGCTGTACTTCCAATCCCCGCGCCGTAGGCACCAATATCCCGCAGCAGGAGGGGCGTCTCCCGGGGCCAGGGTTAATTCTCCATCCTTGGGAAGGCCCACGGAACGGGTGAGCTCCATGCGTGCTTCATCCTTCCAGGCGAGGTCCGGGTCACCGGCCAAAAGTGCCTGCAAAGGCCTTCCCGGCAGGTTGTGAGCGTTTTTTGTGCCCGTCCAGGACATCAGGCTAGCGGTCAAATCCAGGTGGCTGGCGACTCTCTCGCGAACCACCCCTTGGGGTAGGACGCCGGGCTGGCGAACCATTAGGTGCACCCGGCTGGCCGCTTCGAAAAACGAGCGTTTGCCAAAGATGCCGTGCTCACCCAGGGTGTCCCCATGGTCGCTGGTGTAGATCACAAGGGTCGAGTCACTGAGCTTCTGTTGTTCGAGTCCCGCAAGGAGCTGCCCCATACAGTGGTCGGTCCAGGCCAGGCTGGCGTAGTAAGCGCGGGTTGCGTTGCGGGCCATGGGTTCAGACACACGCAACATGCGGGTGGTGCGCCGTCGCCGGTCAAGGTCGCTGGGCAGATCTAGCTTGCGCATCATGCGGTCTGAGGGCATGGGCAAATCAGCGTCCCGGTACAGCTCCAGGA
>CALEMP010000245.1 GCA_937910685.1 uncultured bacterium
CGAGTGGCAGCATGTGCCCTGCCAAAAGTCGGGTGGATACGCGCAGCAGTGACCGGTCAATCTTCGTTGTAAAGCCGATCGTAGGCCAGAGCCAGGGATGCGATTTGTGCCAGGGTTAGACCGATGCCCTGCAGGTACGGGGTGGCTTCTTCCTGAAAGCGATCGGCACCCGTACGCGGAATGAAGACCATGTCTCCAGCCCGGATTTGCACCATACCGTCGGCTCCGGGTGTGTCCATGTTGAAGGGGATCACTTCGATTTCCTCTTGGTCGTGGCGGCGAATGATGACGCTCTGGGAACGGCGCGCACCGGGCAGGATCCGCCCCCCTTGGCTGGCTGCTTCAAGGGCCGTGGTGGGGCGGTCAAAGCTCTTGGGTCCGGGCTCCTCGATTGCGCCGAACAAAAAGTACTGGCGCGATACATAAGAGATGACCGAGAGACTCACGGAGGGGTTGCGCAGGGACTTGCCTAGGGCTGTTTCGATGGTCTTGGCTGCCTCCTGTGGCAACATGCCTGTAATCTCTACGGCGCCTGCCATGGGCACCCCCAAGGTGCCATCCGGGGCGATGCGCAGGCCGCTGGCGGGGCTGCTGATCTCGGGCTGCCCGAGGACCACAAGGTGTACCAGGTCGTTGGGTCCGAGGGTGAAATCCGACCAATCTTCGTCCCAGTGAGCGGTTTGTTGGTCGCTGGTGGACTGGGGTAATTCGGGCGCTTGGCAGGAAAAGAGGGCGAGGGCAGCGAGAATGGAGCAGATCGATGATGCGGGTCTTGAATTGCGGCTTTGCATATTTGTTCGTGTGGCGGGAAGAGTGGTTCTCATTCTGACGGGACGCGGCTTGGATCCGCAGCTTGCCGGCCAGGTGACGTGGGCTCTTCCCCATTGCATCCGAGCGTACTCGATTGGGGGGTGCAATTGAAAACTTCCCGACGCTGGGAATGGGGGTTCCTTCCCTTCAAAAAACTGCCCCATGGATACCTCTAGGTACGGAGTTGAAGGTGGCCCCAGTTGTGAGTACTCTGCAAACCTTGGCTCGTCGTTCGGCCTCGCAACTCCAGTCCTGAATGAGCCAAAGGTTTGTCCTATTACCAGAATAAGATGACCCAGGCTTCGCCCCTCAATGACACCGTGACCAAGCACCTCGCTCAGCCCTCTCGCCGGGACACGACTCACCGCATTCAGATGGGGGATATCCCTAGGAATGCCGACCCTGTCCCCTTGACTCAAGGGCCTTCCCTTTCATCTCCCCGGCCTCCGCGCCTTGGGAGTTTTTATTACCGCGTGGCTCGGCCCTTCTTCGGCGCCCTGCTGACCATTGTGCTGGTGGTTCCGGTGACTGTGGTTGCGGTTCTCGTCGCTTTTGCAGTTGCGATGGATTTTGGTGCCCCCTCCAAAATTTTCTTTGCCCAAATGCGCATGGGCCGTGGCGGCAAGCCTTTCACCATTTGGAAATTCCGGACCATGGGTGATTCTGGTAAGGATCACTTCGGCTCTTGGCAAGAGGGCGAGGAAGAGGATCGCGTTACCCGCCTTGGGAAATTCCTTCGACGCAGCCACCTCGACGAGCTTCCGCAGCTTTGGAACATCATCTGCGGAGACATGTCTTACATCGGCCCCCGTCCAGAGATGCTGGAGGTGCACGATTGGGCCTGCAAGTCCGTGCCGGGTTTCGATGCGCGCCTTTGGATCAAGCCCGGGATTACCGGTCTTGCGCAACTAGGCCAAGGTTATGTGGGCAACGATGTTGCCGCCTACGAGCACAAGTTAGAGGCGGATCTTGAGTACCTCAGCAGGTTGGACTTTGTCCAGGACCTAGGGATCCTTTGCCGCACTCCCATTTGGATGTTGCGCCTGCGCGGTTGGCATCCTGAACCCGCGCTGGTGTTGGAGCCGGTCAGGGCTTTGGTGCCGAAGATTGCGACCCGTGTTCGGCGCCCAGCGTTGAAAAAGGAAATCACTCGGACATCCTGACGCGACCCTAGAGAGACCACCTCAAGGTGTAGGTGATGCGTGGGATAAAGTGCAGATCGTCGAGTCCGGTGGTCTCACGCCCGGCGATGATCAATCCAATGCCCGGGCCGATGCTCATGCGCTCGCTGATGGTGGTCATCAGGCCCCAGCCGCCATAGATGCCAAAGTAGTCCCCTTGATCCTGGACGATGTTGGGGAACTCGCCCGCGCGGAACCAAGTGACTCCGGCCGAGAGGTTCCACTCTCGATGACTGTCTACGCTCCAGCGTCGGCTGATCCCAAGTTCCATTTGGGAAACGCTGCCCGCAGAGGGATTGCCGTCGTCGTGCAACAGTTCGTCATCCCAGGGCTGGTAATGGCCCTGAAGATCCACAGTGTAGGCCCGAATTGCATTGCGAGTGATGACTTGCGAACCGCCCATGGTGACGCCGATGTTGGGGAAAACCGAGAGGCCCCCGTTGACGGTTAGGTCGCCGGCTTGGGGGGAAACGGCGCTGCAAGCGCTGAGCAGCAGGGCGAGGAGTGTCGAGTGAAAGATTGGGTGCATACTTGGGTGCTTGGGCGCTATCGGCCTAGGCGCTCGCAGCCTATCCTGTGCCTTGCCCATGCGAAACATCTCCCTTCCTTCACTTACTGGATTCCTGTTCATTGTCGCCCTCATGGGGCTTGAGCCCGCTTGGGGGTCGAGCACCTGCCTCGCCCCTCAGCAAGCCTCTCTGGCTTCTGAGCCCGTTTGGATTTGGGGCCCGCGTAACCCCGATGAGTACAAAGAGGTCTGGCTGCGCAAGCGCTTCACGGTTCCCGAATCCATACAGGGAGCGGTACTTTTTGGGACCATGGACAATACGGGCAATGTATTCATCGATGGGGAGCTGATGGCACACGCTCCTGATTGGACAAAGCCCTTTGAGCGGTCGCTTGAGTTGACCCCTGGCGATCACATGATTGCTATTCGCGCGCAAAACAAGGGCGGCCTGGCGGGTGTGTTCTTACGTTTGACCATGGATCTAGGCGAAGGTCAAACGCAAGTCATCGGTAGCGACACCAGTTGGCGGGTCGTGGACATGGCTAAGTTCCTGGGGGGCAGCCAGGCTTGGAAGGACCTGGACTTTAATGATGACCTCTGGATTGATCCCGTGTCCCTTGGCGCTTGGGGCTGCGAGCCCTGGGGCGCTCCGGCTGTGGCGGGAGATGGATCGCCGGTGCGTACGCTTTCGGCGGAGAATGTCTGGGTCCCCGAGGGTTTTCAGATCGAGTTGCTGCACGTGGTGGATCCCGACACCCAGGGTTCTTGGGTCAGTATATGCAGCGATGGTATGGGCTCGCTCTACACCAGCGATCAATATGGATCCCTCTGGAAGGTCCGGCCTCAAGAGGTCGGGTCAGATGACGAGCCAACGATTCAGCGTGTTCCAGTGGAGATCGGTTCGGCCCAGGGCCTGTGTTGGGCATTTGGAAAACTCTATGTGGTGGTGGGCCATGGGAAGGAGGGACTGTATGTGGTCAGCGACACGGACGGGGACGGTGAACTGGATGATGTTCGCAAGTTGAGCACGTTTGGTTCAGGAGGAGAACACGGGCCCCATGGGATCGTGCTCGATCCCGACGGGGAGTCCCTTTGGATCGTGGGTGGCAATCATCTTCCGGTGCCCACGCCGGCGGCCCGCGTGCACCCAGCTCCGGTATGGGCCGAGGACCAGCTCTTGACGCGCCTTCCCGATGGGAACAATCACGCCCGGGGCAAAATGGCCCCCGGTGGGTGGGTTGTGCGCACGGATCCTGAGGGCACCAAGTTTGATCTTTTTGCCATCGGCATGCGCAATGCCTATGACCTGGCCTTTTCACCTTCGGGGGAATTGTTCACCTTTGACTCTGACATGGAATGGGATGTGGGTTTGCCTTGGTATCGGCCGACCCGCGTTTTGCACCTGGTGTCCGGGGCTGAGTACGGCTGGCGCAATGGCAGTGGAAAGTGGCCGGCCCATTACGAAGATTCTCTGCCGGGAACGTTGGATATGGGAATTGGTTCACCCACGGGAGTGACCTTCCTGACGGACGCGCTCTTTCCGGGGCCTTGGCGCAACGCATTCTTGGTGGGGGATTGGGCCTACGGAACGGTCCACGCGGTGTTCATGGAGCCGGACGGAGCGAGCTTCTCCGCTAGGTCCGAAGTCTTCGTTCAGGGCAAGCCTTTCCCCGTGACTGACATGGTTGTGGCGGAGGATGGCGCGCTTTACATCACCACCGGCGGGCGACGTAGTCGCAGTGGGCTTTACCGCATCAGCAGCGCTCAGGCTGTGGGGCCGCGACCGGAGGTTAGCGAGCCAGGAGCGTTGGCTTTGGAGAGGATCCAGATCGAACAAAACCATGGGCGGGAGCCTGTGACCTCTAGCGCGGCGCTGCTGGAGTCCTTGGGGTCGCAGGATCGTTTTGTGCGGCATGCTGCGCGGGTGGCATTAGAACAGGCGCCCCCCGAGGCTTGGGGGTCAAAGGGCTTGTCCCATCAGAACCCATTGGTTGTTGCGGGCACGGTGATTGCTCTGGCCCGTTGCGCTCCTGATCTATGGAAGGATCCGAGCCTTGCAGCATTGGCCCGTGCTTGGGATTCAGCAATCGCTACAGACATCACCGAGGGCGCGCACCTACGCGCCTTGCAGTTGCTTTCCATCCGCTGGGGGTCACCCAGTGAGGATCAACAACAGGCTTGGAACAAGCGCTTGTCCCTGCGCTGGGGAGCCAGCGGTGGTGAGCTGGACCAGGATCGGCTGCGCTTGCTGGTGGCATTTGGTGAACCGCGAGCGGTGCCTTTGGCTTTGAAAAAGCTTCTGGAGGCCGCAGCCGGAGACGAGGCCCTCTTCTATGCGTTTGTGTTGCTGGACGCGAAGCAGGGCTGGACCATGGAGCATCGACGATCTTGGTTCACTTGGATGGGGACCCGTGGATTGGAACTTCCCGGGGGCAAGAGCCTGGAAAATTATGTGCGCAATCTGCGCACGGAGGCCGCTACCCGCTTGACCGATGGGGAACGTCAATCCCTAGCGGGGGTCCTGCAACTGGAACCGGAAATGAAGGCGGTCGCCATTGAGGCAACCTTTGTTAACGCCTGGTTGGATGAGGAGCTGCGTCCGCGCCTCGATCAGATTTTGGCGGGCCGTAACTTTGAACAGGGTCAGCGCGCATTTAGCAAAGCGCGTTGCATGGAGTGCCACCGAATAGCGGGGGAGGGCGGATCCACAGGTCATGACTTGACCGGTGTAGCCAGCCGCTTCACCCGGGAGGACTTGCTGGATTCGATTCTTGAGCCCTCGAAGGAGATCTCCGACCAATACCAGGATTACGAGATTCTCACCACGGACGGAATTCTTCTTGTGGGCAATATTGAGGGACGTACGGTGGACACGGTCACGCTGCGCACTCAACCTCCTGCTGAGGTGCTGCATGAGATCCATGTGGACGATATCGAAATCCAACGGCCCCATCCCCTGTCGCGCATGCCTGCTGGGCTGCTGAACGTGCTGACCATGGACGAGGTTCTCGATCTGCTGGCGTACACTCTCTCCGGCGCGGATTCCTCATCGCTGTACTTCCAGTGATGCCCGCCCTATTGATTCTCATGGCCTTGGCTTGCGCTGGGCTGGACACTCCCGACGAGGCCTTTGCTAAGGCCGAGGGCCACGCGCGCAAACTGCAATTCAAAGGGGCTCAGGTGGCTTACACGCGTCTCGCGCGGGCGCACCCTGAAACGGCAGCGGGCCGCTTGGCCGCCGAGCGCAGTCAACCGAGTGCGTTCTTGGGTTGGGATTGGGTGTTGCACAACGGCGACTCCGCCAACCGCATCGACATTGTCTTGATGGGCGAGGGCTACCAGCTTGGCGAGATGAAGGGCTTTGTCAAACTTGCAGAAGACGTGCCAGGTTTCTTCGCACGAAACCGGTTGCTTGGGGCCTACAGCACCTACTTCAATTTTGTGCGAGCGGATCTGGTCAGCGGCGACAACGGGGTAGACGGGTTTGGTCGTGATTATGACACGGCCCTAAACGGCCGCACCCTGAACACCAATGCTGGCCACGTGGGCATCGACACCAAAGCTGTCTGGGACATGTTGCGCCAGTTGCCGGAGCATGATGGCCAAGCCATTGTCTTTGTGCGCAACGGAGTCCTGGGCACCGGCGGCGGCGGGATTGCGACCATTGGCGGCAAGAACATCAAGACCGCCGTACATGAGTTCGGCCATTCATTCGGGGGCTTGGGTGACGAGTACGCCACGGAAACCCACAAGCGCGGCTCTCCCGGACGGGGCATCAACGTGACCAATGATGGGGATCCCAAAAAGGCACCCTGGGCGCACTTTATCGAGGCCAAGATACGCCGCGTTGGCATGTACGAGGGCGCTTCGGGCCAAGTGCGCGGGGCTTGGAAACCCACGTCCAGCGGCTGCATTATGGAGTCTGGCGAGTTCTTTTGTCCGGTTTGCACCGAGGCCCTGATTCTGCGCATGTACTCGGTCCTTGACCCGATCGATGCCAGCAGTCCTGTGGCACACCCGCGCCAGTCCAAAAAAGAACTGCTGCTGACCGCCGACGGCCTAGAGTTCAGCGTTCAGCCCCTGCGACCCACGACCCACAAGTTGGATGTGGATTGGTATGTGTTGCCCGAGCGGGAGGCGCCCCTGGGCGCCCCCAATCCTGACCGCGCCAGTGCTCGGCGCTATACCAAGAAACAAGCTGGCCAGAGGCGACAGCCCGGGCGCTTGCCTCTGATGAAGACCAAGCCCTGGCATGCCAAGCAATCCGCTCGTACGGGGGCAAGTGTCTTGAAACTGAAGCTCTCCAAGTTAGAGCCGGGGCGTTACCGCGTCATTTGCCGGGTCAAGGACAGCACTCAGCCCCGGGGGGAACGCAAGCCCTTGGTGATCAAGGACTCTGGCGGCCTCTTGGAAAGCGAGCGTGCCTGGTGGGTACGCGTCCCGGAAGAGTGAGGCGTCCCCGGAAAAGGACCCACCTATTTGGCGGTGATGGTTAGGCCGCCCGAGGACCGCAGGTCCACGGAGTATCGGCCTCCGGGTCTAGCCTCGATCCAGGGAGCTTCCCCATGCATGGCGCGCACCCCTTTTTCCGCCGCCGCCTCAGGGTCATTGGCATAATCCCAAAAGCTGCTCCAGAGCTCATCGAACCAGGGATCGACCGTGTCCCCCTGGGCATAGGGATGGGGCCGCTGGCCTACCGTATCGATGGGCTGACCCTCGGCGGCCGGGGTATTCTCGCCGAACATTTTGCTGAAAATGCAGACGCTTGTCCCGCGCAAGGCGTCGCCCCCTTCCACGAAGGTGTCGTCGAACTTGATGACCAGGGACTCGAGGTAAACGCGAGTTCCCTCCACGGTGAATTCTTGGCCCGGACCTATGGGGTTGCCCCCCGCATCCAGCTCAATGAAGCGAACCCGGGTCAGGGTCTTCTGTGGATCTGCTGGGTCGGGGCCCTGCTCGATGACTTCGATACGTGCTGCACGATGGTTGATCTTGAGCAACAGCCGAGCCGCTTCAGACTGCTTGCGTAGGCTCTCGCTCTCCGTCAGTTCAGCGGTCAGGGTGGTTATCTGGCGGGCACGGGTTTGCAATTCCTCATCCATGACCCGCATGCGTGCTTGCCCCGACTCGAGATCCTGTTCGAGGGTTTCGACTTGCTCCTGGCTCACGGCAAGTGCGATCTCGCTCCCCTTGATTTCGCTGCGCAAGAAAAGAGTCCACCAGCCAGCAATACTGGTCAGTGAAGCAAGGATGAGAATGATGGCAACGCGGTAAATTGTGGACACGGGGGTGATTCCTCTGGCTTCAACATAGGGCTTGCCAAGGGTCCCATCCACAGCGGAGTCGAGTCCCTGCGGAGTCTGGCAGATTCATGCTCTCTCACCCCTTGCGGCGGGTGCAGGCTCTGGGGCATGCTGATCCCGTGCTGCGCTTCCACCTGATCATCCCCTGCATCCTTGTGTGCACCGCCTGCGGGCCCGAGAGTCATCCTGCGCCTGCTCCTCTGGACCTCCCCGAGCGCCCCTGGTTCAGCCTGATATCGTGCTGGTTACCTTGGATACGGTTCGTGCGGATCGCTTTTCGTGCTATGGCTATCCGCGCGAGACCTCGCCTCACTTGGACCAACTGGCCAAGACGTCCGTGCGCTTCGAGCGTTGCCTCGCGCCCGCTCCAACGACCTTGCCCAGCCACACCTCCATGTTCACGGGCCTGGAGCCGCTTGAACACGGAGTGCTGGCGAATCTACACGAGGGGCTTGTCTATGAGCGCCATCCCGACCTTCTGACCCTAACTGAAACCCTGCAACAAGCTGGTTACACCACTGCGGGTTTTGTCAGCGCCCAACCCTTGCGTAAGGAAACAGGTATCGGGGCCGGGTTTGAAACATGGAGCGAACCCCGTCGTCCTGAGCGGCCCGGCTTTCGAACCATGGACAAAGCTCTTGAGTGGCTCAACGAAACCGAGGGCCCCTTGTTTCTTTGGGTGCACCTGTTTGATCCTCACAATCCTTACCAGCCACAAGAACCCTGGGACCAGCACTTCGATGGGAGCGATGGGGTTGTGGGGGCATGGATGAAGGCGCACGGTGTGCAAGCGGAAACCACACGTTTGGGTGGGCGCAAGGTGGATATGCATGCGGCGAATGAAGCCTATGATGGGGAGTTGCGTGCGACTGATGAGGAACTTGGGCGCTTGCTCACTGCCCTAGGTGCACGTCCCCGTTGGGACCAGACGATTCTTGCGGTGATCGGAGACCACGGGGAGGGGCTCGGCCAACACGGGGAGCCATCCCACGGTTTGGCCTGGGACGATCACCTGCATGTGCCCTGGGTGATGCGTATTCCGGGGCTGGCCCCATTGACGATAGGGGAAACCGTGAGTGTGACGGATTTTCTGCCGACCCTCTTGGGACGGATACATACGGAAAGGGCAAGTGATCTTCTCGATCAGTGTAGTGGGATCGACCGCTTGAAGTTTCCGGGGCTGAGCACTCCAGTCCATGGACAATCATCCCCGCGCCAGTCCGCCAAACGTTTGCTGGATCACGCATGGACCGAGGATCCTTGGAAGTACTTGCGACTTGCGGACGGGACGGAGTTGCTGTTCGATCTCGAACAGGATCCGTTTGAATTTCACGATCAGGCAGGGGCCCAGCCCGAGGTTCTTGGACGCTTGAGGTCGGGCCTCGACCAACACCTCGAGCGACTGGCTAGGTATGGGGAGGCGCGAACACGAAGGGCAACTCCCGAAGAGGAGGCGAACCTGCGGGCCTTGGGCTATGGGGGGGGCGAGGTGCCATCGAGGGACAATTCCGCCACCGATAAATCCGGGGACGACGGCCGTTGATCGAGCCTTGCATGTGTTGCGAGAGTTGAAAGGGGGTTCTAAGACCCGGCGGGAGGGGTTCTGGTGCTCTGCTCTAGTGGGTGTGGAGTTGGAGGAGTTCCCGCATGGAAATTCCGCGGTTCCATTTCCAGCAAGATCACCCCGCCTCGGGCATCATGGTGCTCTGTTATGAACCCCGATCTTCTCATCGGGCGCTTGGCCGTGTTTGCACTCAGCCTGCGCCAGCTCCTTGTGGAGCTTGATCCCCAGGATGCCCGCTGGCGTCCACCGGACGGTGGTTGGAGCGTGCTTGAGATTATCTGTCACTTGGCTGATGAGGAGCGCGAGGACTTTCGTGGTCGCTTGGAGTATGTACTCGGTGGAAGCAAGGGGGAATTGAGGTCCATCGATCCCGAAGGCTGGATCGAATCCCGCGGGTACAACGAAATGGATTTTGGACGCTGTCTCGAGCGCTTCTGTGTTGAGCGTCGGCTCACCGTTAGCTGGTTGCGCAGTTTGAAGCATCCAGATTGGCAAGCCTCCATCGAACATCCCAAGCTCGGTATAATTTCCGCTGGGGATCTGTTGGCTTCCTTGGCGGCCCACGATGCCCTCCACATGCGCCAGATATCCAGCCGCTTTCACTCCCTGGCTCTGCGTGATGCACCCGGTTTCAGCGTGTCTTACGCCGGGTCCTGGTAAGGCCTCACGCCATTTGCGCCTTCGGCCCGTTCTCCTCTCTCGTGCCTGATTCAGATTTCATCCCCCAATCCCCTAGGGCCTCCCGGCGCGGAGTTCTCGGTGCGAGCCTTGGGCTAGCCGCCGCGAGTCAGAGTCCGGGTCTGGCTTTTCAGGGCCCCGTTTCTGGGAACAATCCGTTGCTCCGGGACGAACTGGTGATGTTGCTGCACCATGGGAGCCAGGGCATCACAATCCCGGAACTCAATCGCATGCGGATCATGGGGCGTGACGCTTGGCTCGACGAACAACTCGACCCGGATTCCATAGATGATTCCGCCTGCGATGCCATGTTGCAGAGCATTCCGTTCCTGGGTATGACCGGTCAGGAATTGTGGGACAACTACACAAGCCCCAGCAGTGGGTTGGGTCAATTGACGCGCGGCCTGCAGGGTGCTGCGCTCATTCGTTCTACCGTCTCCAAGCGCCAACTGTTCGAGCGCATGGTTGAGTTTTGGTCCGATCACTTCAGCGTCTATCAAAACAAGACCGGGAAGCAGCGGATCTTCAAGGTGTTGGGCGATCGCGATGTGATCCGCGCCCATGCCCTTGGGAACTTCCGCGATATCTTGCTGGCCAGCGCCCGTAGCGCGTCCATGAGTCTCTACTTGGACAATTACGCCAGTTCCGCGGATGCGATTAACGAGAACTACTCCCGTGAGCTACTGGAATTGCACACGGTAGGCGTGGATGCACCGTTTGGGGCCAGTGACATTGTCGACTTGGCCCGATGCCTCACGGGCTGGCGGTTCGAGTGGCCGGGGAGTGGAATTTTCGGAACTTTTAGGTTCGCCAGTGGCCAGCACGACGACGACTCCAAGACGGTGATGGGCTTGAGCATCCCGGCAGGGGGTGGCGAGAGCGATGGGGTTGCGGCAATTGACTATCTTGCGAGTCATCCTCTGACCGCGCAGTTTGTCTCGCGCAAGATGATCTCATGGCTGTTGCGTGGGGATCCCGATCAGGCAATGGTGAACCAGATAGCGAACGTATTCATGTCTAGCAACGGCGACATCAAGGCTATGGTGCGCGCGATCCTGGATCCCGATTTTATGCTTGCGGCCAATCCGTGGAGGAATCCGAAGCTGAAGCGACCCTTCCACCTTTTGGTTGGCCTGATGCGCCAGCTCGGTGTCAGTACTACCGAAACTCTAGGAATGAATCAAGCCCTCGAGGCCCTCGGGCACGCTCCCTACGATTGGCACGCGCCTGACGGTTACAGCGATCGAATGGTGGATTGGGGCGGTGCAGTCTTGAGTCGTTGGAAGTTAGTTTCTGTGCTGCTGGAAAACCAAATCCCGGGCGTGACCGTGGACTCGGCCATGATCAACAGTTTGTTTGCGGGCGTTCCCAAAGATCGAGTGGCGGGGGCCTTAGACCTCTTGCTGTGCGGTGGGCACATGTCCCTGCGCGACCGCGGTCTGTTGCAGGACCATGTGGATTCATTGCCCAACTGGGGTTTACAGGAGGCTCGCGAAGCAATCGCCCTGGCTGCTTCCACCCCTAGCTATCAGGTGTACTGAGGAACCATCATGACGCACCTATTCAACAGCCAACCATCAGGACCCATGGGTCAAGCATCTTCACAATCATCGGGCATCACCCGCCGGTTTTTCGCCCCCCGCCGATCCAACCCAGGCAACCAAAATGCGGGGACGCAAGTGGCAGTCAGTGTGAATGGCTCGGCTGCGACCCCCCCTGGCACGAACCGCGACACCTTGATCAGCGTTTTTCTGCACGGTGGTATGGACGGTTTGACCGCGGTGGTTCCCTTTGGGGATGTGGATCCGGGTACCGGCGGTCGTTGGCTGGACTTTCATCGACCGACCTTGGCCATCCCGTCCCCTGGTCAACCCAATGGTGCGGTGGACTTGGATGGTTTCTTTGGGCTGGCGCCAGCAGCGGCTCCCCTGGCGACTCCGTTTCAGGCAGGTGACTTGGCGATTGTGCATGGGGTGGGCTCTCCGGATCCGACTCGTTCACATTTCAGCGCTACGCGCATGATCCAGGCAGCCAATCCAAATATGCCGGGGACCCAACTGACTTCTGGTTGGCTCGCGCGGCATCTCAGTACGATCGCAGCGGTGGGTGCGGGGGATCTGCGCGCCGTGTCGCAAGATCACATCATGCCTCAGATTCTGGCGGAAGGTCCCGGCGC
>CALEMP010000246.1 GCA_937910685.1 uncultured bacterium
TTAGACCCGACAGGAGGTAAGTGAGGAGTTCTTGGGTGTAGGGGTCCATGGTTGTCCTGCTCTGCTCATGCCCATCGTGGCCTGAGAGGGAATGATAGATGGAGTCCGGAACGGGGTCAAAGAAAAGGAGGCAATGTGGTTCATCTCTTGAAGCGGATGAATCCCACGTCACGCCTCTTGAAGAACACAAGTGGCCTGGGATCCGTATCCGCCCTTGAGAAGACCGGGCAAATCGGGCACACGGGAGTGCCCTTCATGCCCAGATTCGCCAGAACAGAATCAGCCCTCTGCGCGACTTGCTGCAAGCGAGCAGCGCTCTCTCAGTTCAACCAAGTGCCGAGTGTATTGCTCATCGCGTGCCAGATTGTGCTCCTCGCGCGGATCCTTTTGAAGGTCGTAGAGCTCCTCGTAATCAGGATGGTCTAGATAACGAATGTACTTCCAGTCCCGTGAGCGCAGCCCCTCAGTACGGGGAATACGCTTGAATACCCAGAGGTGCTCACTGAAGACTTCTTCGCGCCATGCGCTGCTCGCATCATCGAGAAGAGCGCAAAGGGACTGGCCCTGCATTGCAGCCGGCACCTTGACCCCGGCAAGCTCAAGGAGCGTCGGCGCAATGTCCACGTTCAAGGCAAAAGCGTCAATCAGGTCCCCCCGCTTCTCTGCCTTGCGTCTCGGATCACTGATGATCAGTGGCACACGAATCGAGCGATCGTGCATGGTCCACTTGCCAGCATACCCGCGCTCCCCAAGGAAATAGCCATTGTCGCCGATCAGCATGATCACGGTATCATCACTCAGGCCCAGTTCATCCAGCGTGCTGATCAAGCGACCGATGGCAAGGTCCACGCCACTCAACATGCGGTAATAGCCCTTGACCATGCGCGTGTGCTTCTCCGGGGTATCAAAGCGCCATTTCCAGCGTTCACGATTGAGGCCACTACGAAGGAACTCAGGCAGTGCCTCAAAAAACGCTGGGTCAGCTGTGGCCGGGGGAGGAATCACATCCTCGCGATAGAGCTCATCGCAACTAGAGGGCCAGACAAACTGATCGGGGTTGTTGTCTTCAGCATGAGGAGCTTGAAATGAAAGGGACAAGCAGAACGGCCGTTCGTCCTTTGAACGCAAGAAATCAATCGCATGATCCCCATTGATCTCGGTCAGGTGCCGCGGAGGTACTGCGGCAACACCTTCCTGGGCACTTTTCGGGCGACTCCGGATATAGGGATAAGTCCCTGGGGAATCCTCATCAAACATCTCCTTGCGACCCTTCTGACTCACCTTCACCCCAAACTTGCCCACAAACCCCACTCGATACCCGGCCTGACGCAAGAGGCTCGGGTAGCTTTGATGCACGATGTCATCGGCCAAGGCAGGCTGACCAAAGGTATAGCCATGCGAGCGCTCGAATCTGCCGCTGAATAAGCTAGCCCTGCTCGCTGCGCAAATCGGAGTAGTGACAAACGCGTGGGTGAATCGAGTGCCTCTTTCTGCCAAAGCATCCATGTTCGGAGTTTTCAAGATCGGGTGCCCTGCGCACCCCATGGCATCGAACGGGTGATCGTCCGTAACGAGCAGGATTAAGTTCGGGCGTTCCCCTACAGTCGCGCTACCGCGCTCACCATTGGCGGCGGAACTGATTGCCAAGGTCCACGACAAAAGGAGCAGTACCAAAGAGATCTTCATCTTTCTGATCATAGGGTAATGGCCTGCGATCTGCCCCTTCCCACGGAATGGGCCCGAGACCACCGGGTGCCAGGCGTAAACCTAGTCCATGTACCAGCCGAACACGTCCCAGGGATCCGCCACAAAGAAGGACACCGCCGCCCCCCAGCAAACCACGAAGCATCCCAAGGCAACAAACCCAACCCTAACCTTGCCCCAATCCGATTTCGCCCATGAGGCAGATAAGGAGGGAGCTAAACCACGCCCAAGCACAAATACCCCGAGCAACCCGGCCATAAACACCCCAGGCATGCAGGTACCAAGCACGCTGGTGGCCGCGTATGGGATGTCGACGAGACTACTTATGTACTTGGGATCGTCCAGATTCGGACGAGGCATGTGCCCGAGAACAGCCCAAGCCGTAAACCAGGTCAGATAGAGCGATACGAGTAGTCCAATCGGATAGAAGACCAGACCGGCGGTGAGAATCTTGAAGGCGCCAGAAAAACCTGCCAATTGGGGCATGTCCTGGGTCGCTGTGGCTGAGCTGCTCATAACCAAGACTGTAGCACATGCGCGGTTTTTCCGCTAGGGGTCCTCCTGGCAGAAGACTGAATCATTAGGCAGCGTTCGTGGAATTAGGCATCCCACGCTAAGGTAGGAACCCACCCCTTACTACCGAGCCCGAATATGATCAAGACAACCTGGTTAACAAGTGCACTGACTCCATTCCTTGCTGCTGCGGCAGTCGCAGCCTTGTGTAGGCAACCCATTCCACAGGACGCTCCACAGCCGGCGGTCATCACCCCCGGTTTGGGAACCGCTCCCCCATCGGACGCCACAGTTCTCTTCAATGGAACCGACTTGAGCAACTGGTCCAAACCTGGCGGTGATGCAGCTGGTTGGGAGGTGCAAGAAGGCGTGATGCTCGCTGTACGTGGACAAGGTCCGGTGATCAGCAAGCAGGAGTTCGGAGACATGCAACTTCACCTAGAATTCGCCACGCCCTCGACCCCCAAAGGGTCAGGTCAAGGTCGCGGCAATAGCGGTGTCTACCTGCAAGCGCGATACGAAGTTCAAATCCTCGACTCATTTGAAAACCAGACTTACCCGAATGGCCAATGCGGTGCAATCTATGGTCAGCATCCACCCCTTCGGAATGCATGCCGCAAGCCAGGCGAGTGGCAAAGCTATGACATTATCTTCCACGGCGCGCGCTTTGATGAAAGCGCAAACAAGACTAATGAGGCAACCCTGACCGTTTTCCACAACGGGGTACTCATCCAAGATCACGCAACGGTCAGCGGCACCACCACCGCTGCCATGCAATCTGAGGGCGCCACCCGGGGACCTCTCTATCTTCAAGATCACGGGAATCCGGTGCGCTACAGAAACATCTGGATACGAGAACTTTAGGAGCCCGGACCCAATCGAACCCCAATGCGTCAGTCCATCCCCTCTCTCGTCCTGCCTCTTGCGGCCCTGTTGCTTTTGAATAGCGACTCTTGGGCTGCACAAGACCTTGAATCCCAACTGACAGGAGTCTCTCCAGCAGACCTGGCAGAAGCAGCGAGGCGCTTCGGTGACCCAGAGCGGGGAGCGGTTGTCTTCTACCAGCGGGAACTCGCGTGCACGCGCTGCCACATTCCTGACGAGGCCGCAAACCGACTTGGTCCAGACCTGACCGCGCTTGCCGATGAAGTAACCGACGAGCAACTGATTGAATCCATCCTCAATCCCTCGAAGGTCATTCGCAAAGGGTACGAAGTCGTCCTGCTTGAGTCGGATGGGGAATGGATCACGGGCCTGCTGGTGTCCGAAGATGCCGAGTCCGTGGTGATCCGCGACTCCTCGCGCAACTACAAAGAGGTCCGCTTCCAACGGGACGAGTTCGATTCTTACGGCCAGAGCCCACTTTCCCTGATGCCTTCTGGACTCGTCAATGCCCTGGCGAGCAAGCAGCAGTTTTTAGACTTGGTCCGCTACTTGATCGATTTGCGCGACGGAGGCAGCGCCCGTGCGCGCGAGCTGGAGCCAGACCCAGCCCTCTATGCCCAACGAGCCCTGCCTGACTATGAGAGCCTCATCGATCACGCTGGATTCATCGGTGATTTCGATCAGGGGGCATTTCAGCGCGGCGAAGAGATCTACAACAGCTCTTGCGTCAATTGCCACGGCACCCGAGACCGAGAGGGATCTCTCCCTACCTCGCTCAAGTTTGCCTCCCAGCCTTTCAAGAGCGGTTCGGACCCCTACACCTTGTACCGCACCCTGACCGAAGGCTTTGGAATGATGGTCGCCCAAACCCACATGGTGCCTTCAGAGAAGTACGACGTCATTCACTACATCCGCCAAGAGTACCTGCGGGAGCACAACCCCTCCCAGTACTTCGAAGTGGACCAAGACTACCTCTCGCTCCTTCCCGAGGGATCGGCCCGGGGTCCTCAACCGCCAGATCGGTCTGAGTGGCTCCGGATGGACTACGGACCGAACCAAGTCATGACCATGGAGATCGGCGATGACGGGGAGAACTTTGCCTACAAGGGCAATGCGATGCGCCTCGATGCGGGACCAGGGGGCGTGGCCCAAGGGCGGCATTGGATGGTTTTTGATTTCGACACCCTGCGCGTGGCCGCGGCCTGGAGCGGTGAAGAGTTCATCGACTGGAACAGTATTCACTTCAACGGGAATCATGGGGTCCACCCGCGGCTCGCCGGCGACCTGCATCTCGCCAATCCAACTGGTCCCGGTTGGGGCCGCCCCGCCGATGGGAGCTTCGAAGACACACGATTGGTCGGACGAGATGGCCGCAGGTACGGCCCGCTCGCCCGGGACTGGGCCCAGTATCGGGGCATGTACTACCACGGCCCAGATACGGTCATCGAGTACACCGTAGGCAAGGCACGGATCCTGGAACTACCCGGGGTCATCCCCAGCGACGATGAACCGGTTTTTACGCGCACCTTCAATATCGGTGCACGCGATCAACCCCTCATCCTTCAAGTCGCCCATAGGAATGACCCCCTCGCCAGCCTGGACACAAGAGGCCTCACAGCCTGGTTCGGCCAACTTGCTCTGAGCCCAGGCCTGCCGCCGAACACAGAGGCTCCAACAGAAGCTCTTCGTTTCGAAGGGGCGACCTACCTGGAACTCAAGGACTCCACCGGCCTCAATCTAGGCACGGGCGACTTCACCCTGAAGGCGCGCATCAAGACCGATCATGGGGGCACGATCGTGGCCCAGACCGCCAACCAATCCGAGTGGGTTCCTGACGGTCTGACCTGGTTCGTGCAAGAAGGCCACCTGACCCTGGATATCGGCTGGGTCGGAGCTTTTAGGGGAAGCCAACCCGTCGCGGATGACCAGTGGCACGATGTTGCTGTCAGCTACCGCCAGGACTCGGGAGAAATTCAATTCTTCGTGGACGGAGAACCGGACCCGCTTCTCGGGCACCTGCAGCGCAAGGAGGATCTGGATGACCCAGTGATGCGGATCGGCTACACGGCAGCCAATTTCCCAGAGCCGACCTTCTTCGAGGGCCAGATTTCTGAAGTCCTCTTTTTCAATTCCGCCCTCAAGGGAAAACAAGTCCAAGACTGGAAGGCCGGTGGCACTCAACCAAGTGGACACTGGGACCTGGGCTCGAGCATCGATGGAATGGTCCAGGACAAAGCGAAAGAGGGACATCCCCTCTCTGTCCTAGAGGGTTCCAGCAGCAACCGTCCCGACGGCGAGGAAGGCATCACAGTCGCAGGTGTCGAAGGACAAGTAAACGGCATGCATTGGGATTCCAGCAACGGGGACCTGCGTTTGCACATCCCTGCGGGCAAGGACCACCGAATGTTCACGCTCTGGTTTGCGAGCAGCCAAGACCTGGACAAGGCAAGGACCATTGCCGATGAGGTGGTGATCGACATTCCCGCCCGGGACCTCACCCCCAAGACCAAAGGTGGGCCTTCGCGCTGGGCACAGGTTTTGACAGCCGAAGCCGTGATCGCCAGGAACGATGGACCCTTCGCGGTCGATGTTCTCAAGCGCCCAACCGACAATCCCTGGTCCTGCCGTCTACGGCTCACGGGTTTCGATTTCACAGACAGGGGCGACACCGCCATCGTCAGCACCTGGGATGGAAGCGTTTGGAAGGTGTCCGGACTCAACTCCCTCCCGGAAGAAGCCAATGGGGATGGGGAACAAACCGTTGCAGTCACCTGGCACCGAATCGCCTCTGGTTTGTTTCAGCCCTTGGGAGTGAAAATTCTACGGGGAAAAATCCACGTCACATGCAGGGACCAGATCGTGATCCTGCACGACCTCAACGGGGATGAAGAGATCGACTGGTATGAGTGCTTCAACAATGACCACCAGGTCACGGATCACTTCCATGAATTCGCAATGGGCCTGCAAAGCGACACGGAGGGCAACCTCTTGTACGCCAAGTCAGCGCGCCACGCACTTCCCGCCCTCGTACCTCAGCACGGCACATTGTTACGGGTGAGCAAGGACGGGCAACACACCGAAATCGTTGCGAACGGATTCCGCGCTGCAAATGGTGTCTGCATCAACCCAGACGGCACCTTCATCGTCACAGACCAGGAAGGGCATTGGAACCCAAAAAACCGCATCAACTATGTCAAGCCGGGCGGGTTCTATGGAAACATGTACGGCTACCACGATGTGACCGACGAATCTGACGCCGCAATGGATCAGCCCCTGGTCTGGATCACCAATAACTTTGATCGCTCACCGGGTGAACTCCTTTGGGTGGACAGCCCCAAGTGGGGTGCACTCCAGGGGCAACTGCTCAATGTCTCCTATGGCGCTGGCAAAGTATTCGTCGTGCCACATGAAGAGGTAGGCGGTCAAATGCAGGGGGGCATGTGCGCCCTTCCAATCGCCGACTTTCCAACCGGCATCATGCGTGGTCGATTCCATCCAGGGGATGGTCAACTCTATCTAGCGGGCATGTTCGCCTGGGCGGGGAACAAACAACAACCCGGCGGACTCTATCGCCTGCGCTACACGGGTGCTCCCGTGCACCTGCCTGTTGAACTCAGCGCAACCGAAACGGGTATCACCCTTGGCTTCAGTGACACGCTGGATCCAGCCGCCGCCAGCTTGACCACAAATTATCACCTGAAGATTTGGGATCTGAAGCGAACAAGGAACTACGGCTCGCCGCACTTGAACGAGCAAGACCTGCAAGTATCCTCCGCCAAGCTGTCGTCCGACGGCCAGACGATCCAACTCGAAGTCCCCGGCATCCAACCCACCTGGTGCATGGAAATCCGCTACGAGCTCCTCACCGCAGATGGCGAGCGCATTCAAGGAACCATCCACAACACGATTCATCAACTGAAATAGAGCCGCACGGAATCGAAACACCTTTTGCCTAAGCTGCCCATGGACAGCTCCCCGGAGCCGATAGCCCCGGGTTGACCTTTGCTGTACGTTCTACAAACTGTCGGATCAAGACCCCACACCCCCACCGAGACCTAGCATGCATCACCTTTTCCTCACCTTGTCGATCCTTTGCGCCTGCGCGAGCAGCGCATCTGCCCAAGAGGACAACAAGACCCTGCGGGTCTTCATCTTTGCCGGCCAATCCAACATGGTGGGCTCCGACTCGAAGGCCGCGGATGTCCACAAGTTCCCTCCGTTCGATGGACTGGAACAAGCCCAGGACGATGTGCTGTTCTCTTACTGCATCGGCCGAGAGGACAAGCAGCGCTCCGACGGCTGGGTGCCCCTCGCCCCCGTCAGGGATGTGATCGGCCCAGAATTGAGCTTTGCCCGAACGCTCACCAAGAACAGCAAGGCTCCCATTGCAATCATCAAGGTTGCGGCGGGAGGCACACACCTGGGCGGCGATTGGAACCCGGACGAGCCCATCGGCTTCAAGATGTACCCCCTCGCCCTGGATTGGATCCAATCCTCCCTGGCCGCCCTCGACAAGAAGAAGATCCCTTACCGGATTGAAGGCTTCATGTGGCATCAGGGCGAGAACGACATGTTTGAACAGGAGTACTTGGCCGCCTATGGCCAGAACCTAAAGAACTTCCTGGCATGCTGGCGGCGCGACCTCAAGGCGCCGAACCTGCCCTTCTTCATCGGCGAACTCTGCACCAAGACCGTCTGGGGCATGGACCTGCGCCCTCGCATGCATGCGGTCAGCATCGGCCAAAGATTCGTTACCGAGTCCGACCCGCTTGCGGACTATGTCCCCACCTCCCATGTGGGTGTCGAAATAGGTGGAGGCGTGGGTCTGCACTATCACTACGGCACCCTGGGTCAGCTTGAACACGGGGTCAACTACGCCGATGCCTACTTGCAGAAGATCGGCAATCCGCGCAAGGCTGATCGTCCGCTCAAGGCTTGGCCCTACAAGAAAGGTCGTAAGGTAAAACTCTTCGTGCTTGCTGGACACCGCAACATGGAAGGCGAGCGCGCCTTTGTCCAAGAGCTCAAGAAGCAGAAAGGAAAGTCCGCGCTGCTCAAGGACAACCATCAAATCGCCTATCGCTACAGCATCGGCGGCGGCTACAAGAAGTCCGATGGATGGGAGCCCCTCGGCCCCGCAGGCTTCTACGACACTTTTGGCCCGGAGCTGAGCTTCGGCGCGGCACTCACCAAAAAAGTCAAGGGCCCCATCGCCATTGCAAAGTTCACCCATAGCGGATCGCAGATCATCGACTGGACACCCGAAGGCAGCGAAGCAGAAACCCGCAACCTGTACCCGAGCTTCCTAAAATTCATCCAGGAATCCATGCAACAGATCGAAGACCGCGGTCAGAAGGTCGAACTGGCCGGGATCCTCTATCACCTCGGCGAGAACGACATGTCCTGGAGTCCGTTCAGGGATGGTGCCTCGGCCCGACTGCAGTCACTCGTGAACCAGAGCCGGGAAGACCTTGATCTCCCGGAGCTACCCTGGTTTGTCAGCCAGCAGCCGCCGACCGATGACAAACAAGTCAACCAGATCGATGTCACCGCCAAGATCGCCGAGGTCGCTGCTGCTGACCCCTATCTGATCCACATCAAAGCCTTCAGTCTCCCCCCCCAGGAAAAGAAACTGGTTCTGGACACCAAGGGTGTCATCGCACTGGGAGAAGAACTCGCCAAGAGCTGGCTAGAGCACGAGTGAAGTGAGCGCGAACGCGCGCGGGAGACCTGATCCCCGTGATCCGCAGGTCAACCAACCCGCCCTATGGAAAGCCCTCTCTTGTAAGATCCAAACGCCCAGACCCCAAGTCCTCAACACATCCTCCCCATGCTACGAACAGCCACCTCCCTCTTCCTCGCAGCGCCATTGGTCTTGCTGCTCAGCGCTCCTGCCCTGGCCTCACAAATCCCCGATCAATTGCCAGACCCCGATGGCAAGTCGGCCAGCCAAGAGAAACCCGTCAAGGTGTACATCCTCTTGGGCCAGTCCAACATGCTCGGGTTTGGCCAGGTGCAACCTCTGGAAACAAAGGGCACCCTGGAGTACCTGACCCAAACGGAGGGCAAGTACCCGCATCTTCTCGACGAGGAAGGGAACTGGACCGTGCGTCAGGACGTGCACTATGTGCAGACAACTGTGAGTAACCGACAGCACCCGCTTACCGTCCAGGGCCGCTTCATCGGCGTCGAATTGCAATTTGGTCACATCATGGGACACCTCCATGAGGAGCCCGTCCTCATCCTCAAGGCCTGCACCGGCAACCGCAGCCTCGGCTGGGATCTGTTGCCCCCGGGCAGCAAGCAGTACGAATTCGATGGAAAGATCTACGCCGGCTACAAGGAGACACCCCTCTCCTGGGACAAGGGCACAAAACCAGAACCCATCAACTGGTACGCCGGCAAGCAGTACGACACGGATACTGGAAACGCCAAAGAGGTCTTAGCGAACCTCTCGAAGTACTACCCGGAATACAAGGGCCAGGGTTACGAGGTCGCTGGCTTCGTCTTCTGGCAAGGACACAAGGACCAAAACGCAGCCCACGCGAGCCGCTACGAGCAGAACCTGGTGCACTTCATCAAGACCCTGCGCAAGGACTTCGAGGCACCCAAGGCGAACTTTGTGCTCGCGACCATCGCATTCGATGGGGAAAAACTCAAGAGCCACGGCCTGACCGTGGCCGAAGCCCAGCTCGCCGTCGACGGCAAGAAGGGCAAGTACAAGGAGTTCAAGGGCAATGTGAGGACCATCGAGGCCCGGCCCTTGTGGCGTGAGAGCGATGTCTCTCCAAACAACAAGGGCTACCACTACAACCACAACGCCGAGACCTACATGGAAGTCGGCGATGCACTAGGACGGGCCATGGCGGAACTCACCGAGGGCAAGGCTCAATAGTCCAAGCGACGACGTTGAACACCAGGACCTCAAGCAGGAGAGGATCAGGGTTAACGGTGAGCGTGATCGCCCATGTGGACGCCTTGCGGCGGCAGGGCCTCCCCCGGCCAGCAAGGACCCGCCACGGGACCTAGCCTTGAGCACCTCACCACCTCTCAAAGAATGCAGGGGTCGCCGCCTATTCTCAGGGAAATGAACTGGACACCTCAGCGTTCTGTTGAACAATAGGTACCGCATGACGCATACCCGAGGATTCAGGAAGAAGTGGGCCCTTGCCACAATCGCATCAGGTGCATTGTGTCTCAGTGGATGCCTGCATCCGAACTTGGAAGAACACTCGTTCATTGACGAGGGTTTTCTATTTGAACACGGAAGCGCCTTGAGTGCGGCGTATCTGGAAAAGCACAAGCCGGATTTCGCGGAGCAACTTGAAGAATTGCAGCAATGGGTGGTGCGCATCGAAGTCCAGCACTCCCCTAGCGAAGGAGCCTACAAATCGAACCATGGCACAGGGGTTCTTCTGGGGGACAACCAGGTCCTGACCGCCAAGCATGTACTGCACCAGAACGTCACGGGCAGTATATCGACGATTCTCCTGACCCAAACCAATGGGCGCGTGCTACGGGCCGAGGTGGAACGGCATGGAACGGAGGACTGGACGCTTCTACGCGTCCTGCGGGCCGAAGGTGCTCCCGTGCTCAAGCCCTCCCCCATCGAACTGGGAAACCCAACCGAGGGAGAAACCGCCATCCTTTTTGGTTATCCCGCCAGGGTTGGCCTGAGCGCAGAAGGCGAGGTGCTGCCCTTTCTCAAGGCCGATGCCCAGGCGGGCTCCACGGGGAACGCGCTCGCGCCCATGGTGGTCGTGGGATCCGTACTGAATGCAAAGGCCATGACGCTCGCTCCCCTTGCGGGCTTTCCTCCGGTGGGAGGCATGAGCGGCGGCCCGGTCCTGAACTCCAAGGGACATCTCATCGGTATCCAGGTGTCCGTATCCAAGACCACCGACAACCTTACGGGGCGCACGCTCCACTACCGCATCAACGCGGTTCCCACTAGCGCCGTGGAACTCTGATCCTTCTAGCTGGCAGGCTTGAGCCAAATCAGAGTCCACTCAGCAGCTTCAGTTTTCCCAGGGTCTCCCAGTCGAGTAGGCTCAGGATATGAACCCCCAAGACATCACGAAGTTTGTGGACCGCGTATGGGATGAGGAAATCGTTCCCAGCCTGATCGAGTACATCCGCATCCCCAACAAATCCCCGGACTTCGACGCAGATTGGAAGGCCAACGGCCACATGGATCGTGCCGCCCAGTGGATTGGCGATTGGTGCCGCGGGCGTTCGATTCGTGGCCTAGAGGTGGAACTGATTGAACTCGAAGGGCGCACCCCCTTGATCTTCATGGAGATCCCCGGCGATGCGGACTCCACCCTCTTGATGTACGGCCATCTGGACAAGCAACCTGAAATGGAAGGCTGGCGGGAAGGCCACGGCCCCTGGGAACCCTCCCTTGAAGGGGACAAGCTCTACGGCCGAGGCGGCGCAGATGATGGCTACTCGGCCTATGCTTCCCTGACTGCGATCGAGGCCCTTCAGGCCCAGGGAATTCCTCATCCGCGCATCGTGATTCTGATCGAGGGCTGCGAGGAGAGCGGGAGCTACGACCTGCCCCACTACATCGATCATCTTGGAGAGCGCATCGGTGAGCCGGATCTCGTGGTCTGTTTGGACAGCGGCGCCGGGGACTATGAGCGGCTCTGGCTGACCACGTCCCTGCGCGGATATGCCATGGGAGTCCTCAGCGTCGAGACCTTGACCGAAGGGGTTCACTCAGGAAACGCCGGCGGCATCGTGCCTGAAACCTTCCGCATTGTTCGCAGCTTGCTCGAACGGCTAGAGGACGCCGCTACGGGTCAGGTACGAGTGGATGCTCTGCATGTGGAAATCCCAGAAGAGCGAGCCGCACAAGCGCAACTCGTGGCAGATGCTCTGGGCAACAATGTGCACGAGTGTTTCCCCCTCACCGAGGGAACGAGCCCCATGGGGACCGACCTAGCCGAGCTGGTCTTGAACCGCACTTGGC
The DNA here is from genome assembly GCA_937910685.1 of uncultured bacterium. GTDB lineage: Bacteria > Planctomycetota > UBA1135 > UBA1135. The sequence goes on from CALEMP010000246.1 coordinate 12,080, forward strand.
GACCCGCACTTGCGGTCACGGGCGCTGATGGCTTACCGCCGCTTTCCCTGGCGGGTAACGTCCTTCGCCCCCACACCCGGGTGAAGATCTCCCTGCGCATCCCCCCCACCTGTGACCCCGAGGCCGCAATTGCCGCCGTGAAGGAGACGCTCGAAAAAGATCCTCCCCACGGTGCAAAGGTGAGCTTTGGAAACACGGGCTGCGCCGGTGGCTGGAATGCCCCCGAACTGGCGGATTGGTTGGCCGAGGCCGTGGACGAATCGTCCCGAACCTTCTTTGACCGCGGTGCGGTCCTGATGGGTGAAGGGGGAACCATCCCTTTCATGGGCCTCCTTGGCGAGAAATTCCCCCGCGCCCAATTCGTGATCACCGGGGTCCTTGGCCCCGCCAGCAATGCCCACGGCCCCAACGAATTCCTGCACATACCCATGGGCAAGAAGATCACCGCCTGCGTGGCCGAGATCACCGCACGCCTCTATGATTGGGGCAAGGCCAGGGCTGGGCATACGGACTGACCTGGACTGCCCGCGATGGACTGCGGATTCCCTAGGGACGAACCAGGCTGTTATGCTCTCCAAGATGTTGACCATAACGTCTCGAATTGCTGGGCTATTGCTCGTCTGCGCTCCTCTCCTTGCGGGGCAGGAACTACCGAACATCGTCATTGTCTATGCGGACGATCTCGGATTCGGCGACATCTCCTGCTACAACCCAAAGGCAGCCTATAAGACTCCGCGCATCGACCAAATGGCGGCGGAAGGGATCCGCTTCACGGACGCGCATAGCCCCTCGACCATTTGCTCTCCGTCTCGCTATGGACTCTATACCGGCCAAGTCGTCGGTCGCACGGGACGCGGCACCCGAGCCTTTGAGGGGCCCGGCGGCCCGAGCTATATCCAAGAGGAGGACCTCACCATCGCAGAGGTTCTGCAGCATGAGGGGTACCGCACGGGCGTCTTCGGCAAGTGGCACGTGGGCCTCACCTGGTACGACAAGGATGGCGAGAGGCTGGGTGGCGGATTCGAAAATTCGCTCCTGATCGACTACGACCGCAGTACGCCCCTGATCGACGGTCCCAACGCCATGGGTTTCAGCGAGTCGTTCATCACTCCGAACTGCCCCACCACAGACCCCCTGTATATCTACATCGAGAACGGGATGGTCGTCGTCCCCGCCAGCGAACGGCACCGCAGAAACAGCCTTCCCAACCCGGGGGGCAAGTGGCGCTGGGACAATGACGAGGGCTGGAAGTCCCCGGGTTATCGCTTCGTCGACGCGGACCTCTTGTTTCACGAAAAGGCCACGGCCTTCATCACCGACCACCGCAAGAACCACCCGGAGCAACCCTTCTTCGTCGTGCTCTCGACCCAAATCTGCCACGCGCCGGTCCTGCCCGCGCCCGAATTCAGCAACAAGACCGAAGCCGGCGCCCGGGGCGACTTCGTGCGCGAACTGGACACCCTGACTGGCAGGCTTCTCGACACTCTGGTGGAACTCGGCATCGACGAGAACACGCTCGTTCTCTTCCACTCCGACAACGGACCCGAGACCCTGCACACCGTATGGATGCGGGAAGACCACGACCACGATGCGGCGGGCGGCCTACGGGGAATGAAGCGGGACGGCTGGGAGGGCGGTCATCGCGTGCCCCTCATCGCTCGCTGGCCCAATCGAATCCCCACCGGGCAAGTTTCCGCGCAGCTTGCCAGTACCACCGACATCCTCGCCACGGTCGCCTCCCTCGTGGGCCACGAGCTGCCTGATGAAGCGGCCGTGGACAGCTTTGACCTACTGCCCGTCCTGCTGGGTGTCACCGACGAGGACGAACCGGTCCGACCGCACCTCCTGACCCAGAGCTTCCGGGGCGAGTACCAACTGCGCTGCGGGGACTGGAAGTACCTCGACCACAAGGGTTCGGGTGGCAACGACTACTCGAAGGAACTCATGGCACCGTACGCCCTCCCCGAACTTGCTCCCAAGGCAACCGGCCAGC
>CALEMP010000247.1 GCA_937910685.1 uncultured bacterium
CCGCCCCCTCCGTGGTGGAGCGCGAGCCCGTGCACGAGCCCCTGCAGACCGGAATCAAGGCCATCGACGCCATGATCCCCATCGGCCGCGGCCAGCGCGAGCTGATCATTGGCGATCGTCAAACCGGCAAGACCGCCTTGATCATCGACACGATCATCTCCCAGAAGTTTACCGGTGGGGGTGATCCCAGCAACCCCGAGCAGGTGATCTGCATCTATGTGGCGGTTGCTCAAAAGCAGTCCACCATCAAGGACGTGGTTCAGCGCCTCGAGAGCGAAGGCGCGATGCAATACAGCATTGTGGTGGCGGCGCCCGCCATCGAAGAAGCTTCCATGCAGTACCTCTCCTGTTACGGTGGGTGCACCATGGGCGAGCGCTTCCGTGACGAAGGCCGCCATGTGGTTATTTTCTACGATGACCTCTACAAGCAGGCATTGGCATACCGTCAGGTGATGCTGCTCTTGCGTCGTCCCCCGGGCCGCGAGGCATTCCCCGGTGACGTGTTCAACCTTCACTCCCGTTTGCTAGAGCGTTCGGCCAAGTTGGCCAAAAACGCCCCGGAGATCAACCCGCGCTACAAGAAGGGCGCTGGTTCCTTGACCGCCCTTCCCGTGGTTGAAACCCAGGAAGGTGACGTGTCCGCGTACATCCCCACCAACGTGATTTCGATCACCGATGGCCAGATCTTCCTGGAGACTAACCTGTTCAACTCGGGCATCCGTCCCGCGGTGAACGCTGGTATTTCGGTTTCCCGAGTGGGTGGCGCAGCGCAGATCCCGGCCATGAAAAAAACCGCAGGTTCCCTGCGCTTGGACTTGGCCCAGTTCCGAGAGCTGGCGGCTTTCGCCCAGTTCGGTTCGGACTTGGACAAGGCCACCCAGGCCAAGCTGACCCGCGGTGAGCGTCTTGTGGAACTGCTCAAGCAGGGCCAGTACGTGCCGCTCCCCGCAGCCGAGCAGGTGATGATGGTTTACGCCGGTACTTCGGGTGCCCTGGACACAATCCCCAAGGAGGAAGTCGGCAACTTTGAGCAGGCCTTCCTGCAGCATGTGCGCGAGGCTGCACCTGAATTGTCTGGTCAGATCCAAGAGGCCAAGAAAGGCATCCCGGACGAGACCAAGGCCGCGCTGGACGGGCACTTCTCCACGGTTAAGAAGACTCTCGGCTTGAGCTGAGCCATCCGAACTCCCACATACCCCACCGAGCACTCCCATGGCAGGCATCAAGGAACTTCGCGGACGCATCTCGTCGATCGGCAACATCAAGCAGATCACGCGCGCTATGGAGATGGTCGCCACGACCAAACTCCGCCGCTTCCAAGATCGCGCGATATCCTCGCGGCCCTACACCGAAGATATCAGTGGCCTCGTGGGACGTTTGGCGGCTGTACTGGGCAGTAGCGTGACCGAGCGCCCCCTTTTCCAGGCGGGCGCTGGCGAGCGTACCCTTTGCCTTTTGATCACCAGTGACCGGGGCCTTTGCGGGGCTTACAACTCAAACATGCTGCGCTTCATGGAGCAGTGGAAGGATGGGTTGGACCACGATGTGGACTTTTTCGTCTATGGACGAAAGGGAGCCACCTACCTCAAGAACCGGGAATACAACCTAGAGCGTTTTTTGACCGATCCTCAGCTTGAGGCCATCGATTTTACCAACGCTGCGGTCACTGCGCGCATGCTGACCACCGAGTTCCTCTCGGGCAAGTACAAGGATGTGGTGCTGATCTTCTCGGCCTTCGAATCCATGGCGCGCTATGTGCCTACGGCGATTCCCCTGCTGCCGATTTCGGCCGACTCCTTCGAGGCTGTAGAAGACTCCGGCGGCTCCGGGGTCATTCTTGAGCCCGATGCGGAGACCATCTTCGATAGCTTGATCCCTCGCTATTTGGAGACAAGGGTCTACAACACCCTAGTAGAGGCCCTGACCTCTGAGTACGCCAGCCGACGCTTCGCAATGAAGAACGCGACGGATGCGGCGACTGATATGCAGAAAGTCCTGCGCGGCGTCTACAACCGCAAGCGCCAGGAAGGCATCACCACTGACCTCCTCGACATTGTTGGCGGCGCAGAAGCGCTGCGTTGACCAAAAACCACAGACCACAAGTCGCACACCAAGCGGCTTGATTCGAGAACCCAAACTAAGTCATGAGCAATTCCGGCACCATCTCACAGATATTCGGCCCCGTGGTCGATGTTCGCTTCGAGCCTGGCAACCTGCCCGCAATCTTCAACGCCGTCTCGGTGGTGAACGAAAGCATGGGCATCGATATCATCCTTGAAGTGGCCCAGCACCTTGGCAACGACGTCGTTCGTTGCGTGGCCATGGCCTCCACCGACGGCTGCCGCCGAGGTATGGACGCCACCGATACGGGCGCGCCGATCATGGTCCCCGTGGGCGATGCAACCAAGGGCCGGATTTTCAGCCTCTTGGGTCGTCCCCTGGACACCGTCGCCAAGGGTGAACTGCCCAAGCCCGACGCCCACTGGCCGATTCACCGTTCAGCTCCTTCCTTCGTGGCCCAAGAGGCCATCAGTGAGGTGTTTGAAACGGGTATCAAGGTCATCGACCTGCTTTGCCCCTTTGCTAAGGGTGGCAAGATTGGCCTCTTCGGCGGGGCCGGTGTGGGTAAGACCGTGCTGATCCAGGAGCTCATCCGAATCACTGCGGTGGAGAAAGGTGGCTTCAGCGTGTTCGCCGGAGTGGGTGAGCGAACCCGCGAAGGTAACGACCTCTGGCTCGAGATGAGCGAGGCCAAGTACAAGACCCCTGACGGGGGCGAGGCCTCGGTGATCGATAATGCCGTTCTGGTATTCGGTCAGATGAACGAGCCTCCCGGAGCCCGTCTGCGGGTGGCCCTTACTGGCCTGACCATGGCCGAGTACTTCCGCGACGAGAAGAAGCAGGACGTGCTGCTTTTCGTGGACAACATTTTCCGCTTCGTGCAGGCCGGTTCTGAAGTTTCCGCGCTGCTGGGCCGCATGCCTAGTGCCGTGGGTTATCAGCCCACCATGGCCAGTGAAATGGGTGCTCTGCAGGAGCGCATTACCTCTACGAGCGATGGTTCGGTGACCTCCATGCAGGCTGTTTATGTGCCTGCGGATGACATCACTGACCCCGCACCCGTGGCGACCTTCGCGCACTTGGACTCGACCATTATTCTGGACCGCGCGATCAGTGAGCTGGGTATTTACCCGGCTGTTGACCCGCTCAAGTCTACCTCGCGCATGTTGGACCCCAACGTAGTGGGCGAAGAACACTACAACGTGGCCCGTCAGGTGCAGCAGACTCTGCAGCGCTATGCGGACCTCAAGGACATCATCGCCATCCTCGGTGTTGAGGAATTGGCGGACGAGGACAGGCAGGTGGTGCACCGCGCCCGACGCATGCAAAAGTTCCTTTCCCAGCCGTTCTTCGTGGCCGAGCAATTCACCGGCATGACCGGAGTCTTCGTTCCCCTCGAAGAAACCGTGCGCTCCTTCAAAGAGATCTTTGCTGGTACGCACGACGCACTTTCCGAAGATGCCTTCTACATGGTTGCGGGTATTGACGCCGCCATCGAGAAAGGCAAGTCCTTGTAGGCCAAAACCCCTAACCGAGCAATCATCATGGCCGGAGCCATTAGCCTAAGAGTCATTACCCCGGAGAACATCCTGGTGGACACGCCCGCGGACAGCGTGCGTTTCCCCGGGTTGGACGGATCCATCGGAGTACGTCCCCGTCACGCACCCATGGTCGCGGCGTTGGATGCGGGATCTCTTTCCTGGGCCGGGCCCGATGGGCCAGGCGAAATGTTCGTGGCCGGTGGGTTCGCCGAGGTGCGGAACAACACCCTGCGCATCGTGACCCAAGCGGGTGAGTTGGTGGGGGACATTGATGTTGAGCGCGCGGAGGCCTCCGCCAAGAGGGCTCGTGAACGCCTGCGAGTGACCGGGACCGCAGCCAAAGCTGGCGAGCTGGACTCCCTGCGTGCCCAAGCTGCTCTGCGACGAGCCCTTCAACGTATGCGCATGGCGCAGACGCGCTGATCATGGTTGTGGAATGGCGTCGGACGCACCGCTGCGGTGAGTTACGTGAAGAACACGTGGGCCAAACGGTCACCCTCAACGGCTGGGTCGCCAAGCGGCGCAATCTCGGGGGCATCTACTTTGTCGATGTGCGGGACATCAAGGGTTTGTCCCAGGTGATCCTCGACGGCTCGGAATCCTGGGAAGGGGCCGAGAGCGCAGAGCACCTTTCCCCCGAGGATGTGATCAGCGTCACCGGCGAAGTGGTCTTGCGCGAAAAACCCAACCCGGACATGCCCACGGGTTTGATCGAGATTCAGGTCAAGCGCATCCAGAAATTGGCATCTGCCGAGCTGCCGCCTTTTGAGATCGTGCGTGACCTGGACACCAAGATCGACCTGCGTCTGCGTTACCGCTTTCTCGACCTGCGTCGGCCGGACATGCAGGAGAAGCTCATGCACCGCTCGCGCTTCATAGCGGCCATGCGGAACGCTTTCCTCAAGCGGGAGTTCCTCGACATCGAGACGCCGATCTTGACCAAGGCCACCCCCGAAGGTGCGCGGGACTATCTTGTGCCCAGTCGCATCCATGCGGGCAAGTTTTATGCCCTGCCCCAGTCACCGCAGATTTTCAAGCAGATCTTGATGGTCGCTGGTTTCGACCGCTATTTCCAGGTGGCTCGGTGCTTCCGGGACGAGGACCTGCGTGCGGATCGTCAGCCTGAATTTACCCAGTTGGACATGGAAATGTCCTTCGTCGAGGAAGAGGATGTATTCAACGTGTGGGAAGCGATCCTTGGGGATACTTTCCGCGAGGCCATGACTGTGGACCTGCCCACCGAATTCCCTTCCATGACCTGGGCGGAAGCGATGGAACGTTTCGGCATCGATAAGCCCGACACTCGGTTCGCTTGCGAGCTGCATTGTTTGGGGGACTGGGTTCCCCAGTCGGGCTTTGGGGTTTTCGCCAAAGTCTTGGAAGAGGGCGGACGGGTGATGGCCATTGCGATCCCCGGTGGGGGCAGCAGCGTCAGCCGCGGGGCCCTCAAAAAGTACGAGAAGTTTGCCAAGGAACTCGGTGCTGGCGGTCTTGCCTGGTGGAAGCCAGCCGAGTCCGGTGGAGGCGCTGGTCCCATGGCGAAGTTCTGCGCGGATGAAAGCGGGGCCTCCCTGCTGAAGACTCTGGGCGCCGGGGAAGAGGACTTGATCTTGTTCTCTGGTGGCGACCAGGCTTTGGTCTGGCGCGTATTGGGCGAGTTGCGTCTGCGCTTTGCCAAGGACCTTGGCCTGATTCCGGAGGGCCTGTGGAACTTCCTCTGGGTCACGGAATTCCCGCTCTTCGAGTGGAATGCCGAGCAGGAGCGCTGGTTCTCTGCGCATCACCCCTTCACCGCCCCTAATGATTGGGAAATGGCTGGGGACCCCGGCAAATTGCTGAGCCGGGCCTACGATTTGGTGCTCAATGGCTGGGAATTGGGTTCGGGATCGATCCGGATCCACCGCCAGGACACCCAGAAGAAGATCTTCGAATTGCTCGGCATCGGCCCCGAGGAGCAGCGTGCTAAATTCGGCTTCTTGCTGGATGCACTCTCCTACGGAGCACCCCCTCACGCTGGCCTCGGACTGGGTTTGGACCGCCTTGTGGCCCTTACCCTGGGAATGGATTCGATCCGCGATGTGGTTGCTTTCCCCAAGACCACTACCGCCGCCGATGCCATGTGCGATGCGCCCTCCACCGTTGAAGATGAGCTTTTGAAGGAGGTTCACGTGCGCTGTGAGTTACCCGAGCCCGTCGCCGAACCGGACGCCAAGCCCGCGTCCTGACAGATTTTTTCTTCGGCTTCCCGTAATGCCTTGCCGGTTTGGGTGGCACCATTCCCTCGATCCGGCTATCCTGACCAACATCATTTTGAGCACTAGGCCTTTCGCCTAGGCCCAAGAACCCAAACCAAGACCCATTCGTGCCGAGAAGATCACGCCGCCGCCCCAGGCCCGCCCCGGGCCCCTCATTCCGCCGCAACAACCGGATCCGAGTCTCCGAAGTGAGGCTCGTCGATGAGGACGGTGAACAGGTGGGGGTTGTTTCAACCGACGACGCCCGTAAGCGTGCCCGGGAAGCGGGCCTCGATTTGGTGGAAGTTGCTCCCGAGGCGCGTCCCCCGGTTTGCAAGATTCTCGACTATGGTCGCTTCAAGTACGAAGTCCAGAAGAAAGAGAAGCGCAACAAGGCAGGCAGCAGTGCTTCGACCTTGAAAGAACTACGGGTGCGCCCGGCGATCAGTCCCCATGACTTGAGCTACCGCCTCACGGACGGCCGCAAATTTCTTGAGGCCGGTCACAAGGTCTTGGTGGTTTGCATCTTCAAGGGCCGTCAGATGGCGCACCCCGACCACGGGGATGATGTGATGCGCCGTGTTGCCGGAGAGTTGGGAGACATCTGCCGTGTGGAAACCGCGGCTAAGTTGATGGGCAGGCGTATGTCCATGTTGCTGGCCCCCAGTTCGGCCGCCAAGCGCGGCCAGTCCAAGGCACAGAAACCGCCCCGGAAGAAAACTCCGTCGGAGGATTCAGCTCCGCCTCAATCTGAGGCTGGGGTATCTGAAGCGCTCGCGGCACAAACTCCCAACGTGGAGACTCCCAACGTGGAGACTCCCATCGCGGAGACTCCCATCGCGGAGACTCCTACGGCCGATGCGCCCAAGGAGGCGGACGTTCAGTCCGCACCTGAGGCCCCATCGGATTCCTGAGCGCGGCTAGGCTCGATTCCTGGGCGTCGTTTTGGGGGCACACTGCTGGCTCCCGTGGGAATTTCCCCCTTACCGGGGATCTTTGTATTCCTGCGGCCAGCTGGGCCATCAACACAGCCACCCGGGCCCTTTCCGCAGCCATTTGGTCCCTTGCCCACTCTGGGGCATGGGCCCTGGTGCCCCGGCGATGGGTCCAGCTATGGTCCGCTGCGAGTCAGATGGGAGAGAAACACGGCTCTGGGAGGGCAGGCAGAGTTCTGGGCTGTAGGATATTTAGGGGATCCCCATAGGCGGGTCGTGCGTCACAAGGGCCAGACCTCCATTTCTTCATATCCACACCCTCTGTCATTCATGCGAATTCTAGTCAGCAGTCTGCTCCTCCTCACCAGCACTTTCGGCGCCACAGCCAGCGCCCAGGATGTGGTGAACTTTCCCCTTGATGCCCTCGGTGGCATCCCCCTGATTCCTGGGACGGCTGAATACCAACCCAATTCCCAGGACCTCTGGGGCCTGGTGGCCTCCACGGATTTGATCATGCGGGATGTTCCCCTGCCGGGCTACGGCAGCGTGGAATTGAACCTGGAGCGCATCGAGGCAGACTACAGCACCTGGGGCATTGAAGTGGATGGGGTTCCGACCCCTTACGACAGTCTGAACCAGAGCATTTGGAAAGGAAAGGTCACCGGAGACCTTACCTCTGAGGTGCAACTGACTTTCTCATCCCATGGCTGCTACGGGTGGATCACCACAGGCGGCGAGGTTTATCACCTGCTGCCCTACTTGCAGCCGGGTCTCGATTGGGACATGAGTTCCGTGCGTATCGTCCCCGAAACGGTGATGCGCACCACGGGCATTCCCAAAGGGCCTTTTTGCGTTGCTGACACCAGTCGTCCGATTGGTCAGCCCGGCCCGCCCACATACAACAACCCCGTTGGCACGGTCTTGGAGTGCAAGCAAGCGGTCGAGACGGACTTCCAATTCTACAACCAGTGGGGCAACTTGGCCGCGTGTCAGAACTATCTGACCGCGCTCTTGGGAGCGATCAGTGATCGTTACGCCACTCAAATTGACGTGGTCATCACCTACCCCTATGTGCAGTTCTACACCAACAGCAACGATCCCTGGACCTCCCAGGGTGGCGGCCCCGGCTCGACCCTAACCGAATTCAGGAACGCTTGGGCCGGCAACATCCCGGGCGGCGCGCACCTGGCTCACTTCGTCAGCGGTGTGAACGGCGGCGGCGTGGCGTATCTCGATGTGCTCTGTAACAGCAGCTGGGGCTTTGGCGTCAGCTTTGGAGTTGACGGCGGCCTGAACTTCCCGGTCAGTCAGGGCAACAACACCTGGGACTTCGTGGTCATTGCCCACGAAACCGGCCACAACTTCGGCGCGCCCCACACCCATGACTATTGCCCAACGCCATTGGACCGTTGTGCTCCCAGTGGATATTTCGGCAGCTGTCAATCGAGCCAGCAGTGCACGAACCAAGGCACAGTCATGAGCTACTGCCACCTGTGCAGCGGCGGCATGAACAACATTACCACCTACTTCCACGCACAGGTGGAGACCACCATGCGCAACGAGGCAGTGAACTCATGCATTCCCGATTGCAATGGTTGCGGCGGCGGTGGGGGCGGTTGCGTCGATGACAGCCACGAGCCCAATAACCATTGTGGAGAAGCAGTTGTCCGCGGAGTCGGCAGCACCACGGCCCTCGTGGTGGACGGTTCGGACCGGGATTTCTGGGAGGTGGCCGTGCCCGCGGGCTCGACCCTGACCATCGATCTAACCTTCACCCACAGCAGTGGCGATATCAACACCTTCCTCTACGATAATTGCTTCGGCAATGCTGGCGGCGGAACGTCTTCCAACAACAACGAGCAGGTGTCTTGGACGAACAATTCCGCCTCCACCGTCCAGATTTTTGTGGACGTGTTCTTGGCTTCTAGTACGGGTTGTAATCAATACGACCTGGACGTGAGCATTTCTGCTGATCCGTGCACCCAGCCCGATGACGCCTACGAGGACAATGACAACTGCGGCCAAGCGGCAGTGCTGGCCAACGGATTCGAACTCGACATGTTCGTCGCCCTGGCAGACAAGGACTACTTCACATTCTGTGTTGCGGATGGATCGACCTTCACCGCTGACCTGTTTTTCAATACCACCTCGGGTGATATCGATGCTTACCTTTACACGAGTGCTGACTGTGATGGCTTGCCCGTCGCCCAGGGATCGAGCTCGACCAACAACGAGAGCCTGTCCTGGACCAACACAACTGGCAGTGACTCCGAGATGGTCATGAAGGTTGAGATTTGGAACCAGAGCCCCATACTTTGCAACAGCTATGTGATGCAAACCGCTGGCATCGGCGGTACCTGCTCCGGCGGCGGCCCCGGCACCATTGGCAGTCGCTACTGCGATCCTGCAGTGGGCAACTCCATCGGTCAGTCTGGCCGCATTGATGCCACTGGCCAGCTGGACGTGATTGCAAACGACTTGACCTTGACGGCCAGTCAGTTGCCCCCCAACCAGTTTGGGTACTTCCTCGGTTCCATGACCCCTGCGGCCATTGTTGGTCCTGGAGGTTCCATGGGCGTGCTTTGCGTCGGTGGTAACATTGCGCGCTTCGCCAGCCAGCTTGGCAACACGGGCGCGGGCGGCCAGTTGCAAGCGGTGATTGACTTGACCGTGATTCCGGCCAACCCCCTGCACGCGATTGTTCCGGGCGAGACCTGGAACTTCACTTGTTGGCACAGGGATGTGCTTCTGACTCAGACCTCGAACTTCACCGACGGGGTCCGGATCACCTTCCAGTAGGTGTCCCTTAGGGGGTCGAGGGTTTCTTTCGGATGCCCCTCCGGCCGTTTCTTCGCCCCTGTCCCAGGCCGTAATTGCTTTGGACAGGGGCGAAGAACTAGGGGGGCCTGATGGCTGATGGGCGGGTTTGCGGGCGGCATCCACTCGTTTTCTGGGTACGACCCTGGAGGACCTGGCTCGGCCCAGGGTCATGCTGGGGACGGTTCTGCTTCAAGTTCGCCCTGGGCTGGGCCTCCTGCAGTCCCGTTTTGTGGGGGCTGAGAGTGAGAAAGGGGCCCTTGGGCTTGCAGAGGGGCGTGGAATCGTTATCCTTTTGCGCTCCAAGCCCGGGATTCCGGGCCCCTCAAGCGGTGGCATGCCAGCGACCAGGGTTTCGTGACCGGCCCACGGGCCCTACCGAGGATGTGCCATGCCTAAGATGAAATCAAAGGGAGCCGTTAAGAAGCGGTTCCGCCGGACAAAATCCGGCAAACTCAAATCCAACCGTCCGAGCCGCGGGCACATGCACGCCATTCGCAGTGCCGGTGCCAAGCGCGCCAAGCGCAGGTCGATCATCACGGGCGGAACCTGGGCCAAGTTGCTTCTACGTATGATGGGGGGGCACTAACATGGTGCGTGTAACCTATGGCGCTCCCCGCGCCCGTAAGAAGGCCCGTTTCTTCAAGCAAGCTCGTGGCTACCGCGGTGGCCGCAGCAAGCTCTGGCGCACGGTGCGCGAGGCGCTCATGCGCTCCTGGGCTTTTGCCTATCGGGACCGCCGCCAGAAAAAGCGCCAGTTCCGTCGGCTTTGGGTCGTGCGTATCAACGCCGCGGCGCGCCAAAACGGCATGAACTACTCCAGGTTCATGAACGGTCTCAAGAAGGCAGGCATTGAGCTCAACCGCAAGCAACTTTCAGAGCTGGCGATCCACGATCCCGCTGCTTTCACCGAACTGACCACCGCATCCGCCGCTGCCCGCGGCGTCTGAGGCTGGCTCGGAGGTCCTACGGGATCTCTGTCCGTGTGCATTCGTTGCACCACCGACTGCAACCCCATAGGCTCCTTGGACCTGTGGGGTTGCTGTCGAATGGGGGGCACGACCGCTCGGGGACAGGATTTGCAGCTTCCAGAGCCAATTCCCCTTCACCTCTTCTAGACTCCTTCTGTGGACAACCAAGCCAATCTTGAGACGGCCCAGGCGCGTATCGCCGAGGCTCCTGACCCTGCGGCCCTGGCCGCCCTTGAGCGGGAACTGCTTGGCAAGGATGGCTTGCTAGGTCAGCAGCTCTCGGCAATTCCAAGCCTACCTCCAGCGGAGCGCGGACCAGCTGGTCGCGCGGCCAACGAATTGAAGACCGCCTTGACCGCTGGCCTTCAGGCCCGGGCAGCCGAATTGGCCCAAGCGGACTTGGCCCGGGACCGGGCCGGCGTTGGCTTCGATGCCACCCTGCCGCCGCCCCAGGTAGAGCGCGGCTCCCTGCACCCGATCACCCACGTGACTCGCAAGCTGGTGGAGGTGTTCACTTCCATGGGCTACCACATCCTTGACGGGCCCGAGGTGGAACTCGACTGGTACAACTTCGAAGCCCTCAATATCTCTGCCGATCACCCGGCCCGGGATTCGCAAGACACTTTCTATTGCGACGAGAAAGGCAGCCTGGTTTTGCGCACCCACACGTCTCCCGTGCAAGTGCGGGCCATGGAACGTCTGACCCCGCCATTTAGGTTGGTCTGTCCGGGTAAGGTCTTTCGTCAGGAAAGCACGGATGCAACCCACGAACACACCTTCCATCAGATGGAGGGTTTGGTTGTGGGCAAGGACATTTCCGTGGGGCACCTAGTGGGCACCATGAAGACCCTGTTGCGTGGGATTTTTGGGCGCGACATCGACGTGCGTTTACGCCCCGGGCACTTCCCCTTTGTGGAACCCGGCTTTGAGTTGGATGCCCGCTGTGTGTTTTGTAGTGATGGCTGCCGGGTTTGTAAGGGAACCCGTTGGATCGAATTGCTGCCCTGCGGCTTGGTGCACCCCAAGGTTTTGCAGGCAGCGGGAATCGATCCGGATGAATGGAGTGGCTTCGCCTTTGGGCTGGGCCTCTCGCGCCTGGTGATGCTCTCCCATGGCATCGACGACGTGCGCCACCTCTTGGGCGGAGACCTGCGTTTCCTGGAGCAATTCTCATGCTGATCTCAATGCGCTGGCTTGGCCGCCATGTGGACCTGACCGGGATCGATCCCGAGCAGCTAGCCCTAGACTTGACCCTTTCCACCGCCGAGGTCGAGGGAGTCGAGCGTTTTGCGCCCTATCTGTCGGATGTGGTGGTGGGGCATGTGACGGAGCGGGTCAAGCACCCGGACGCGGACAAACTCGGGATCTGCCAGGTGGACGTGGGCACGGGCGAGCCCCTGCAAATCGTCTGCGGCGCTCCCAACGTGGCGGCGGGTCAACGAGTGGCGGTGGCCACCGTGGGCACGGTGCTGCCTGGGGACTTCAAGATCAAGAAATCAAAGATCCGCGGCGTGCCGTCGGTGGGCATGATTTGTTCGGAACGGGAGCTCGGTCTGTCGGACGAACACGATGGGATCTGGGTACTTCCCGGGGAGCCCACCGTTGGTGCCCCCGTGGCCGAGGCTATCGGCATCGACGACTGGGTGTTGGAAATTGACAACAAGTCCCTGACGCACCGTCCGGACCTTTGGGGCCACCGGGGGATTGCGCGGGAAGTCGCTGCGATTTTGCAGCGGCCTTTGTTGCCCCTGGAAACCAGCATGCCTGATTTGGGCAGCGAGGATCCCGTGTCCGTGAGAGTGGAGAGCCCCGCTTGCTCTCGCTACATCGGCCTTTCCATTGACGGAGTGGGCCAGGGCAAGACACCCGACTGGATGCGCGCCCTGTTGTTGGCAACAGATCAGCGGCCCATCGACTTGCTCGTGGACCTCTCCAACTTTGTGATGGGGGACCTGGGGCAACCAAACCACATCTTTGATCGGGATCAGCTTTCCAGCGAGGGCATCGTGGTGCGCGAGGCGCGCGAGGGTGAAACCCTGGTGACCCTGGACGAAGTGCAGCGAAACTTGCAGCCCAGTGATCTTCTGATCTGTTCCGGCGGAGAGGGTGTCGCCCTGGCTGGCATCATGGGGGGCGAAAACTCCAAAGTGCTAGAGGGCACAGCACGACTGTTGCTAGAAGTCGCATGTTTTGAGCCGGTCCCCGTGCGGCGGACGAGCTCCAGGCTTGGGCTGCGCACGGATTCTTCGGCGCGTTTCGAAAAGCACCTGGACCCGACCCTGCCCCTGCAGGCGGCGGGGCACTTTGCGCGGCTCTTGCGCGAATTGCAGCCGAATGTGAGCTTTCCCGCCCAATTGGTGGATGTGGGGGACTGGAGCGACCCCGCTTGCGAGATCCCTTTGAACCCCGATCAAGTTCGGCGGTCTCTTGGAGCGGACATTTCCGACGAGGTGATGACCACCCTCTTGACCAGCATCGACTTTGGGGTGCAGCCCCAAGATGGGGGCTTGATGGTCCGAGTGCCTTCCAATCGAGCCACCAAGGACATCGGTATCGAGATGGATCTTGTGGAAGAGATCGGTCGGCTCTATCGCTATGGGAATATTCCTGAGCAACACTTGGTGGGGGCTTTGGTGCCGCCGCCCGTGGATCACCGCCGGGAATTGACCGAGTCCTGTCGGGACCTTTTGGCGGGGGGCGCGCGCTTCCACGAGACCATGAGTTATTCATTCCAGTCCGACAGCTTGCACCAGATGCTGGGCTTGGACGGGGATTCCTATGTGTCGGTGATCAACCCCGTAGCCGAAGGCTCGGCGCGCATCCGACGCACGGTGTTGCCGAGCCTCCTGACCCTGCTCGAACCCAACCGTCGTCAGCGCGAAGAGGTGCGCCTCTTTGAAATCGGCAAGGGTTATCGGCCGGAAGAGGGCAACGACCGGGGCGAGCCCAAGGAAGTGCATGAGCTTGGCTTGGTTCTTTGTCAAAGCAAGATCGACAACCCGTCCTTTGAACAAGGTGCCCTGGCGCGTCTTATGGCTGTGGTCAAAGATCTTCTGGGAGCGCTGCAGTTCCCGGACCTGCAATTCGTCCCTTGCGAAGAAGCCCCGGTGCCCTGGGTGCACCCTGTTCGGCGGGTGGAGCTAGTCGTCGGCGCAAGCGGCAAGCAGGCAGGGACTACGATCGGCTTCGTTGCGGAATTGGACCCGGGCCTGGCTGGGCCCCTGGGCATTGACGGGGAGCTGGCAAGCGACACGGCTGCGGCTTGTGTTTCCCTGGACCTCTTGCTGGAACAGGAGCCCAGCGGCACGTCCTTTGTGCCCCTGCCTCGCTACCCCGGCTTCAAGATCGACGTGGCCATCGTGGCCCCCGACGAGGTTCCCGCCCGGGACTTAGCCCTCGCCATCGAAAAGGCTGGCAAGGGCAATGCCCGGGACCTGGTGGTTTTTGACCTGTTCCGAGGGGAGCAATTGGGTGCGGATCGGCGCTCTTTGGCCTATCACCTTGTGCTGCAAAACGACAAAAAGACCCTGACCGACAAGGACGCCCAGTCCTTCCTGCGCCGCTTGGAGCGGGGTTTGGGCGAACTCGGAGCCGAATTGCGGTCTTGATCGGATCATTTTCCTCACCAAGGACCTCATAAGAGGTCGATTGATTAGAAGCCTGTGCCCCTTGGCGTTTCTCTGTTTTCCCCCCTATTCTAACCCCAGTTGAAAGTCGTCCTCGTCACCCCCCCGAGCCCTCCGGAGTTCCGCGTTTCCCGCGGGCTCATGGGTGGCTTTGGTATGGCGGTTAGTCCCGACTTGCTCTATCCACCGATCGAGCTGGCCCACGTGGCTTCCTTTTTGGAGGGTTCGGGCCATCAGGTCACGATTCACGATGCGGATGCCGCAGGCTTGGACGCGGACGGTGTCTTGGAACGGATCCTGGCGGATGAACCGGACATGGTGTGTCTGGATTCCTCCAGCACCTCCTTGGATCAAGACTTGGCCCTGGCGGGTCGGGTGAAGCAAGGCAGCAGTGCTCTGGTGGCAATGCTTGGCAGTCAGGTGACCTATTGCCCAGACGAGGTTTTCGCCGAGGGCAAGATCGATGCGGTCGTGCGTGGAGAACCGGAAGCCACCGTGCTCGCTCTGGCTGATCGGGTGACTGCGGGAACTTCACTTGAGGGCCTTGAGGGGATCTCCCACGCCCAAGCGGATGGCACGGTGATGCACGAAGTCGAGCGCGCCAAAATCAACGACCTGGATGCCCTGCCGATTCCCGCCCGGCACTTGCTCGACAATCAGGCTTATCATTTCCCGGGCATCAAGGGCACGGTGACCACGGTCAAGTCATCCCGGGGCTGTCCCCTGGACTGTTCCTTCTGTGGCTATACGCTTGCCCAGGGCTTGCGCTTTCGTTTCCGTAGTCCAGAGCATGTGCTCAAGGAACTGGACGATTTGTACGTCAACCACGGCCTGCGTCATGTGGTCTTCCGCGATCCAATTTTCACCACCCGCAAGGATCGTGTGCAGGCCATTTGCGATGGCATTATCGAGCGCGGCTGGAAGGACCTGGTCTGGCAGTGCGAGACTGCGGTCAAGACCCTCAACGAAACACTCTTGAAGCGCATGGCCGAAGCGGGCTGCAAGCATATTTCCCTTGGAATCGAATCGGGTAACGCGGAAATCCAACGCAAGCACTGCGGCAACAAACTCAGCGATCTGGACCAGGCTGCCGATGTCTTCCGCATCTGCCGGGAAGTGGGCATCGAAACCCGGGCGTTTTGCATGATCGGTTTCCCCGAGGAAACCCCGGCCATGGCGGATGAAACCATCGCTTTGGTCGATCGCCTCGACCCTGATCAAGTCCAGTTCTGCGCCGTGACAGCCTACCCCGGCACGCCGCTCTATAAGATGCTACGCGGCACTCGGGAATTCGACATTGCCAGCATGACCGGCTACGGCGCCCTAGAAGGCAACGAGTTCATGAGCGCGAAGGACATTGAGAAGAAGATCAGTGAGGCTTATCGCAGTTTCTACGGTCGGCCCAAGCGCCTCTTGCGGGAACTCAAAACCCCCGGACGCTTAGTTGGGCGCGTGCTGAGGTACTTCACCCTGTTTAAACGCAGGGCCTAGGCGTCGTCTCCGCCAAAGAGTGTTTGATCTTGGCTTCCCATGGCCAAGGGATGACAACAAGCCGTTCCTGCCATGGATGATCTCCCGGGCTAGAGGTCTGGCTGGTCGTTGTTCTTGACCTAAAGGTCGAGCCTCCCGGCGCTGCGCACCAAGAGGCTCGAGGGTTGGATGGGCGGGACCCTCCCTGGATCCCGTCATCCGTGGACTCCTTCTTCTAGGGGGGAGAAGTTCTGGGAGCCGGGGGGTGGCGTCGTGACCACGGGGGTGGTTTACGTGCCAAAGGCTCCCTGAACTTCTCGTCCACAGGGGTTTCCGCTGGGGGTCCGGGGAGTGGGGCAAGTTTCTGTCGGAAATTCCCACGGTGGCCGTGCAGTTTGTTGGCCCACGAAGAAACCCACTCCCGGCTGCGCCGGAAGTGGGTCCTGGAATCCGCGAGGGGATGCGGATGTTCGTGGGGTGCCCGTCAGCCCGTGGTGGGGGTGTCACCGGGCTCACCAGCGGTCTCTTGGGGCACGCTGGTGTGGGGTAATCGGGTGAGATCGACCCATACGATGGAGCGGGTCTCGGGGAAAAGGAGCAACACCCAGGGGGTGTCGTGAAGGACGACTCGGCCTGCACCAGGCTCGGGAACGTCTACGTCGAAAGGGTCGGGGATGGGTGTCATGGTTGCCTCTTGGACCCACTCAATCGGCACCCCGCCGCCCAAGTTGCCCCCTTCCTTGGAGAATTTTAGGATCCAAAAACGGACCACTTTTTCTAGATTTTTTACGGGTTGGAGCGGGGTCCGCCCGCGCCCCCTAGGAGCGGCTTCGGAGCCTTGGGCCGGGCCCTTTGGTGCCTAGCTCACCCGCGCTCGGGCTTGGACGAAGGAGTAAAAGATCACCGAATCTGGATCGTGGGCGACAGCCGCCAACTCGCTCTTCATGCCCTCGAAGGTCTCCTCGCTGACCTTGCCCGCCTGGAGGAGGCTTTCCGATCCCGAGAGCAGCAGCTCAGCCCAGAAGGCGATGAATTCCGAGCGTTCTCCGGGCCAGCGGTTGTCCAGCAGCACGGTGATCACGTCCGTGACGATGTCGCGATAACCACTCCGCAGGAGGAGATTGCCCAGGCGTGCCCCGATGAAAGGATCCCCGCCGAGTTCGTATTGATGGTCGTTGAAGGCTGCCCAATAGGCCAGGGTCGAGGGGGAATAGGGCGCGAGGAAGAACGAGCCGTTTTGCACCTCGTTGACCACCACGTGGCTGGCGGGCCGCAACACCCGGCGCACCTCTGAAAGGACCCGGGCAGGATCGGGGATGTGCTCGAGGACCCAGCACAGGTAAGCCCCGTCGAAACGATCCATGGGGAAATCCATGGCCATGGCGTCCCCCTTGACAAAGTCGATCCGGCCTTCGTGCCAACTCTGCTGTTCGATGTTGCGCTGGGCCGTGGCGAGATTTTCTTGGCTCGCGTCTAGGCCTGTGACATGCAGATCGGGAAACCGGCGCAGGAGAATCTGGCTCTGGGCGCCCACTCCGCATCCCACTTCGAGCAAGTCCTTGCAGTGCTGGAAGGGCAGCTGGCCGTGAACCCGTTGCTCGAGAAAACGTGCCTGGCGTATGAGGCGGTCGGCCTCAGAGTCGGTGAAACCGTGAAGGTAGCCGGGGGCACCTTGCCTGGGGGTGGAATCAGGGGCAGTCATAATGCGGGCAGGATGCTTGAGGGCAGGGGGGCTTGACCAGTCGTAGCAGTTCGAAGTTAACCTCCCGCAACTCCGGTGGCTAGACTAGGGTGCCCCAAGCATCTCTTCCACCCCGCGAATCATGAGCCAGCAAATCGAGAACGTTCTGCACGAGAACCGCCGCTTCAGTCCCTCTGACGCTTTCCGCGAAGCTTCGCGAATGGGGAACGAGGCGGACTATCAGGAACAGTACAAGCGCTCCATTGATGACCCCGAGGGTTATTGGGGTGAGGTGGCCAGGGAGTTGCCTTGGATCAAGCCGTTTGATTCCGTGTTGGATTGGTCCAATCCCCCCGTGCCCCGCTGGTTTGACGGCGGCCAATTGAATGCTTCGGCCGTGTGCCTCGATCAACACGCGGATGGGGAGCGCGCCAACAAGGTGGCGATCCATTGGGAAGGGGAGCCCGGGGACACCAAGAGTTTCACCTACGCGGAGTTGCGCGATGAGGTGGCTCGCTTTGCCAATGTGCTCAAGGCCCGCGGGATTGGCAAGGGCGATCGGGTGGCGGTCTACATGCCGATGATTCCCGAGCTAAGCATGGCGGTGTTGGCCTGTGCGCGCATTGGCGCGATTCACTCGGTGGTCTTCGGTGGGTTCTCTGCCCAGTCCCTGCGGGATCGCATTGAAGACACGGGTTGCAAGGCGGTGATTTGCGCCGACGGTGGTTGGCGGAGGGGCAGTGTTCTACCCCTCAAGCAAGAGGTGGACAAAGCCGTGGAGGGGATCGATCAGGTACACACGGTGCTCGTGGTGCGGCGCACCGAGAACAAAGTGACCTGGCATCCTGAGCGGGACGTGTGGTTGCACGAGGCCTTGGAGTCCGTGTCCAGCGATTGCCCGCCGGAACCCATGGAAAGCGAAGACGTGCTGTTCCTCTTGTATACCTCGGGTTCCACCGGCAAACCCAAAGGCATCATGCACACCACTGGCGGTTACATGGTGGGGGCATGCCTCTCAACGCGCATGGTATTCGACCTGCAAGAGGACGATGTGTATTGGTGCACCGCCGATGTGGGTTGGATCACCGGGCACAGTTACATCGTCTATGGCCCCTTGGCTAACGGCGCCACTATCGTGATGTACGAAGGGGCGCCCAATGCCCCTAAAGAGGATCGCCTCTGGGACATTTGCGAACGCTTGGGGGTGACTGTTTTTTACACCGCGCCCACTGCCATTCGCGCTTTCATGAAGTGGGGTGATGAGCACGTGGTAAAGCACGACCTTTCCAAACTGCGGTTGCTGGGCACGGTGGGGGAACCAATCAACCCCGAGGCCTGGACCTGGTACCACCGGGTCGTGGGGGGCGGGCGCTGTCCGATCGTCGACACTTGGTGGCAGACGGAAACCGGCGGCATCATGTTGACGCCCCTGCCCGGATGCACCGACACGAAACCCGGCTCCGCAACCCGGCCCTTCTTTGGGGTCGATGCTTGCATTCTGAACGAAGAGGGCGAGGAGCTCGGGGCGAACCAAGGGGGCTTTTTGGCCCTGCGCAAACCCTGGCCTTCCATGCTGCGCGGAATCTGGGGGGATGAAGAACGTTTCCTTGAGACCTACTGGTCCAAGTGGCCCGGTGGCTGGACTTACTTTGCTGGGGATGGCGCCCGGCAGGATGAGGATGGCTACTTCTGGATCATGGGTAGGGTGGATGACGTGATCAACGTGAGTGGCCACCGGCTCTCGACCATGGAGGTGGAATCCTCGCTTGTTGCTCATGCTGGAGTGGTGGAAGCCGCTGTGGTGGGCCGGCCAGATGACTTGACCGGGGAAGCGATCGTGGCCTTTGTGACCACCCCGGGAAATGTGGCTGGGGACGCGGATTTGCGGGCTGCCTTGCTTGAGCACGTGGCCGAACAAATCGGCAAGCTCGCCCGGCCCCAGGAAATTCGATTCACTGATGCCTTGCCGAAAACCCGCTCTGGGAAAATTATGCGAAGATTACTAAGGGATGTTGCCGCCGGTCGCGAGAGCAACCAGGATATGTCGACCATCGAGGATGCGGGTGTGTTGGAGCGCCTACGTTTGACGGATGGGCAGAACTAATGGGCTGGAAAATCTTGAAGGGCTCACTCGCGTGTGGATTGATGCTCGCGGGTGTTAGCGCCCAAGCACAGAGCCCTAGTGGCTTTTTGCCCGGGGAGGAGTTGCTGGTGCAGTCGGCCTGTATCAGCTGTCACGAAGTCTCTCCTGCCTTGCAGCAGCGACTGCAGCCCGCCACTGCGCCGGACCTGGCCAAGGTCGGCGCGCGACTCTCTCCCTCGTGGATGCGAAAGTTCTTGGATGATCCACGTGGGCTGCGGCCCCATGGCAACATGCCCAACATGCTGGAGGGCTTGTCCCCAGAGGAACGGGTCCAAGCTGGATCGGAACTGACGAGTTTCTTGTCGAGCCTTGGGGGGCCCTTTCCCCAAGAAAGCCACGGCACAAGCTTTGGGGCCATCGAGTCCGGCCGGCAGTTGTTTCACTCCGTGGGCTGCGTTGCTTGTCACCGACCCTTCGAGGATTTTTCGGACCTAGAACTCTCCCTGAAAGATGCTGAAGCAGCGCGGGCTGCGGACCCTGAAGAAAACCGAGAGGTGGAGGATCCCCTCGCCTTGGCGGGTCTCTTGGCGGGAACCCTCGCGCCTCGGAATTTGGCCCTGCCGGAATTCGCGCCCATGACTGCGGTGGCACCCCTGGCGGATTTCCTGCTCGACCCCCATGCTGTGCGTCCATCGGGTTTGATGCCCAACATGAGCCTCAGTCGATCGGAAGCCGAGGACATAGCCGTGTATCTGTTGCGCGGCCAGTTGGATCAAGCACCCGTGCCTTCACCAGGCCTTTCCAGTCATTCGTTCAAGGGCAACTTTTCCAGTACCCGGGATCTAAGTGAGCTGAAGGGGGGAACCAAAGGTGTGGCTTCCCATGTGACGGTGGGCGAGTTGACCGGCGGCGACAATTTTGGTCTGCGTCTTACGGGGTCCATCGCAATTCCCACGGCGGGTGAGTGGACCTTTCACTTGCGGAGTGATGATGGCTCTTTGCTTCGGATCGATGGGCGCGAGGTGATTCGTAATTGGGGCGTGCATGGCTCCATTTCAAAGAAGGTGAGTCTGGAACTCAGTCAAGGGAAGCACTCGATCGAGGTTCATTTCTTTGAAATGAGTGGTGGTGATGCGCTCAACCTCGAATGGGAAGGCCCCGGAGTCTCCAAGGCCGAAGTCCCTCCGTCCGCCTTCACCCATCAGGGCTTTGGCCTGCGGCCGCCCACTGCCCAGGCCCCCGACCCGGACCTTGTGGCCCGGGGTAGCGAGCGCTTCGTCCGTCTGGGCTGCGCCGCCTGTCACACAACCGGCACGCCCTTGGATGAAATGCCCCTCATGGGGCAAGGAGAGGGGCCGCCTATGGCGAACTTGGCAGGTTCGGCGGTGGCCGGCTGCTTGAGCGGTGATGGAGAGCGAAATCCTCGCTGGTCCTTCGATGCGGATCAGAACGATGCGCTTCAGGAATTTCTGGACGGCTTCGGGTCCTTGCAAGCGGAATTGGATTCCGCTCAACGGCTCGCGCGCAGTATGACGCGCCTTGGCTGTGTGCACTGTCACCGGCGCTCGGAGCGTGGCGGTGTACATCCTTGGGACCGGGATTATTTCCAGGCCCGGGAGGGGGCGGACCTTGGGGACGAGGGGCGCTTGCCTCCCCAATTGGATGGGGTCGGCGCTAAGTTGCAGCTCGATGCAATTCACGGTGTACTCACCCGTGGCGAACGGGTACGACCCTACATGACCACGCGCATGCCCCAGTACGGGGAGCAGAACGTGGGTTGGATGGCCGAGGCCTTTGCTGCTTTGGATCCGGATCTGCCGACCTCGCAGGAGAGTTCCGAGGACCATCTGGCCCTTGGTGTCCAACTCCTTGGCACCGAAGAGGGCCTTGGTTGCATTCAGTGCCACGACTTTGGGGGCACCCCCAGTCTGGGAATTCGCGCGGTGGATCTGGCGACCATCGGGGATCGCCTCAAACCCGGGTGGTTTGAGGCTCTCTTGCGGGATCCGGGCCAGGTCAACATGAACACCCGTATGGCAGAGCTCTTTGTGGATGGCAAGAGCCTCGCACCCAACGTGCTGGGTGGAGATCCCATGGCGCAAATCCGAGTGGTGTGGCAGGCCCTTTCCCTTGGCAACGCCATGCCGCCGCCGCCGGGGTTGATTACGCCGGACTCCGCCTTTGAGTTGCGTCCTTTGGACCGCATCGTGACCTGCGGTGTGTTCATGCGCGACATGAGCCCGCGCACCCTGGTGGTGGGTTTTCCGGAGATGGTTCACTACGCCTTCGACATGCAGAATAGTCGGCTCGGGCGTATTTGGCAGGGACGGTTTTTCAATGCCCGCGGGACGTGGGAGGGGCGCGCAGGGTCCCTTGAGATGCCTC
>CALEMP010000248.1 GCA_937910685.1 uncultured bacterium
GATGCGTACGGTGCTCGATGATGCCACGGATAAGTGGGGCGTGAAGGTCAATCGGGTTGAGATCCAAGACATCGATCCGCCAGTTACCGTGCGCGAAGCCATGGAGATGCAGATGCGCGCCGAGCGGGAACGTCGGGCGACCATTCTGGAGGCCGAGGGCATCAAGCAATCCAAGATTCTGCGCGCCGAGGGTGAGAGAGGTTCCCTGATCGCCGAGGCCGAGGGTGAACGTCAGAGCCGCATTCTCAAGGCCCAGGGCGAAGCAGAGTCCATCGCGGTGGTGGCAGCTGCCCTTGAACGGGAGCAAATGAATCCAGCGGATTACCTGATCGCCATGAAGTACCTGGGCACCCTCTCTGAGATTGGCGTGGGCAGCGGCGGCGACAAGACAGTCTTCCTGCCTTTCGAATCCAGCGCTGCCCTCGGCAGCCTTGGAAGCCTGCGCGAGATGTTCAAGGGCAACGGCGCCTAGGGGCCGGGCCGTCAGTCCTGAAGGACCAACACCAGGTTATCTGCGAAGCCACCGTGGGATCCGCCGCGACGGGGGGTTTCCACCGTGACCTTGGCGCTGATTGTGTCCGGCGGAACCAGGCCGAGTGTCTGGGCCGGACGCATGGTCGCCGCGCCCTTGCGTTGATCGGCGGTAAAAGGGGGAAGCTCGGCGCGTTCGAGGAGTTCGCCCTTTGCGCTGAGGAAGGACACGGACACCCGTAGGGCATCCCCTTCAGGTCCGCGGTTTCCCAGTAGTGCCGAGAGCTTGAAGTTGCAGCCCTGGATGAAGGCGTCCTTGATCGGGGTTAAGTCGATAGTCTGCTCCATGCGAGCTCCATTCTTGGTGTCGTTGGCGGCGAAGAAGCCGCGGCCCACCGGGGCCTCGGTGTTCTTGGGGGCCTCCAAGAACTCTTCCGCTCCATATGCGATCAAGGACATCCAGCCGGGATCTTCCCAGCCCGCGATAGAAGCATCGGGCTGATCTTTAAACCCATGGAAGGGTCTGTCCCATTCGCCACCACCGTTGAAAATCAGATTGACCCCAAGCGCCGCGCCAGGTTTGTGGGTTACTGTTTTTGCCAAGGCGCGGCCGTCGAGGCCCCAGGAGGGATCAGGGGTTACCCCGAGATGTTCAAGCACCGTGGGCACTAGGTCGGCTGCACTCGGTGGGGGCCAAATCTTGCCGGGGACAATCTTTCCACCGCTGAGGATCATGGGCATTTCACGGTGTTCGGGGATATTGAGGCCGTGGCCGCCTCTTTGGGACCCCGAGTGATCGGCGGTGATCGCGATCAACCAATCCTCTTGGTCATAAGTCGGTCGACTTTCGATGCTGGCGATGACGCGTCCGAGGCGTTCATCCACCATGCCCAGCATGCGCTGATACTCCGAATCTCCCGCGTGATAGTGGCGGTTGCCATCCATGTGTCCCACCCCATCCAGCTCTCCGAACATGACCACCGCAAGATCGATGGGCTCGCGATCCAAGAGAGGCCTTAGGAAGTTCACACACAGTTCATCGCAACTACGGTCATCAAAATAGTCCAGGTGGAACTGATAGTAGTCGAAGTAACCACTGTGGGTTGGCTGTGCCGGGGCGATCAGGAATTCTTGGATGGGCTTCCAAGACTGGGCAGACACGGTGACCGCTTTCGGGAGTTTTTCCCTCAGCCGCAAGAGGATCGATGGGTATTGGGTGGTGTTCGGGGTGGAGAAGTTGTTGTCCGGGATGCCGTGTTTGTCCCAGTGCACGCCCGTGTGAAAGGTGCTCCAGCCGGATCCACTGATGGTGGTGCTCTCGGCCCTTGCGCGCATACTCCAGGCCCCATTCCGTATCAAACGATCCAGAGTTGGGGTATTCGACGTGGCGATTGCATCCGGTACAAAGCCGTCGATGAAGACCATCAGTGCACGAGGGGTGCGCGGGGCGGGCGGGGCGGGCGTTTGGATTGCTCCAACGGCAAGCAAGAGGGTGCAGGTGAGGGTTAGCATGGGTTTAGGTAGATCCGTTCAGCATTCGTACCAAAGAGAGCAGCTTGTTCGCCGGGGGTGAGGGCGCTGGCCCAATCACTTAAGACCTGGTGAATCTGCTGATAGGTGCCAGCAAGAGTACAAACCGGCCAGTCTGATCCGAAGAGCAGCCGCTCGTGGCCGAAGGCTTCGAGAGCTCGATCAAGGTAGGGCACAAGGTCCGCCGCAGTCCAGTTTGCCCAGTCCGCTTCGGTCACAAGCCCCGAGAGTTTGCAGGCTACGTTGGGCCGCTGGGCCAGTTGCTCTAGGTCCTTGCCCCAGGGCTCGTGGACACCGTCCTTGATGCGGGGCTTCCCTAGGTGGTCCAGCACGAATGCTTGATCTGGGGCCAAGTCCACCAACTCAACCGCTGGGGCCAAATGGCGCGGATGCAAGAGCAGGTCATACACCCGTCCATGTTTTGCAAGGCATGCGATGCCGTTCAAAAAGTCCGGCCGCAACATGAACCGATCGTCTGATTCGTCTTGTAGAACATGGCGCAGCCCAAGCAGCATGGGATTTTGCATCAACTGGCCCAAGCGCTGGTCGATGTTCTCCGCGCAAAGGTCTGTCCACCCCACCACCCCCAGCAACTGGGGCGTGGCCCCTGCCAACTCCAGTAGCCAGCGGGTTTCGTCTTCGTCGTGGCGGGCCTGCACGCAGATCGCACCGTCCATGGCTTGTGATTCCAGCTCAGGCAGGAGGTGTTCCGGCAAGAAATCCCGGGCCAAGACCTCCATCCCCGGACCAATCCAATCGTAGGTGACCGGGTCGTAGGACCAAAAGTGTTGATGGGCGTCGATGCGCATGGAAAGACAGTAGCGACTTGGTGGGCAGTTGTCGGGATATGATCTTGAGGACACACGACCCACATCGCCCAACAGCACCCATGAAAACTATCATCCTGATCAACCAAGACCAGATGGGCCACGGAGATCGCCCCCTGGGCCAAAAAATCCTCGCCACCTTCTTGCGCAAGAGCATCGTGATCGAGGATCTCGACGCGATTCTGTTTTACAACACAGGCACGCGCTTGCTGGACCGTTCCAGCGCAATACTCGGGGAACTGAGCGCGCTGGAGGAACGGGGCGTCGAACTCCTCCCCTGTGGAACTTGCGTCGATGCCCTCGGCGTGGACCTGGCCGTGGGGCGCCTTTCGGACATGGACACGATTGTTCGCGAGATGGACCGGGCCGATAAGGTGATCACCCTATGACCGCGAAAGTGGCCGTTTCTTTCCTAGTGCAGCACTTCCGCATTCAGGTCTTTTGCGCTCTGTTGCTGGTGCCCTTTGCATTTGGTCAAGGGGTGTTGGAGGTTCAGAGCGAAGGTGAGTGGCACGGGCATAGGCAGTTGCGTTTTACCTTTGAGGGGCATGGGGCGCATTTGGTGGTGCCGGCGCATGCTGCACCCTCGCGACCTTGGGTTTGGCGCGCGCGTTTTCCGGGATATCACACGGAGGTGGACCAGCTGCTTGTGGAGCGCGGCCATCACATTGCTTATCTCGATACGGGTGGCATGTTGGGAAGCAACCGCGCCATGGGGCTTTGGGACCGGTTTTATGAGGCGTTGATTGCGGAACATGAACTTTCCCCGCGTCCTGCTTTGGAGGGCGTCAGTCGTGGAGGACTCTTTGTCTACCGCTGGGCGGCGCTTCATCCCGAGCGCGTCTCTTGTATCTATGCGGACACGCCGGTGTGTGACATTCGCAGTTGGCCCTTGGGCGATGGCCGGGGCCTCGGCCACCCAGCCACCTGGCAGGGGTTGTTGAAGGAGTTTGGTATGACTCATGCCCAGGCTTTGGAATACACGCACAACCCGATCGATCTGATGGCGCCGATTGCAGGGGCCCACATCCCGTTGATGACGGTTGTTAGCCGCAACGATGTGGTGGTTCCACCTGCTGAAAACACGGACGTGCTGGCTACTCGCTTTCGGCAGTTGGGAGGGGACATCTGCATCTTGAGTGTGGCTGAAGGCACACAAGCATCCAACGGCCATCACTTCACCCATCCGGATCCCTTGCGGGCGGCTGACTTTATCGAGCGTCACTCCAGTGGTACGCCAACACCGACGGGGTATGGGGCCCTGCGCGGGGGGCTGGCCAACTGCCGCATCCGCTTCGAGCAGGAACTCAAAGGGCGCGTGGCGTTTTTGGGTGGATCAATCACATCCCGGGGAGCCTGGCAGGCAGAAGTCTGTCAGTACTTGCGATCGCGATTCCCCAAGACGGACTTTGAGTTCATCGACGCGGGCGTTCCTTCCATGGGCAGTACCCCCGGTGCCTTTCGCTTAGGGAGCGAGGTCCTTGACCTGGGCAGGGTCGACCTCCTTTTCCAGGAGGCAGGGGTCAATGACTCGACGAATGGGCGCTCTCCCCAAGAGATGATCCGTGGCATGGAGGGTGTCTTGCGCCAGGCCGTGCTGAACAATCCGGCAATGGATTGCATCGTGATGCATTTTGTGGACCCGGGCAAGATGAGGACTTATCGCGCGGGCCAAGTGCCAGAGGTCGTCCAACGACACGAGCTGGTTGCGGATCACTATGGTGTCTCGACGATTCATCTGGCTCTAGAGGTCACGGAACGCATTGATGGGGGGCAGTTCACCTGGAGCGATGATTTCAAGAACTTGCACCCAGCACCGTTCGGGCATCGCTTGTATGGGGCCAGTATCCGGCGGCTCCTATCCGAGGCCTGGGATGAACCCTTGGACTCGGAGTCCAAGATTACAGCTCACGCCCTCCCCAAACCCATGGACGATCAAAGCTACGATCGCGCGATGATCGTTGCTTTAGACCAGGCGCGGGTCCTGAAGGGCTTTGATCAGGCGAGCTCATGTGATCCCCGAGCTGATGGGATCGGAGGCGGTGTGCGCGCCGGGTTTGTCAACGTGCCCATGTTGGTGGGAACCGAAGCGGGGTCCCGATTGGTCCTGGACTTCAAGGGGCGCGCAGTGGGCCTTTGGGTCGCGGCCGGTCCCGATGCGGGGGTACTGGAACACCGGATCGATCAGGGGCCTTGGGAATCCACCGACCTCTTTACCCGGTGGAGCGCCGGACTGCACCTTCCCTGGGTGTACCTCCTGGGCACGGACCTAGACGGAGAAGCGCACCAACTCGAGATCCGGATCGCGTCAGAGAAAAACCCCAAGAGTAAGGGCCGTGCCTGTCGCATCGTGCGCTTCGTGGTCAACCGGTGATGGAGTGTTCAACCGCGAACAGCCTGCCCGGTTACCGGCCTAGGTAATCATGCTCGTCGCGCCAAAGCGTGTGTACATGATTTGGGTCAGCTTCGGGAGCACTGTGTTCCACGGTTAGGCCTGCGCCAAAGATGCGCCAGTAGTGGGCTGCGTCAGGCTTGGGTGAGCCGCTCCAACCAAAGGAGAGTTTTTCCAGCTGCGTTTCGAGCAGGTGCTTTTCGCGAACGGTGGCGAGGTCTTCGCTGCGCCGCCCGATCCACAGATCGACAATGTCTGTCAGGTTCTTCCTTTGATCCTCATGGAGCTCAGCCCAGGGGATTCCGCCTCGGTCGTCAATGGTCTTGCGTTTTGGAAGCATGACCACGTTGCCAGGTTGAGGTCCAGAAAGCGTGGCTCTTGCCTGCTGTTTTGCGCTCAGGCTTTTGTACAGGTCACGGGCCAAGTCGTCCTCGGGCCCAACCAAACGCAGGCCCTTGTACTCCCCTTCTTGCACATGGGCCGGCTGGCTGCCCACATAGAAGGGCGCGATAGAAGTCCATGCGCCGTTCTTGTGGGTCACGTTGAGGGAGAGGTGGTGACCTTCAAATCGCCAACCCCAGGGATCAAGACCGGTGGGATCTCCATAGAGCGTGACAAAGTAGCGCTCTGGACCATGGAACTTGCTGCTCTGTCCAGCGGCTGCTTCTCTTGTCACAAGAATGCGGTCCAATTCGCGCACCATGCTAACGGTTCGGAGGCCTTCTTTGGAAAGTGCGGTACTGAGTAAGACCATGAGAGCTTCCCGTGGTTCCTTATGGAGGGCGCTGAAGCGAACGCCCGCCTCCCCATAGGGAAGCACACTCCAGTTCGCTCGCTCGTCACCCAGGAAGGGCAGGCAGAGCTCCTTGCGTTGTTCCTTCGTCAGGCTGTTCTTGAACTGCACTGCCGCTTGCGACATGGGGTCCGGGTTCGTGGTGACAGCGGCTGTGGAGAGGAGCAGGACCGCGGCAAAGATGGGTAGGTGCTGGAGCATGGGCTTGATGGGAGTCTTTGGTGCTGGAGGAGGCTGGCAACAGTATGCCTATCACCCACATCCACATTGGGCGGCGGCTTGGGCAATCAGGTTACGGTGTTCTGGTGACCTCGATTTTTCCGCGTGGAAGGGGAGCATGGGGTTGGATTGACGCCCCTGGAGGTAAGCGAGGTAGGCAATGCCGGCTTTGTAGTTTGTAGTGGGGGGCTCGAAGAGGATCCGGGCCAGGGGTTCGGTGGTCTTCAGGATTTTGTGGGCGGTGGCGGGATCGCCGCTTGCGAGGAACGCGAGGGCCCGGGAGGCGGGGCGGGCGATTGCGTTGAAGACTCCAAGGAGGGCATGGGAAAAGTCGCCGGTGGGGTAGCTGCGCCCTAAAAAGTCGATCTTGCCAGCGGGCTCGTTGGACTCGCCGATGATGAGGTCGGGGTAGTTGAGGTCATCGCCGGTGAGGACGATTTGCCCGGAGGCCAGCAGGGCTCGTCTGGTTTGGCGCTCGAAGTCGGCATCGAGTAGGGACAATTTGCAGCCCAGGACCTTGGTTGGGTCGAGGGCCATGATGCGCATGAAGCTGTCCCCCGGAAAATAGTCGGCGAGGCCCGGGTGAAAGGCGGCACCCAGCCAGTGAATCAGGAGCGGCCCGGTATGGGCACCGATCACCTCGGCATAGGCGCGCACAAACTCGTCCTCGTTCTTGGCGAGGTGCAAGAGCTCTGGCACGCAGAGCAATACGGGCACACCCCCTGCTGCTTGGATGCGTTCACATTGAAAAGTCCAAGCCTCGGCTATCTCGGCCACGGACTTGGGGCTGGAAAGGTGATCTACGCTGGCGCCTGCCACAAAGCCGTTGGACAAGTTCAGCTGGCCGGTCTCCTCAATTAAGCGCTCGGCCACAGGCCAGCCCAGTTCATAGCGTTGGGCCGTGTCCATGGCCTCTGCCACGCCAAAACCCTGGGCATCAAGCTGGCGCCTCAGGGTCATGGTTTGGCCCCAATCAATGTGCGGGACGGGGTCGGCCCGTGGGTCGTCCACCTCTTGGTAGCTCTCGGCCATGGCCACATGCACTGCGGCTAGGGCAATACGCGCGGGGGGCGTGTGGCCCGCTGGCAGGCCAAAATCAGCGAGTGGGTCCCTGGGCGAGGGCGGGGGGTCAGAGGGATTGGGGCTCATCGTCTTGGGAGAGGATAAGATGAACGCTCCTCCCATGACGAATCGATCCCAACAGAATCCAGCCGATGCCGGCAGTCCCAAGAGTGTTGCGCGTGAAGAAGCGCTGCTGAACGAAGCCCGCAGCCGTGGACGCCTTCCCTTAATCGGGGTGTTCTTGCGCCTTTCGGGGCCTGGCTGGTTGCAGAGCGCTATCACCCTCGGGGGTGGATCTTTGGCGGCGGCGCTCTACCTGGGCGTACTGACAGGCGTTCACTTCCTTTGGGTGCAGGTGTTCGCCATGGCGCTCGGGGTGATCGCCCTTGGAGCGATTTCGTGGATCACCCTGACCACCGGCGAGAACCCCTTTCACCTACTGAAGGACCGGGTCAGCCCAGTCTTGGCTTGGGGGTGGCTCGGTGCGGTGATGTTGGCGAATGTGGTTTGGGCCTTGCCTCAGTTCTCCCTTGCAACTGCCGCAGTGGAGCAAAACCTGTTGCCCGGCATGAAGGGCGACACCTTGACCGTGATCACATGCTTGGCGGTCTTGAGCATCGCCTTGGTTGTGGTCTGGGCCTATGGGCGCGGTGGACGTGGGGTGCGTATGGTGGAGCTCGGCTTGCGGGCGTTGGTTGGATTGATTGTAATCGCCTTCTTCGGAGTTACCTGGATCTTGCTGTCGCGCAGTGATGGCATGACCCTGTCGCAAGTGTTCGCGGGTTTCATCCCGAACTTAGACCTCCTGACCCAACCGGCTCCGGGCTACGCCGTCGAACTCGCGAGCGCGCGATTCCCCGAACTATGGTCCAGCATCATTGTGCGCCAACAGCAAGAGGTCTTGATCGCTGCGGCTGCCACTGCTGTGGGGATTAACATGACTTTCCTGATGCCTTCCTCCCTGCTCCGGCGGGGTTGGAACCGTTCGTTCCGAGATCTTGCGGTCTTTGATCTCGCTACCGGACTGTTGATCCCTTTCGTCTTCGCCACGGGCTGCATCGTTGTGGCTTCGGCAGATCGGTTTCATGCCCAAGTGGATCAGGAATTGGTCTCGGATGTCAGCGTGGCGGCGGGGCGCGGCGGCTATCTCGATCGCTTGGACAATGCGATCCTGGAGGGCTTTGGGGCGGATTCAGTCCAGTACGAACAACACAGTGTGGGGAGCAGCGCCCGGGCGGGATTGACCCGCGAAGAGCTCGAAGCGCGCGTAGGCCTAGCCATGAACTTGGTCCCGGAGCCCGATCGTCGTCTAGCATCCATGCTGGAGAAGCGTGACACGTTTGCGCTGGCTCGGGCCCTGGAACCTCTGACCGGATCCACCACGGCGCACCTCGTGTTTGGCCTCGGTGTCCTAGCCATGGCCGTATCCACGATCATCGTCTTGATGTTGATTAGCGGATTGGCCTTTGCAACCGCATTCCGACAACGGGCGGGGGGCGTTGCATTCCGCTGGGGAACGATCGTTGCGGGTCTCGGAGCCCTGGGACCTTTTGTGTGGACTGGCAAGGCGCGCGCGTGGCTGGCGGTGCCCACTTCCAACTTTGGGATGATCCTCCTGCCCTTGGCCTATTGGAGTTTCGTGCTCCTGATGAACAGCTCTAAGGTCCTGGGCAAGGATATTCCAAGGGGCCGTACTCGTTTGATCTGGAACAGCCTGTTGATTCCCACCGCTACGGTTGCGACCTTTGCCAGTGCTTGGACGGTGCACATGAAGCTCGGCCCATGGGGCTTAGCCGGTTTGGCGGCCATGGCACTCGCGGTGCTCGCGACCCTGCGGCGTTAGGAGACGTGCTTGTGTGGGGGAACCCTGTTGGAAAGATCCGTTTCTGATCTTCAAGCTGTACCGGCGTCTTGCTTCTTGAGGCGGACCTAGGCCCTTTGCGCCTAGAAGGAAACCCCAGTGCCAATGTAGAACCCGCTGATGCTCACGTCGAAGTCACCGAAATCAGATCCGTCCTTGTAGAAGATATCGAGGGACGTGTTGCGGTACCCCGCATAGCCGATCATGGGGCCAAAAATGTCCATCTGGGCTCGCAGGTCCAGGTCCAGGGCATCGAGATCGCTGCCTTCATAGGAGACGCCCATCCAGGTGACGAGGGCCGAAAGACCAACCGGGCCTAATTCCACGCCAGCGCGTGTAGCGAGTACAGGAATCGGTATTGCTTGGTCGAGCGAGAGTTTGGTTTGGGTCCCGTCTTCGGTAAAGCTACCGGATAGGTCGAGCATGTTGACCCCGAGGCCGATGGCCAAGTCGACGGTTGAACCGGGAATGATCTCGAAGAGCAACAGCCCTTGGTACATGCCTATGTTCAGTTCCGAGGTTACGTCGGCTCCCTGGTTGATCGTAACGCCACCGATGTCGATGTTGGCGTCGAAGGTGCCGCTACCCTTAAAGGACGGGGTGGTGGCCGAGAACAACAGCATCGTACTTCCGAGTCCTACCGTCGCCGAGGCGCCTACGGGGCTGTCGTCCCCGAGGCCAATGCGCCTCAGGGGGGTGGTGCCGCTGATTCCACCGGATCCAAATCCGAGGCCGCCGTCGAGGGAGTACTCGCCGTAGTGCACCCCCACATCAAGAGTGGGGGAGACGCAGGCCAAGAGGGAGAGGGCAACAAGAGTGGCGGCAATGCGGTGCATGGAATCGTGGTGGGGTAGGTGGGGGCTAGGGCTTGCGAGGATGATCGGCAGCGCGCTCGGCTTTGAGGAGTCGAAGACGCTCTCCATCCTTACTTTGTCGATAATGGGAGTCTAGGGGAAAGCAGCCAGACACCAAGCCTTGGCGTGGCCCATTGGTGCAATCGCTAAAGGTGCGGCAAATGCG
Organism: uncultured bacterium; assembly: GCA_937910685.1. Taxonomy (GTDB): domain Bacteria; phylum Planctomycetota; class UBA1135; order UBA1135. Next base: position 10,176 of record CALEMP010000248.1, read on the forward strand.
GGTTTGTTGAATATTCCGTCCCAGAAGTAGATCCATGGGGAATTCCGGGTAGGAGAGCACCATTCTGCCAAGCCCCACTAGGTCCACCGTCCCGCGCCGCAACTCGGCCTGGGCCAGGTGCGGGAACCACTCCTGGAGATAGGTGTAACCCGTGCCGACAACAATCGCCCCTGGGCAAGCGGCCTTGATCCGGCGCGTCATCAGTACCTGGCGCAGTACGGACAGCAAGGGATCTTCCGGGGGCGGGTAGCCATCGATGGGCGGATTCCTGGCCGGCCGTTGCAGGTGAGGGCAGGAATAAGGCGAGCCCAGGGTCACGTTGATCAAGCATACGCCGCGGTCCACAAGGTCACGGGTGAGCTGTTCTGGTTCCGCAGAATCGGTTTGGCTTGGACGTTGCAAGTCCATTCCCCAGCCGTGCTTCAGAGGCAGGTGCGGAGTCGCATCCAGGGGTATGCCAGGCCCGCCGTCGGGATCAACCCTATGGGGAAACACATCCCCAGCACAGAGGCGTACGCCGACACCCAGGCCTGGGCACGCGTTCTGGATGGCGGTGATGGTCTCCAGTAGGAATCGCGTCCGTCCGGCGTAGTCACCGCCATAGGGACCGGGGCGCGAACGCGCTCCCAGCAACTCGTGAATCAAGTACCCATGGCAGGCCTTCACATCGACGAAGTCAAACCCCGCCTGCTGGGCAAGTTGTGCGAGCCGTACATAGGACCGGGTCAAGTCCTCAAGTTCATCGTCACCGATGAGGGGATGATCGGCGGAAACCTTGGTGTGTTCATCGAGCCAGGTCGCATGGGCGGCGATGATCGGTTGCGGCGTTCCATGGGGCCGAGCATGTCGTCCCGAATGGGTCATTTGCAGACCGACAAAAGCGTCCCTAGGGGCGAGCCCCGATTCCACGCGACCAGCGCGGATCGCATCCATCAAGAGCGCCAAGTCTTCCTTTGTGTTCTCTTCGTTCACGAGCGCTAACTGTCTGGGGTTCGCGCGACCCTCGGGGGTGACCGCGAACGCTTCGCCTCCCCAAATCATGGCCGCGCCGCTGCGCCCAAATGCTTTCCAGCGCCGAAGGGTCAGCTCACTGGGTCTGCCGTCGGCGGTGCCGTCCCAGCCCTCCATGGGGTGCATCGCAAAGCGGTTGCTGAGGGTGCGGCCTTGCAGGCTGAGGGGGGCTGCAAAAGGTCCCGCAGTGCCCTCTAGGGCCTTTTCCAGTTGAATTCCCTCACCAAGCGAACCCGCGAGTTCCTGCACATGCTGGTCCATGTCCGCGAAGGTTTTGTGCTGGCCGGGACTGCGGAATTTCATCCGGCTTGGGAGTCCCGAGACCTATTCAGGCGCTGCATGGCGTTGGAGCGACGGGTGAGGGCCATGGTGAGTTGATTGCGTAACTTCAACAGGCGCAGGTTGCGTTCGCCACGGGCGCCTCCCTCGAAGCGGGCGCGCACGATGGCCAAGCTGCTAAGGAAACCGTCACGCACGGGCCCAGCGCAGAAGGCGGCCATGCCCAAGCCCGCCACCGTACTCAGGCCAGCTTGTAAACCGTAGGTGGATCCCAACCAAAGGCCACTTCCTAGGAGCCAGACGGGGGAGGAAAAGGTTGATCCAAAGAGCTGGAAGGTGACGACCTTGTCCGGTGGGGCATTTCGACGCGCAATAACCTGAGCAGGGATCAAGGTCGGAAGCCAAGCAACCCATATGATCCAGCGCAGCAAAAACGTCACGGCCAGTACAGCCACAGCAGCGGCGGTGGTGCCGAGTCCCGGGCGCTGGTCCAAGTCGTTGGCACGGATGCCGATTTGCTGGAGTTCGTCGGAGAGTTGGTCCAGACCCGCTTTTATTTTCTTAGCGCGCCTTGGAGCGATCTCTTTCAAGCGTTGCATCCCCGCCACGCAGGCATGCACACGCTCGGGAAGCTGGCGTCCACGGTGGGGGATGAGGTCCGCAGCCATGACCATGGCGGGTGCTTCCCCATGGGAGTCGTACTGCACCACGCATCTGGCTAGGGCTGCGCGGATTTCCTCGGTGGCCTGCCGTGCAGCTTTGATTGGGCTTTGCTCGTAGAGCTCGCGCAGGTGCTTGAAGTTGATGGGTTCACCAATCCAAGCAAAGATGTTGCTGCGGTAACGGTCGCGATCGTCGTAGTAAACGCCTACGGGCTGGACGCTGACGTCGAGGTTCCAGTCCTTGGACGCCAAGGCTCCAAGGGCCATGCGCGCAGCTCCGGTCTTAAATGGACGCAGGTTGGGAGCGCTGCCGCCCTCGCCCTCGGGGAACATGCCGATGGTTCCACCCCGTGCGAGTTCCTCGTGAATTGCATCGAAAGACCCCCTGTTTTGGTTGGTGTCCACGTTGTCCTTCTTGCGATAGACCGGGATCGCGCCGGTGCCCTTTATGACGTACCTAAGGAAAGGCATCTTGAAAAGGGTGTACTTGGCGATGAAACGGGGGTTGCGCGAGCAGATGAACCAAATCAGGCCCCCATCCACGAGTCCACCAGAGTGGTTGCTCACCAAAATCATCGGGCCCTGCTCCTCGATCGGGGTACCTGAGGAGTGGACGTGATAGTAGGAGCGGACCAGGGCCCGCCCATAGAGTTTGACCAGGGCGTACACCCGGAGGATTGTGTGCATCCCCAGGGGGGGGGTAGTTCTTTCCTCGGGGTGTTCTTGACCCTATGCTTGGCAGGAACCACTACGGAGGCAACTGCACAACTATGGAACAGCGAAATTGGCATACGAGTTACGATAAAGGTGTCCCCACGGCCATCGATTACAAGGAACTCACCATCCCCCAAGTGTTTTGGCAGACGGTCAAAAACTTCCCCAATAGTCCAGCCCTGGTCTTCCTGAATTGCAAACTGACCTATGCGGAGTTTGGGGCCGAGGTCGAAAAATGCGCGGCTGGTTTTGCCGAGCTGGGCGTCAAGTTGGGCACGAGGGTTGCGATCCAGTTGCCCAATGTACCCCAGGCGGCAATCTCATATATCGCGGCGCTCCAGCTAGGAGCCGAAGTGGTGATGACCAACCCCCTGTACACCTTCCGCGAGTTGGAACATCAGTGGCGAGACTCCGGCTGTGAAGTGGCGGTGACCATGGACTTCATTTGGGACGACTTTGTGCGGGATCGCCGAAGTGAGTTGGCCCCCAAGAAGTGGGTCGTGGCCTCGATCCCCGGCTATCTGCGCTTTCCCTTGAATTTCTTGGCGCCCTTGAAGCTCAAGAAGCAGAACCCTCCGCGCTGGGCCAAGGTTGCTCCCGAGTCGGACATGATCTTGTTCAAGGACATGATCAAGCAAGCCAGCGGACCTGCGCCCCGGCCTGACTTCGATTGGAATCAGGTGGCTGCCCTGCAGTACACCGGCGGCACGACGGGGCCCTCGAAGGGCGCGATGCTGACCCACAAGAACCTCTGCAGCAACATTCAGCAGATTGACGGCTGGTTCACCGGCGTCCAGTATGGCAAAGAGGTATTGATGACCGCGTTGCCCCTGTTCCATGTGTTTGGCATGAGTATCTGTATGGGCTGGGGCATGGCTTCGGGCGCGTGTATGGTGCTCTTGCCCAACCCGCGTGACTTGCCGTCCGTGGTGAAAGCGATCGCCAAGCACAAGGTCACCCTCTTCCCGGGGGTCCCGGCTCTGTTCAACGGGCTGAACAATTTCCCGGGCATCGAGAAGATCGATGTATCCAGCATCAAGTATTGCTTCAGCGGCTCGGCGCCCTTGCCGCCGGATGTGATGCACAAATTTGAGAGCATGACCGGCTCCAAGATCGTCGAGGGTTTTGGCATGAGCGAGACCTCTCCCGTGACCCATTGCAACCCGCTCAACGGCGTGCGCAAGGCGGGCTCGGTGGGAATCCCTGTGGCCGATACAGACGCGCGGATTGTGGACATCGAAACTGGGACTCAGGACGTTCCCATGGGCGAAGAGGGCGAGTTGATCGTCAAGGGTCCCCAAGTGATGAAAGGGTATTGGGGTCGCCCGGACGAGACGGCCAACTCGATTCGAGATGGTTGGATGCACACAGGCGACTTGGCAATTGTGGACGAGGAGGGTTATTACCAGATCGTCGGACGCAAGAAGGACATGATCAATTGCTCCGGCTTCAAGGTTTTCCCCGACGAGGTAGACGGGGTGCTGGTGGCCCATGATGCAATCCTAGAAGCTGCGACCATTGGCATACCCGATGATGAATACGGCGAGACGGTCAAGTCCTTCATCGTGTTGAATCCAGGGAAGAGCTTGAGCGCGGAAGAAGTTCAGGCTTACTGTCGCGAGAACCTGGCCAAGTACAAGGTCCCGCGTTTGGTCGAATTCTTGGACGAGTTGCCCAAGAGCAGCGTGCTGAAAGTCCTGCGCCGTGAGTTGCGGGACATGGAAATGGCGAAGAGCAAAGACTGAACCCCAGCGTTAGTCCTTGTGAGGATCAAGGCCCGCCCCCCCCGGTTTATGCCCGAGGGGGCGGGTTTTTTCATGCTTAAGGGGCCTTGGCTGAGAGGGCGCTTGCGAAGATCGTCCCCACTCCCCACAATCTTTCCATATCGCGTGTTCTCAGTCGACCCCCCCAGCGCGGCGCTATTGGAGTACCCATGAAATATCTCTCCCCCCTAGCCTGTACCCTCGGCCTCCTGGCCAGTTGTGCGGACGGAGTTCCGACCACAATTTCCGAGGACGAAAAACCGACAGTCGTGGTTTACAGCCCGTCTACCGGTAGCTTTCCCATTCCCAATGACATCTTGTTTGCGGGGTCCCTTGATGGAACCTTGAATATTCCAACCGCCCCAGGCGATGTTGATCTCGGCAACCCCATCGAAGCGCTGAACGCCCTTGATGGCTGGTCCACGGTGGCACCTTTTCCCTTGAGGTTCAGTCGTCCGATTGATTTCGGCACGGTAGTGCTTGGCAGCACCTTGCGCGTGTTGGAGGTGACGACCGATACGAGCGTCTTCCCCGTAGGTGGTCCCGTGACGGGCCTCGTGGGGGAAGTGATGACCATGGAGCTCGCGCTCTCTGCTGGGGATCCGAGCGGTGCAACTCTCGAGTTGCGCCCGACCTCGCCCCTCAAGCCGGGGACCGCCTACATGGTGATTGCTACCAACGGCATTTTGGACGCTGTGGGCGAGCCGGTTGGGCGTGACACTGAGTATGCAATCGTTGCAGATGAGGGCTCGTTGGTTGTGGATCACCCTCTAGCCCAGCTGGACTTGTTGGTCGATCTGATGCACTTGGTTGCTGGCGCGGCGGGTACGCCGTCTGATTCGATCGTGGTTGCCTATAGCTTCACGACCCAGACCATTGGG
>CALEMP010000249.1 GCA_937910685.1 uncultured bacterium
GGCGCTGCTGCTGCTGCTGTTGATGACGTCGAGTTCGGCGACGGCGGCGGCGGCAGCGGCGACGGCGGCGGCGGCGGCGGTTGGAGTGGGAAACGTGGCGGTAAGCGCGGCGATTCCCATGAAGGCGGCGGCAGCGGCGGCGGCGATTCCTGGGGCGACTCCTGGTGATCCCTTGGGGGAATGGATTCCATCCATCCCCCGCTACCTAGCACCAACAACCTAACGGCTGCTGGTGCACCCAAATTTCGAGGAGGCGCGGTTCCAACAGGAACCGCGCCTCCTCCTGTATTAGTGAGCTGGTTCAGGGGGCTTCAGGCAACAGCTTGACCTCCACCCGCCGGAACTCAAGCGGATGCGATTCGGACTGCAAGGACAGGGTGCCACCGGTAAGCAAGAGGGCATCCTCTTGGATCAAGAGCTGAGCCTCCGAATCTCTTGGGTCCAGCTGAGGTTCGGTGTACTCGAGCACCAAATCATCCCCCAGGAAGTGCCGAATCACCTCGCCCCCTCGCACTTCAACCGTTACCCAAACCCAAGCATCCCCGTGGCTGGTTTCCGACGTGGAGTTGATGCAGTGGCGTTGATCGAGCTTGTCTCCCATGACCACATTCGTTCCGGGGGTGCAGAGGTTGGCGTTCGTGCGCGCGTTCGTACCGTCGCCCCCAAGGAGCTGCATCTCGATCGAAACGGGAAACTCCTGGTCAACGGCCATGGTCTTGGGGTCTTGGCCGTGCAGCATCAAACCACTGTTGCGCCAAGCCCAGCCGGCGCCACCATCCATTTGATCGCCAATGAAGCGATATTCCACGCGCACCATGTAGTGCGATAGGGGCGCCTCATAGAACAAGTGTCCGTAGCGCGCATCAAACTTGCCCCCATAGTTCTCATAGCCAACCTTGAGTAAGCCATCCTCCACACGGAAGGTGCTGTAGGGGTCCTCTCCCACTTGGTGGCCGCGAATTTTGGGGGTCCAGCCCTCGAGAGACTTCCCGTCAAAAATCGGGATCCACTCGTCGGGAGCCGCGGTTTCCTGAGGGAGCTCAGGAGTTGCGGACCCGGTTTGCGGTCCATTCTGACAGGCAACGAGAGTGAGGCAAAGAAGAAGGTGTTGTGGTTGGAAAGACATGCCTGAAGCTTAGCGTGCTTGTGGCAAGTCCGATGCTTCGATGCGCTGGGCGACGATTCTTTTGTAGCCACCCGCTTCATACAGGCACAGAACGGCCCCATCCGCACAAACCAGCAAGCAGGAGTAGGCTGACGGCCCGGGGTCCAATAGACGAGCCCAGGGCCAAGTGGCCCCATCGTCAAAGGATGCCCGGAGGGTCATGAACTTGCGCCCCTCGGAGGACGCGGGATTGGAGAAGAGCAAGATGCCGGGCTTGTTTGGCCCGGCCCAGGTCAAGCGGCGGATGCTGGCCTGACAAATGGGTTCAATCAGGCCGGGGACTAGGCGCTGATCGCGAAAGGTGTCTCCTCCGTCATTGCTGGTGGCGTGCTGGCGCACCCGGGAACCGGACGAATAGTTGCGCATGTTGAGCAATATGCGCCCATCTTCCAACTCGACCGCTTCGCACTCATTGACCTGGTCTATGGGTGTGCTGCCACCAAGCTGCCAACTCTTGCCAGCATCATCGCTATAGAACACGTGGGAGAAGTACTTTTTGGATCCAGCTTCGATGTGATCGCAGGGGACAATTAGTCGCCCCTTATGGGAACCCCGTTCCAGTTGGATCCCAGTGCCGGGACCGGTTGCATACCAAGTCCAATCGGAGAGCTTGACAGAAGCGGTGATCTCGTGCGGCTCCGTCCAGTTGACCCCATGATCGGTACTGACCAAATGCCAGATCGTCCGGGACCCTTCTGAAGTGCCGGCGATGATCTCGTGCTCCCGGTCACCACCAAGGTTGTGGGTGCTGAACAGATGCACATGACCCGTGCGCTGGTCCACCAGCACGCAGGGATTTCCACAGGTGTTGGGGCCGTCATCCCAAATGAGTTGCTCGGGACCAAAGGTACGCCCACCGTCCTTTGATCGTTTCATCACCAAGTCGATGTCTCCACTATCCCCCTGGGCACCGCGGCGCGCTTCGCAAAACGCCAACACATCGCCGTCCTTGGTCAAAGCCAGAGCCGGGATACGGTAGGTGTGGGCCCCCCCCTTGCCGGAAATCCACACATCCTGGCCTGAGCCAAGGGTGGAATCTTTTGAGGCGGGAGGGTCTTGGGCAAACGCGCCCATGACAAGGATGAATAGAATGCTGGCGGCGGTGGTCATGGATACAGGATAGAACCTGACGCCTCGATGTTGGCCGGAGCTTTCCCGAGGAAAAACGGTGCAGAGTGCAGGCAACGTGCAGGAGACACCGTATGTTGGCCCTATGAAGTTGATATTGCTTGGGTTCCTAGCCCTCCTTGGGGGATTAGAAGGCGTGTTCGCGCAGCAGGCGGGAGTTCCTGTCGTGAGTTTCGAAAAGTCCAAAACCGGTGACTTCATACGCCGAAAAACGCGCCTTGGCTTGCTGGAGGTGGTCTCGGGCAGGGCCGAGATTGACGGTGCCCATGGATCTTCGGGGCGCAAGTGCCTGCACTTGTTTGGCGGTGATGAAACCGCCGTGACCCTGCGCATGAATGCTGACAATCTATACGAGGTTCGCTTCCAAGCAGAGCGCTGGACCGCACGCGATCCTTTCGTGCTGTTAGTGGAGGCAGAGGTCGACGGCGAGTGGCAAACGATCGAAGACGCAAGCTCCAAAGTCCTGGTGGGAGGATTTAAGACCCTGGTGCGAGCCAAAATTCCAGAGGGAGTAAGACAATTGCGCCTGCGCTGTTCCTCGCCAGAGGATACGGGGGTCTTGATCGATGACTTGCAGTTGGTGCCCAACACCCCGATGGAGTGCACGAGCCTGAGTGCCTCCCAACCGGTCCTTCCCTGCCTGGTGGGCAACCAGGTGAACCCAATTCTGCGAGTGGATTTGGAATGGTCAGGAGTGACCCAGCCCCTTGAGGTGCGTTCGGTCACGATTGATCTGCTGGGAACCACAGACTTAGATGACCTAGAGAGCGTCAGCCTGATGCGCGGGCCAGAAACCCTCGATTCCCGTGACCCCGATCAGGCTCTAGGTGCCCTGTTCGGCACGGTCCAAAAACCCCGCAAGGGAAGCATTCAGTTCAAAGGACAATGGACCGTGGGCGAAGGACCCAATCACTTGTGGCTGAGCGTGACACCAAAGGCCGGGGCCAACATCGATGGCCGCGTGGATGCGGGGCTCATATCCCTCAAATTCGCCGACGGAAAAAAACGGACTCCCACAATCAGTCATCCAGCGGGAAGCCAACGCCTGGGCATCGCCCTGCGCAACAAAGACTCCGATGGGGTTCCCGTTTACCGCATCCCGGGTCTCGCCACGAGCACAGCCGGGACCCTGCTTTGCGTCTATGACCAAAGGCATGAGGGTTGGCGCGATTTGCCCGGGGACATGGACATCGGACTGTCGCGTAGCACCGATGGCGGGCGCACTTGGGAACCCATGCGTACGATCCTCGACATGGGCAATGACCCGGCGTATTCCTATGATGGGGTCGGCGACCCGGCGATTTTAGTGGACCGCGTCACCGGCACGATTTGGGTGATCGCCTCTTGGCATCACGGATCCCTGGGTTGGAACGGTTCGGGTCCTGGATTCGATCCAGAAAAAACCGGTCAGTTGATGCTGGTGCGCAGTGACGATGACGGGGTCAGTTGGTCGGCACCCATCAACATCACACGCCAGGTCAAGCAAGCTGATTGGTGTTTTCTGCTGCAAGGTCCCGGGCGCGGGATCTGCATGGAAGACGGCACCCTCGTATTCCCGGCCCAATACCAATTGGACCCGGAACACAAGCGCGAGCCGCGCTCGACGGTGCTCTGGTCCAAGGACCACGGCAAGACTTGGCAGCTAGGGAACGAAGCAAAATCCAACACCACCGAGGCTGCGGTGGTCGAATTGGAGACCGGACGCCTGATGCTCAACATGCGAGACAATCGCGGTCGCAAACCACCCGGTTGGCGTGCGGTCATGACCAGCGAAGACATGGGGTTATCTTGGAAGTTCCATGAGCCATCCCACCAAGCTCTGATGGAGCCGGTTTGCATGGCAAGCCTATTGCACGTGGGGCGCGAACTGACCGGAATGGCCGACGGGCAGCTTCTGTTTTCCAACCCGGCGGTGCGGCGAGCCCCAAGGCGCCGCATGACCCTGCGACGGTCCCTCGACATGGGACAGACATGGAAGCCTGAACATGCTGTGCTACTGGACGAAGGCAGCGCAGCAGGGTACTCGTGCTTGACCATGATCGACGCCGAGACCGTGGGTATCGTCTACGAATGCAGTCGCTCCCACCTAGCCTTTCAGCGGATTCCTCTGAACGAGATCCAAACCCTAGGGGACTAGGTCGAACAGAAAAGGCCCCCCTGTCCACCACGAGTGGCGAACAGGAGGGCCGGAGCAAGGATCATGGCCCTATCCATGAACCTTACAGGCGTCACCTCTCGTAAGCCCCAAGGTCCACAATCGGCCCCACCCCAACTCCTGTGTCAACCACCTGTCGGTCATCCATCAAGCGACGCTGACCGTCCGCGTCCATCGGCACTGCCTCGAAGCGGATGCCATCCCCATCCAAGTCGGCTAGGTCCGCTTCCACCAATTCGTTTGAGCCCGCATCAATGCACGGTGACTGGTTACGCAGGTGAAAGTCCCCAGCGCCGGGATCCACAAAGAGAGGATCCGTGCTCATGTTCCCCAATCCTCCCCAAACTCCATCGCTGATGTTTGAGAAGGCAACCACCTGACGGCCCGCCAGGTCCGGAGAGGTGGGCGCATAGTTCTCCCAGACAATGCTGTTCTGAATCAGGCATTTGGCCGGAATCGGTATGCCCGTGCGAGCGAAGACCCCACCGCCCCCTTCAAAGGCTTGGTTCCGGGAAATAGTGCAGTGGGAGAAGGACGCCCCCCCGGCGCCGCTCCATTGGCTGCCTTGCAAGAAGACTCCCCCGCCTCTATTCGCAACATTGTTGGAGATGATCACGTTCACAAAACTCACCGGAGGTTCTAGGCCCGGAACAAAGCTCTCGATGGAGTGCGCATAAATCGCTCCTCCCCGGTCGGCCGTATTACCGGCAAAGTGAGCGTTCACCACTTGGCAGCGAGCAGCTTGAATGCTGAGCCCCCCACCACGCCCGGCGGTTACGTTGTTGATCCAAGCGGTGGATTTGATGCGCACATTTGCACCCGTCACATAGGTAGCACCACCCAACAGGCTGAAGTTGTCCTCGAAGGTGCAGTTTTGAATACGAAGGAATCCCCCAGACACGCGCAAGCCAGCCCCGCGGGCATACCCCCCTCTGTCTGCGTTCCCATCGCGAATGGAAAAACCATCGAGCCCAGAGGCCAGATAGGTGACATCGGTGTCTCCCGTAGAAAGCACCACATGGTAGGCATTGTCACTTGAGTCCCGAAGGTCCCCAAGATTCCCACTCAAGGTCGTAGGGCTGAAATTTTCGCCCCGTTGACCCAGCGCCGTTTCTCTTCCCTCAAATCCACCCCGCAGAACCACGCCCAAGGGCACGGTAAATGCCGCACTGCGACTATCCTGGGGGTCCTGTAGAACCGACGGGCGATAGACCCCACGCGCAACCCAAACTTCATCACCGGGAAGTGCCTCGCTCAAGGCCACATCCAATGAGCTGATTGCGTTGGGCCATCCGAGCCCGTCCCCCCCTTGAACTCGGTTGCTGTCCACATGCCAGCGCACCCCTGTTTGCGCCTGACCGGGAATGGCAAAACTAAACAAGACAAGGCTGAAGAGAGCAGCGATCCGGAAGGCGATGTGTTTCATGGGGAGTGTTGGGTTTTTCTTGGAGGAGCGGGGATAC
>CALEMP010000250.1 GCA_937910685.1 uncultured bacterium
ACCAAAATGGAGCCTCCGACCACAGGTCGGAGGCTCCATTGAAACAAGGCCAATTTCACCCAGGTCAGTCCCTGGGTGACGCCCTATGTGGTCTTCTCAGGCAGTCGCGTTCGCAGCGGGCTGCACGAGACCTTTGCCTTCAAGCCAGGTGAGAATCTTCTTGGCGGATTCTTCGATGGACTCGTCGCCCGTGTGGACTTCGATCTCGGCGTTGGTGGGAGCTTCGTAGGGGTCGGAGACGCCGGTGAAGTTCTTGATCTCGCCGGAACGCGCCTTGGCGTAGAGGCCCTTGGTGTCGCGCTCTTCGACTACGGCCAGGGGGGCTTCCACGTAGACCTCGACGAAGGTCGCGTCGCACTGGGCGCGGCACTCGTCGCGCACGGCGCTGTAGGGGCTGATGGCAGCGGTGATCGAGCAGACCCCGTTGCGCGCCAACATGTTGGCCACAAAGCCGATGCGGCGGATGTTGGTGTCGCGGTCCTCTTTCGAGAAGCCCAGACCTTTGGAAAGGTTGGTGCGCACGACGTCGCCGTCGAGTACTTCGACGGGGGTGCCGCGCTCGATGAGGATCGGAGTGATGTACTCAGCGAGGGTGGATTTGCCGGAACCGGAAAGGCCGGTGAACCAAAGGGTGAAGCCGTTGTTAGTCATGGTAATAGAGTTTGTTGAAGTGGTGTTTTATTGAAAGGAAGTTGGATGCTGGGTCTAGCGAACTTTGCCTTCGAGGTAAGGAACCTCGAAGCACTTGTCGTGCATGATCGGGCCGTGCCCGAAATAGCCTTTTTCGCCAAAGAGCTCACCGTGATCAGCAGTCACGATGATGTGCGTGTTTTTGGGGACCGTGTCGTAGAGTTCCTCGAAAACCCCATCCAGGTAGCGAACCGTGTCCACTTGCCTAGCCTGAAGCTGGTCGAGCTTATCCTGGTCGAAGAACTTGAAATCCTCTTTGAATTTCTCGTTCGCCTTATCGGACTTGTCAGCGATCTGGTCGTTCATTTTCTTGAAGACCCCGTTGACCCCACTGATCCGCGGCCACATGGAGGAATCCTCGTCGGGCTTGGCATAGGGATAGTGCGTCTCACCCACATTGAGCATGTAAAAGTGCGGACGCGCCCCGCCAAATTTCATGGTGGGCAGCATGGCCCGCATGTCGTTGTGGCTGTCCATCAATTCGAAGGTATCGAACCCTCGGTTGATACCGGTTTTGGGGTTCAGAACGGGTAGAGACACGCGTGCATGGGTGTCATATCCCAGCTTGGTCTGCAGGAACTGGGGCAACCAAAGCCCCGGCACCATGGCGCCAAAATCAATGTCCGTGCCCTTGGATCCAAGCCGGTCGTTGTAGTTGTAAAAGTCCTCTTTGTAGTACTCGGAGGCATACACGTTCTCGGGACTGGTGTGGGGCAAAAGCCCCATCAGGAGGTTGTAGTGAGAAGGGGCTGTCCAACCCGCGTAGGAATAGCGCTTTTCAACCTTACCGCCGGAAAGGCGGGTGATGATCTTTGGGTCCGCCTTCATGAACGAGTCATAACGGCATGAATCCAGGGTGATCATGATCAGGTTGTTTTCGCCCTGGGGATCGGGCTTACGCACCATCCCCGGCCGCATCATTGGCCGTGGCGGAAGGCTCGGCCGAGGGCCGGCTGGCTTCTTTTTCTTAAACGCGTCGAACAGTCCCATCAGTTTCCTCCTCAGGCCTTGGTCTTGTAAAAGTCCACCAGGATCTTGGCGGTGGTCTCACGCATGATGCGCGGGTCAGGGTTTTCGCCCGCAACCAATTGCGAACGCACTTTGGTGCCGGAGATGAACACCGAAGTGTTCTCCTTGTTGGATTCCATCAGACCAACGCGGCCGATCTCTTCGAAGTACGCGGCGAAGCCAACGTTGACCGTCTTGATCGAGAGCGCGCCACCCAGGTTATCGAAGACCTCTTGGGCATCAAAGTCGCCCCAGATTGCGGTCTTGTCATCAAAGGGGGCATCGGCGTGCTTGCGGCCAATGATGAAGTGGGTGAAGCCCAAGTTTTGACGGTAGATCGCGTGCATCACGGCTTCGGCGGGGCCGCCGTAGTACATGCGCATGTCGAGGCCGACCAACTGAAGCTGGTCGTTCAGGTCTTGGTCGTTGCTGGTCCAAAGCTCGGTGTCCATGTCGCCTTCGCCCAGTAAGCGGTTGGCGATCAGGGCCTCATAGGTCTCCATGCGGGTGTCCGCGGGCACGTCGTCGCCCTTCAACTGACCCACGAGCGGGTTCAGCACGATACCGGTCTTCTTGCCGTTTTCACGCAGCACCATTTCCGCGCCGTAGACAAGGGCGTACTCGTGGGCACGGTGCAAAGGGTTGCGGGTCTGGAAAGCAATCGACTGCTCCCAACCTTCCGCGGCCACAAGGGCACGGGTTTGGGTAGGGGACATGACGCGATCGGCAAAGGGCCGGCTGTCCTCGAAAGGCACGAGGGTGATCTCTCCACCAACGATCGTGCTGCGCTCGTCAGCCGTCCAAAGGCGTGCACCGGGGTGGTCCGTACGCTCGGTGCGATAAATCGCCTTGATGAACGCGGCCTTGTCCCAGGCGTAGGTGTCGGCGACGGTCAAGGTGCCGATGTTCTTGCCGGCGGAGTTGATCAACGAGACTTTCGTACCGGAGGCGCAGGTGCCTGCCTCGGCGTCGGTGATGGGCAGGATGATCGGAATCGTCCAGGCCCAGTTCTTGCCGCCGCGCTCGATGGCGGCGTTGGCGAGGACGTTGTTGTAGTCAGCTTGGTTCATGGGCCCCGTCAAGGGACTCAGGGTTCCGTCGGCGATGCGGTAAAGGGTGGTCTCATCCACTTCGGTCACAGTGACGGTGGCAAGGCCCTCTTGGGCGGCGTTGGCATCGATGCGGCAGACGGGAGTGTCGAGGCCGCCGTGGACGGGGGATTGAATGGCAGTGGTACTCATAGGGGAAGGATTGGGTTTCGGGCGTTGTGCCCGAGGGACTTTGGTTGGGGCAAAAGGTTCTGAAGAAGAAAAGTTCAGAGGTGAATGTGGAGGGCCCGCGAGTTCCAAAAGTTGGCTCGCGGGAAAGCGATCACAGGTAGCCGAGGTTCTTGAGCTTGCGTTTCACATCCTCAAGCTCGTCCTGGGTGAATTCCGGCGGTCCCTGGTCGGCATTGGCCTCGGCCTCGCCCATCAGGTCGCGCAGCACATAGACAATGAAGTCTGTGGCCGAATCGAATCCCGAATCGTCCACCACCTGCTGAATGCGGCGGTAGAGGGGTCGGGGGATTTTGATGGTGACTTTGGACTCTCGCATGGCAGGGGCACGGTCCCGCGCCCGCAGGACGGGCACTCGGGGTCGGGAGTGAAATGGGTCGACAGAAACGGGTCAGGACTCAAGGGCACACTCTGATAAGCACCCTCTTAGCACTCACATCGTACTCCAGGAGGAGTGCCCGTGGAGTGCTATAGGAGTGTCATTGGGCCGGAGGTGTCCTAAGTCACTGTCACCAAAGTACTTAGACACCCGTGGAATTCCGGCCGAACTTCCCCACCCCCCCCCAGGAGAGCTGATTTGAGGCTAGGCCCCCCAGAATCTCCTCTCCCAAGCAAACCTCTGCGACCGTAGGAGTTCCCTCAGGTCCACCCCATACGAGGGTCGAGGATCTATTCCCCCGGCCCCAGCCGCAAGGTCCAGCTACACTCCCCTCCCACCTTCCTGCCCCATCCACCCATGAAGACCCCGATCCTCCTCGCCCTAGCCCTCACCCTTACCTTCACCGCCTGCGATGGCGGCTCGGTCAATCACATCGACGAGGGCTACAAGGCCGCCGGAGCCAATGACCACGTAGCCGCGGTAAGCCATTTTGACAAGGCCCTCGCGACCCTCGGCCCGGACAACCCCGAGAAAGCAGAAGTTGCCCTGAAGCGCTGCAACTCCTTTGCCTTCCAAGATGCAGCTGCAGCCCGGGCCGAGTTCTTGGAAATGGCCGGTACCGCGGAACTGACCGCAAAAGATTACACCAACATGGCTCGCAGCCTGTTCAACGCCGGTGGCACCGGCGGCATGATCGAAGCAGTCACCGTGGTGGACGCGGGCATCAAAAAGTTCCCAGACAGCGAGAGCCTCAAGGCGGTCTTGGCCAAGCTCCAGGCCGAAGCCTCCAAGGCGGAAGGCGGCGCCTTGAGCGAAGCCCTCAAGGGCCTCGGCTACGCGTAATGAATTAGAGGTGTCATACACCAATCAAAAAGCCCCAGGGACTGTCCATGCAGTCACTGGGGCTTTTTGATTGGTGTCGGCACTCGTAGAGGGAATCAGTCCACGGACGCCTCGAACGCGGCCAAGCGCCCAGTGTCCACTGGCAGGGATTCACCCGGGGAATTACAAAATCCGGCGAGGTGGCAGGATCAAATTCGAGGCCAGCAATCCACAGACCAGACTGATCGCAACGAAACCCGTACGGAACGCTCCCTCCATGCCCTCCACCGTACCGGACTCCAGAAACGAAGTCAGACTGTGGAAACCAATCGACCCCGGCACCAACACCAAGATTCCG
This sequence comes from uncultured bacterium, assembly GCA_937910685.1. Classification (GTDB taxonomy): domain Bacteria; phylum Planctomycetota; class UBA1135; order UBA1135. Next base: position 4,535 of record CALEMP010000250.1, read on the forward strand.
GGTGTGATCGCAACCAGTGCTGGCCGATCCGCCGAGCGCGCATAAAAGTTACCCACCAGCCCTACAACCAAGGCTCCCACAAAGGGCGCAATGTCAGCCCCCAGATAAGACCCGCCGAGCTCCGTCGCCAAGTAGCCCAGGGTCGACGCGGCGAAAATCACCGGCCATTCGCTGACTCGTGCATCAAACAGGATTGCAAAGGCGATCGGCAAGGGCAACACAGCAAGCGCCGCGGTCCAAGGGGCAAGAGGTTTGATCTCTGGAACCTGCGGCACTCCAGGCATGAGCACGCCCCACAACTTCCACGCCAAACCCACACCCAGCAGAATCGTCAAGAACACAACGCCCGCCCGGGCCAAGCGCGCGGTGCCCGCCACCAGATGCCGGGTGGACAACTCAATCATGCCCACTGTCAGGGTCAATCCCGGCAACAACACAATCAAGGCCGCAAGAGTCACCAAATGTGCATCCATGGCCAAAGCAAAACGCGCCAAGACCATCGCCGCTAGGGCAGCCATGAAAGCCGCGATCGGCTCCACCGTCCCGTCACTATCCGGCCGCTGGCCGAGGGCGCGACAGGTGAGATAGACAAACCCTCCCAAGAGCGCCGACCCAAACATCTCGGTTAGACCACCACCAAAAAGCCGGGCCGCCCCTGCCGAAGCCACGGCAAAGGCCAGCATCACGAGGCGCGCCCCATAGCGAGGGGCGCTCGCCGCCACCTGGTCCAGGCGTTCGATGCCCTCACTCGCGGACAGCCTGCCGTGTTCCACCGCCTCCAAGACCTCATCAAACTCCACCAGCTTGCCCAAATTGACCTCACCGGGTTCCGTGCGCACCAAGTGCACGCGCTCCTCCTCGCCCTTGCCAAACGAAGCCATGACCGAGGTGGGCGTAGAAAAGAACTTCGCTTCCACCTCCAAAGCCTCAGCTAATTTTCCAAGGACCCGCTCCAAACGATGGGCAGGCGTGCCATAGGAATTCAAATGCCCGGCTGCGCACACGATGAACTCGTGCTCGATGCGGTGACTGGATTTCTGCGGAGAATGGGACTGCATGGTGATTCTCGCATCATCCCATCCTGTTTATGCCTTAACCAGCCCCCTCCGAACAAAGCACATAAAAGCTCCGGGGCCGTCATCTGAAGGACCCCTTCCCCCTCGAACGCCCATTGCAGATTCGCCCCAAACCGAGGACCACACTCCTCCCCCTTCGTCCCGCAACCATCGAGTCGCTCTTCCAGCAACGCCGGGAGGGTGGTCCCCCTGGGGCGAGATGGGGTAACGATGAAGAAGGTCATTGAGACCTCCCTTGCGGGAAATGGGACGGTTGGGTTCTGTTCATCAACGCCACCGAACAGGAATTGGGTGCGAAAAAGAACAGCGGAAAATCCTCACACCCCATGCAATACTAGGCCCATGACCAATTCCAACGAGCGCAAGACTCCCCGCTGGGCCCACATTGCGGGCTGGTATGGAGCCGGTGCGATTCTGTGGGCGTACTACGCATCAAGCCACGGGCACATGGAGCAGGCTGCGGTCTATCACATGCTCAACCTTTCGGGCGCCATTGGGGTCGGCATCGTCTGCTGGTTTCAGCGAACTTGGCAAGCCCTGGCGCTTGAGGTTGCCTGGGCGAGCATTGCACTCTCGAGCATCTTGCAGCTCAGCTAGTTTATTTTCTTGAGCCACTTGGGCCAACGCGGCTTCACCGCCCACCAGGAAAACGCAACCGCCCCAAAGAAGATCAAGTAGTAGATGTTGAGGGTGTCCTGAGGAATGTCCACGAACAAGATGTCGTGCAGGATCCGGCCAATAAAGGAGCCCTCCGATCCATCCTGGCCCGCCTTCATTCGCAAGTCTTCTTCCCAATGGGTCAAGAAACAGAATTCTCCCTGCACCGCGTTCTGCACGATGTAGAGCATGATCCCAAGGTGCGTCAGCCGAAAGGGCAGGTTGCGCACCCAGCTCCAGCGGCAGGCCCAGCCCACAAAGACCGCCACCTGTCCAAACAGGATGAAGATCACAATCGACAAGTGAATACCTGCGACGCAGTCGGCTAGGAGGGCATGACTCACGCGCACTAGCCTAGCACTCTTGGGGCAGCGCCTCGGCGGAAGGATTCTGTGGGGCGGTCCGGGGGCCCCATGGCCCGGCCTCGCAGCCCGGTCCCGCCACCGGACCTCCCCAACCCGGTGATTCCTGCGGAACGGTACAATCCAGGCGTGATCACCCCCCTCGTCTGCCTAGCTCTGATGCTTCCTCTGCCCCAGGAGCCCGCCCCTGCCCCCACGTCTGTGCTGCCCAAGACCGGCAGTTGGCAGGCTTGGCTGGAGATTCCGGGCACAACGATTCCATTCCAGTTTGATCTGGCGCGGGTGCCCGGGGGGTACCGCGCCTTCCTCAAGAATGGGCACGAACGCATTCCTATTGTTGCCTACCACGAGGGTTCTAGCCTGCGCCTGCATTGCCTGCCCTATGACAGTTGGATCACCGCTGAAATCAAAAGTGGAGGCGTCCGCCTCGATGGCGAATGGGTTTTGAAGCGTGGCAATGGCACCGAATCCCGCATGGTCTTCCACGCCGACCACGGCTATGCCCCCCGCTTCGGCGACTCGGGGAAAACCGCCCGCGGTGGCCCGCGGGTCGAAGGGCGTTGGAAGGTGCAGTTTGAAAACAGTACCCAACCTGCGGTGGGCATTTTTGTTCACGAACCGCACCGGGTCCTGGGCACGTTCCTCACCACCCTTGGGGACTACCGCTACCTTGAAGGCAGCTGGGAGAACAATATCCTGCAGCTTTCCTGTTTCGACGGTGCCCATGCCTTTCGTTTCGATGCTCAAATGGATGGGGACGGACGGCTGGGGGGCATGTTCTATTCCCGTGACACCTATTCAGAGGTCTGGACCGCAAGGCTCGATCCGCTGATCGAGTTACCCGACCCCTTTGCCTTGACCAACCTCAAGCCTGGCTCGAAACTCAAGGACCTGGTCTACACCACCCTCGACGGTAAACCCGCTCCCCTCAAAAATCTCCTCGCCGCCCCCAAGCCGCGGATCATCGTGCTCTTCGGCACCTGGTGCCCCAACTGCACGGACGAAGCACGGCTCCTCACGCGACTCAGCGAACAGTACGCCGACCGCGGCCTAGAAGTCCTAGGGCTTGCCTTCGAACACGGGGACGACACCAAGGGCCAGCTCGCCCGAATCAAGAAGTGGCAAGAGGCACTCAAGGTGCCCTACCCCATCCTCCTAGGCGGCAGCTCGGACAAGGCCAAGGCCAGCCAGCGCTTTCCCATCATCGATCAAGTCCGCGCCTATCCCACGACTCTGTTCCTCAAAGCGGACGGCACGGTTCAAGCCATCCACACCGGGTTCACCGGCCCCGCCGCCAGTCTAGAACACGCCCGCTTGGTGGAGTCGTTTGAGCTGTTGGTCAAGGAGATCCTGTAATCCCCCGCCCGCAAGGGATTGACCGTGAAAATGCCCCTGCCGGGACAGCCCGATTAAGGCCGAGCCCCAGGGGCAAAAACCCTCGTTAGGGCCCCGCGCCCGTGGGGTCGGTCGCCATAGGGGAAGCATGGGATCGATGATCTCGGTGGCCCCGAACCCGTTCCTCGGTTTTACATGGGTCTCGCCGGGCAACTGATAGAATCAGAGCATGATGATCCGACTGATCCTGTGGAGTGGACTAGCCCTAGGGGTTGTGGCTTCGAGCTTAGGGGTTCCCCCTGGTTGGGAGAGTTCCATTCAAGGGGAGGACCCCATCGAGGTCAACATCGCTTGGCTGACCAGCCTCGAATACCGGCCGGGCATGAAGTTGCCGGAAGAGATCTTGGCTCTGGATGGCAAAAAAATCCAACTGGTTGGGTACATGGCGATTGGAACCTTGGAGGGTTCCGAGTCCTTTGAGCTCGTGCCGGAATCTTGCGAGTGCGGGCGCTCGAAGGTGCAGCACTTCATCGACGTGACCATGACCGAGGATGTGTCGAGGTTTACCCCGGGGCGCATCACCCTGGTGGGAACCTTTAGTGTGGGCGAGGTCAAAGAAGATGGCTTTGTGACCAGCCTTTATCGGTTGGAGATCGAGCGCCTTCCGTGAAGGCTCGCGTCATGCACCATTCCCGTTGGGCCCTGGGCGTCGCGCTTGCAGGAGCTTTGTGTTGCGGCACACTTGCCCAGGATGAGGACAAGGAAGTCGAACGCTTGTTCGGGGCGGCGATTCATGGCCGCGTGGTGATCCGCTCCCAGGCGGCCAATCGACTTGTGGCCCTTGGAGCCCTTGGCGAAGCGCGGATCCTGCAGGAACTTAGCGAAGAGGGCCTCGGTCTTGCGGCCATGGGACCGCCGATCATTGAGGCGATTGGGCTTTGCCAATCTGCCCAGTTACGCGCGGCTCTTTGGCCGGCTCTGGTGGATGGGGATTTCCCCTGGCGGCCGAGTGTGGCGCGCGCTTTGGCTGAAAAGCCCCGTGCCAGCGAAACCTCGGGGTTTGCAGAGCACTTGACCGATCCACTGGCCGAAGTGCGGGCAGCGATGGTCAAGGGGTTTGGCGGGACACAAGGGGATCTGGACGGGCTGAACACAATGCTGCGCGATGAGGACGACCGCGTCCGGCGCGCGGCAGCCCTTGCGCTCTTGGATCGTGGGCAAGGACGGGCCCTTTGGTTCTTGATTGAAGAGCTCAAGCGCGAGGACAAGTTCTTTGAGCGGCCGACTGGCATGTCCGCACGCATCATGGTGTCCCGCGCCCTCAGCAAGCGCGGAGTCGACCTGGGCGCCTACGACTGCCGCCTAGCATCCACCATCAAGGTGAACGCAGAGGCGCTGCAAAAACTTATCCAATCACAGGAAGGGGAACGCCCACCCATGGAGTCATGGCAAATCGCCAGCGGACCTGTTTTGGGCGAACGCATCGGACTCGAGTTGCGCTCTTGCCGCGCGGGCGAGTTCTTCTTGCGCTGGACAGACACAGACCAGCTGCTCGTGGGCCAGGGGAACGCTGCGGTGGTCACCCTGCCCCCGGGGACGACCCAACGCTTGGTCCAAGACCTCACCCGGGGCTATGACAACCTTGAGGGCCGCCGATTCTTTGGCGCCGCCGGCTGCGATATGGAACAGGTTCTTCTGCGCCGCACCCCGCAAGCCTCCAGCGAAACCCTGGTAATTGCCAAAGGCCCCGCGTTCGTGCCTGACCTGCGGCCCGCTCCCTTGACCAATGCCTACGGCCCCTTGATCGCGACCCTCCCCGATCAGAAATCCAGCGACCCACGCCTCCACAATCTGCGCAGCCGCGCTATTGCCGCCTTGGCCGTATTGGGCGGCCCCCTCCCCTGAATCTGCCAGTACGGCACCAAGCACCTTACCGCCAGATACAGCAAGTAGAATGCCCCTATGCGTCACCCCCTTCTAGTCATTCTGTCGAGCGCCCTCTTGTGCGCTCCCCTCCTTTCTCGACCCGTTCAAAATTCCGGTAAGCGCATCCGGCATGAGCCCAGCGAGGCGGCGGCCAAGTGCGGGAATGGGTTGGATTGGGAGACCGAGTTGGATGCGGCCTTGGCCCGAGCCAAAGAAACGGGACGGCCCGTGTTTTGGTATGTACCGACCGTGCGCGGATCCTTCATGGATCGCAAGCCCGAGATCGATCGAGTGCAGTTGGCGGGACCTTTTTCTTGGCCGCGAACAGTGGCGTTGATTGATCAGAACTTTGTTCCTCTGCGGCTTGTACCGGACCGGGACCTCTGCAAACAATTCGATATGGAGCGCTACACATTTGTGGAGCCTGGATTCTTGGTGCTCGACCATGAGGGCACCGAACTGCACCGGGAAAGCGAGATCACGACCTTACACCCGGGCTGGTATGCGAGTCGCTTGCGCAGCATGGCGGGCTTGAAGCCGGGGCGTAAGGACGGTTTGCCGACCATGATGGACCCCGAGAAGGCAGAGGTTTTCTTGCACGGTTTTCCTGGGGTCACTTCCAACGAGACATTCCGCGAGGCCATTGCCCAGCTTACCGATGGGCAGAAAGCTGAAGCCCTACACCTGCGCGCAGCCGGGGCCTTTTGGGGCGCGGAAGAGGACCTAGCCCGGGAGCTTTGGACGGAACTGAGGGATGGCTTCCCCGATCATCTCCTGGCCGCCAAGGCCGCCATGGAATTGGAGAGCCACGGGGGTATTGTCCGGGGACAAGAGGTCTATGGCTCAATCGGTGACTCCGCAACCGCGCCCTCTGGTCATGGAACCCGCGTGACCAAGGATGCCTACACCGAAGCGCAACTGTGGGAGCGAGGCATTGCGTACCTCTTGAGCATGCAGCGTGCGGACGGGGGCTGGAGGGACAGCATCTATGATTTTGGAGGCACGGACGGCCTGCCCAATGTTCAAGTAGCGGTCAGCGCGATTTGCGCGCGGGCTTTGCTGGAACATGCCACCACCAAAAAAGGCGATCCCCAACTGGAAGCGGCCTTGGGCCGAGCCCTTCACTTTCTGGTCGATGAAAACAACCTGAACACCAGCGATACGGACGAGCTGATCTGGGCCTATACCTACCGAGCCCAGACCCTAGCCCGTTGGTTGGAGTTGCGCCCCGAGAGCACCGAGGCCCTGCGACCGGTCTTGCAGATGATTGGTGAACGGCTGCTGGAAGTTCAGCGCGACGACGGGAGTTGGGCCCATGAGTACTCCAATCCATTCGTCACCGCCGAGGGTTTGATTGCCCTCGACTGCATTCGGGATCAACACATCGAGGTGGCCGGCTTGGAGAAGGCCGCACGCGAGGGAGTCAAAGCCCTCCTACGCTGCCGAACCGATGAGGGCGCCTACACCTACAGCAACGTGCGCGCCGGCCGCAAAGCAAGGGCGTCCATGGAGGGCGGCGTCGGGCGTATTCCCCTGGGTGAGTTAGCCTTGACCCTGTGGGGCTCGAAGGAGGCGCGGTCTTTGGAAGAAGCGGTGGCCGACTCCCTGGAGCATCAAGAGCACCTGATGGCCGCCCAAAAGTACGACGATCACACTCGCGCCTTTGCCTACGGCGGCTTCTTCTTCTGGTACGACCTCCACGCTCGCACCGAGGCCATGCTGGCCACCAAGAAACGCCGCATGCGCATGGTCATTGAAGAGCAGCGCAAACAGATCATCGGCCTGGCCGAGATCGATGGGGCCTTTATCGACTCCCACGAAATCGGTCGCTGCTATGGCACGGGCATGGCCCTCTGGTGTCTGGCCGTGATCCGCACTGACCGGTGACCAAGCAGCGAGTCACTCGTTGAGCTTCATGCTGCTGGCTTCCAGGGTGTAGCAGCCTGCCGCGTACCCCGTGCCGTCATCGAGGCCTTCGATATGGAATATGCCGCGCACTAGGATGGGGAGCTGGACGAAATAGTCGGCTCCAGGGGCTTCCATTTTGGCGTCAATCCATGCGTCTGGCTCGGGGGCGCCGCCAAAACAACAGGCGAGTATGTCTCCCACGAGCATGAAGTTCAGGACCTTTTCACCTTCCCACTCGAGGGGGATCATGAATCCCTCGATGATGATCTCCTTACCATCGAGTTCGGCTATGTCGCTAGGGAACGCGCGCTCCTCGTCACTGTAAGACTCGGGATAAAGCAGAGCGTCCACCAGATCGTCCACACGATCATCGGGCAGGGTAAGGTCATCCCAGGTCACGATCGGAAGACCGGTTGCGGGATCGATTCCCGGGGTCCCGGTGCTGGCGGCAGCTACCTGCAGGGGCGCGGCAATGGTCGGCGCGCTCTCAAGAGCCGCATCCAACCGCGAGCCCGAAAAGAGCAAGTCCTTTGGCCCCTGCACCTCTGCCTCGCCGCATGCGGCAAAGAACAGGCAACAGATCATCCCAAGAGAACGCTTCACTAATCGTTGTGGTCAGCGGCTGTGAACTGAATGGGCACGTCGGTCAAGGTGCTGCCAAGCAACGAGACTCGGCTCAATATACCTGACAAACTCTTTCGGCCCTTTAGGCGCTCGTCGGTCACGCCAAACTCCGAAGTGTCCCCGACGGTTTCACCGGAAAGTCCGCTGGCTATGGCGGCAAGCTGAAAGCTCTCACCGGCGCTGGTAAAAGTCATGGACTCCAAGTCCGAGCGCAGGGAGTTTTCTGCGCAGCCATCAAACAGGTAGAAGGTCAGCTGGCCTTGCTCACCATCCAGCAACACCTCGATGTTCGCACCCCCACCACCGATGGAATTCAAAGTGCCCCCATGGGGCGCCGCATGCACGTGGGCATGACCACTGGTCTCCTCCTCTTGGACCTCTTGGACCTCTTGAGGCTCTTGGACCTCTTGGACCTCTTGATGCTCTTGGGTCTCCTCCCCAGTTCCATGATCATGGTCGTGGTCGTGCGCATGGTCGTGCGCTTCACCGCCACAGGATCCGAGGCAAAAGTACAGGGGAACACTTAGGATAAAATCGATTCTTTGCATCACAGGTTTCGGGAAAGAGTACTGGCCACATCGGTGGCATAAGCCTTGCGCGCCGGGAAGATTCCGGCGATTGCACCCACAGCCAACATGGCCAATGGAGTTTGTACGAGGGCAGGGTGCCATTCAAAGGTATCGAGCACCACGCCAGTGCGCTCGCGGATAATCGCGGCCGCCACCGCCATGATCGTCCCGTAGACAAGATAGCCAAGGAGTGATCCCAGAACCGAGATCGTCATGGCTTCCAGCACGATGGCCGAGAACACGGTGCGCCGCCTGGCTCCAAGGGCACGCAGAATCGCGAACTCCCGCCGCCGCTCGTTCATGGTGTTGTAAATGCTCGAAAGCAATCCGCCGCCCGCAACCAGCACTACCAAGTAGGCCACCAATTCCAAAATGCGGTTGACCCAACCCAGACGCTCGAACAGTTGCGCCACCACGTTGGCAATGGGCCAGGCCAAGGTTGCCACCTTGCCCTGGCGGTTGATCAAGTCCTCCATGCGCCGCCCGTGGATGGGCGACTTGAACTTGAGCATGACCGCGGAGACCTCCTTGTGTTCGTCGGGGATGACCGCGCCGGCTTGCGCCTCGAAATTCTCACCAGTGCCCCGCAGCACATGGCCTCCCATTCGAAAGATTCCTTCAATGGGAATCCAAATCACGCGATCCGATGGGGAATTCGTCGGCTTCAGAACGCCGGTGACCACATAACGCTCATCGTGTTGAACACCATTGCCATCAGGATTTTGCGCATTACCCGACACGGGAACACCGTGGGAGGGCTGAAACACATCCCCCCTCTTCAGGCCACTGATGCGCGCGGCCTCGGAGCCCACCACCGCTTGGCGCAGGTCTGCATCAAAGGGCTCGCCATATCCCACGAACTCGAACTTTTGACCTTTGACGTACTCGAACTTGGTGAAGATCTCTGGCGTGGTGCCAACGATGCGCAGGCCGCGGTAGTTGTCACCTACCGCGTAAGGAATCGCCAGCTCAACGGTGCGGTCCTCACGGACTTCTTTGTAGAGCGACCAGGGGATGTTCCCCGGGGAGGTCTCCAGATGGAAAACCGTGTTCAGCACCAACTGGGTCGCGCTGCCTCGGGCGCCCAAGACCGCGTCGAAGCCCACGGGTCCCCCGGCAAATGCTGCGCGTGATTGCGCCGCCACCGCAAAAACCGCCATCACCAGGCCACTGGCCAATGCCGCAGACACCACGGTCACGGTGGTGGAGAGGGCATGTTCGCGCAGGGAGCGGCGCACGATCAAAAGTAGGGCACGCAAGCTATTCATGGGGTCACCCCCCTGGAGGCTTGGTTGAGCACGGCAAAATCTTCTTGCCGGTCAAAGGCACCGAGCACCGCCGGGTCGTGACTGACCAGCAACAGAGCCGCACCTTGATTGCGGCACAGACCCCGCAGCAACTCAAGAGCCTCCACCGCAGCGGTGGGATCCAAGTTGCCCGTGGGTTCGTCCGCCAACACCATGCGCGGCCGACCGGCCAGAGCGCGAGCCAAAGCCACGCGCTGCTGCTGCCCGATGGACAGCTGATGAGGCCGGTGCTTGAGGCGATGTTCCAGGCCCAGGGTCACAAGCAGGTCTTCCGCAAATGCAGGATCGCCACCGGATCCGAAGGCGCCCCCAAAAATGACGTTCTCTAGAGCGCTGTAGGCTCCGAGCAGGTGAAAGGACTGGAAGACATAGCCGAGCTCCCGGGCCCGGTACTGATCGCGCTGTGACTCATTCAAGTCGACGATCTCTTCCCCATCAAAGCGCACGCTGCCCCGATCGGCAGCCAAGATGCCCGCCACAATGTGCAGGAAAGTAGTCTTGCCCGAGCCGCTGGAACCGCGCAGCGCGACCTGTTCACCGGCGGCCAAACTGAAGTTGGCTATTTCAAGAACGCGCTGCACCTCCCCGTCGGGGGAGACATAGTCCTTGATCAGGTTTTCCACATGCAGGAGATCCATGACAGCAAGATACGGTGTCAGCGATGCCGTGGCGGTCAAGAATTGCAATTGTGCTGTACAAACTGACCTGGGGGTCGATCTACAGGTGCGTCCCGGGATCCTGGAGAGCGTGCTTGGTCAGCTCACTTGTCAAATGCTGGTACGCCTCGTCCACCGAATCCGTGCAGAGGAACAAGTCCAGATCCCCGGGGCTAATGGTGCCAAATTCCACCAGCGCCTCAAAGTTGATCACCTTGTCCCAAAACTCCTTGCCAAAGAGCACGATAGGCATGTTCTTTTTGATCTTGCCGGTTTGCACCAGGGTCAGGATTTCCATGAACTCGTCCAAAGTTCCAAAGCCGCCGGGCATGACTACCACCGCCTTGGCGAGGTAGCTGAACCAGAACTTCCGCATGAAGAAGTAATGGAACTCAATCGACAACCGGTGCGTGATGTAAGGGTTGTCGTGTTGCTCAAAGGGGAGAGAGATGTTCAAGCCGATGTTCTCACCCTTGGCATCGGACGCGCCGCGGTTCGCGGCCTCCATGATGCCGGGCCCTCCGCCCGAACAAATGACAAAGCGTCGTTCAGTTCCCTCTAGGCCTTTCGACCAGTGGGTCAACCGCTCGGAGAGGTCTCGGGTGGCCTCATAATACTTGGAGTTGCGCAGGATCCGTTCGGCGGCGGCAACGTCGCCACCCTCCTCCTTGGCCTTGATCAGCCCCTTTTCAGCATCCTCTTGGGAGCACAAACGGGCACTACCGAAGATAATGATGGTGTCTTGAATTCCAAATTCGCGGAATCGAGACTCGGGTTCCACGTACTCGGATAGGATGCGCAATGAACGAGCATCCCTGGAGTTCATGAACTCTTCATTTCTGTATGCCTTGACGGCTCTGTATCGACTTTTACCCATAGAGAGTACATGGAACGCTCTGAGCAGGCTGGATACCAACAACTAGATCCAAGAAACGGGCCAGAAGCCCGAAAGATCCGTCGGATCCAGGCACCGATCGCCGGATTGTCCTGTCAGGCGTGTGCCCAGACCGCGGAGAATCTGCTCCGGGGGGTGCAGGGGGTCGAAGCAGCGCGGGTCAGTTTCGGGGCCCGGGCCTTGAGCCTCGAGCTGCTTCCAGAAGCCTCGATCGAAGCCATCAACCAAGCTCTCGCGCGCGGCGGGTACGAAATCCCCCCGGGGGCACTCGGCGATGAAGACTCATACAGTGACGTAGCTTTCGCCCAGGAAAAAGAAAACGAGGAGCGCCGGCGCGTCGTTCAAGGAGCATGGATCGCGGGCGTGTCGGCCGTACTGACCTTTGCCCTTGCTTGGTGGCACATTCACGGCATCTGGATGCTCCTGTTGGCAAGCCTGGGTGTTTTCGTCGGGGGCCGGCGCATCCTTTCCGATGGTCTACGCGCGGCGCGCCTTGGGGCGCCGGACATGAATACCCTCGTGGGCATCGGCGCCCTCGCGTCACTTGTGGCAGCGGTGATTGAGGTTGCTTTTCCCGGGCTACTCGGCGGTGCAGGACATCACGCCCATGCGGGCCCCATGATCCTGGCCTTTGTGTTGCTCGGCCGCGTTCTGGAAGCCCGAACAAGAGCGCGCGCCGGCGATGCCCTGACTTCGATGATGGAACTCGCGCCGTCCACGGCGCATGTGGTCCAGGGAAACGAAATCAAGGATGTAGCTCTCAAGATCCTAAAGCCGGGCATGCACATTCTGATCCGCCCCGGGGAACGCGTTCCCGTGGATGGGGTCGTGTTGGAGGGCACCTCAGCCTTGGATGAGTCCCTGCTAACCGGCGAGCCGATCCCCATCGAACGCGGACCCGGTGAACGCATCCATGCGGGCGCGGTCAACGGCACCGGCGCCTTGACCGTGATCACCCAAGGCGTTGGCGCAGAATCTGCCCTGGGACGCATCACCCGCGCCATGCGCGAAGCCCAAGCATCCCGCGCAGACTCCCAGCGCCTCGCGGATCGCGTCAGCGCATTCTTCGTACCCGCGGTGTTGATAATCTCCGCCATAACCTTCGTCGCTTGGTTCTTGAGCGGCGCCCCCCTGGGCGACTCCCTGGGGCGCGCCATCAGCGTGGTTGTCATCGCCTGTCCTTGCGCCTTGGGCTTGGCCACACCCATGGCGATTGTTGCGGCCGCAGGCCGAGGCGCGAGGGCCGGGGTTCTGGTGCGCCAGGCCTCGGCGCTGGAACGCCTTTGTGCTGCGGAGGTCATCGTGCTGGACAAGACCGGCACCTTGACCCTGGGCACACCAGAGCTCGGATCGTTGACGCCGATCGACCCCGAGGCCAATCACAAGGGTCTCCTGGCCCGGGCCGCGGCCGTGGAACAAAACAGTGAACAACCCCTGGCCCAGGCTTTTGTACGCGCAGCAAAATCTCAAAGCTTGCCCATTTTGCCCGCTGATGACTTCGTCGCTGAACCCGGCATCGGAGTGAGCGCTTTGGTGGCTGGCCGCCGGGTGTGGATCGGCAGTCCCAAGGCCGCCGTCCAGCGTGGCCATGCTGCCATTCTGGTCGACGAACTCTGCCAACCCGCGCGCGACACGGGCAGCACCCCCGTGTTGATGGAAGAAGATGGAACCTTAGTGGCCACGATCGCCTTGACCGATCTGCCCCGTCAAGAAGCCCCAAGAGTCCTGGCTGCCCTCGAACGGGAGGGCCTCGAAATCCACATCGCATCTGGGGATGATCCGGCCGCCGTGGCGGCCCTACTCACGTCCCTGGACCTGGAACGAATCCCCTTTGAAGGTTCCGCATCCCCCGAACGCAAAGCTGAGTTACTCACCAACCTCGGCTCTAACGGCCGCACCACAGTCATGGTGGGCGACGGCATCAACGACGCCCCGGCCCTGGCCGCAGCCAGCGTGGGCATCGCCATGGGCGGCGGCGCGGACGTGGCCCTAGAGTCCGCAGACATGGCCCTCATGTCATCTGACCTTAGCGGCCTCTTGCGGGCCCTGCGCCTTTCCCGATTGGCCAAGCGAACGATCATTCAAAACCTAGGCTGGGCCTTCATCTACAACCTTCTTGGCCTGCCCATAGCCGCGGGCCTGCTGGCCGTAGTCGGCGGCCCCGACCTCCCCCCGCCCTTCGCAGCCGCCGCCATGGCCATGAGCAGCATCAGCGTGGTGCTCAACAGTTTGCGGTTGGGGCGTGCTAGGCTCGGGGAACTGACAGAACATCCTGCAATCTAGTCGCGACTGGGACCCGGGATATCGATCCAACCACGTCGAAGGAATGCCCAACAGACTCAGGGTGCTGCAATGAGGGCCAGCCTCACTGCATCTCCGCTAGGACTTAGAATGCGTCCGAATCTTTCCGCCGCTGAACCTTGTCTTTGGCTTTGCTGAAGAGGTCGTCGAGGTTTTTTTCTCGGGATTGCTCCCGGCCAAGGGCCTCATCGAAACTGTCCTTGCTGCGCTCCTTGCGGCCCGAAACCTTGCCCTTCGCTGAATCCCACCGGTTCTCATCCAAAACCGGCTTCCCTGTTTCGTCCACTTGAGCGGGGGGAGCGTGCCGTAAGACCTTCTGGGTTCGCACGTCTACGAGCAGCATTGACTCGCAGCAGGGGCAAGAAACCTCTATTTGTTTGATATCCATGGATGTCGTTTATTGCGGTTGGGAGTCCCAAAACTAGGAAAAACCGCTTGTTTACATTCTAGCACTAGAAATGGACCCACCCCATTCCATATGAATGTAGCGAGAGGAAAGAATGACTGTGAGACAAGACCCCATTCCTGCCATTTTACCGCCCAACTGGTACCGCCAGCCAGGCGCGCGTTTTGACCGCACCCTTGGGCGCGTGCTCTGGGTTGGACTTGCCCTGGTGCTCCTGTTCGCCATTTGACGGCCCCTTGAGTTTCCTCGCCTGTCCCGAAGCGAACAGCTGAGTCCCCACACTTGCCCTAGTCCCGCAAACGCTCCATGCGCTCGCGGTAACGACGTCCCAAACGGGTGTGACGGTTGTCGTCATGGTTTACCCGCCGACCATCGATGTAGAGATCGGTGACCCGCGATGTGATTTCGAGCAGATGGCCCTCGGTCACAATCACGTCTGCTCGCTTTCCTGTGTCCAGGGACCCAAGTTGATCGTCAAGGCCCAAGATCCGCGCGGGGTACAAGGTGACTGCACGCACCGCATCGATGGCGGGCAACCCATAAGACGCTGCGGTGGCGGCTTGGAATGGCAAGTTGCGTTCGTTGTCAGAGTCCGCCGTGCAGATTGCCACGGTGACTCCAGCACGGGTCATGACTGCGGCGTTCGCAAACACCGCGTCATAGGGGTCGCGGATCGAGCGGGGAATGTTCCACACTCCACCAATGACCACGGAAGTTCCGCTGGCAGCGATCCGGTCTGCAACCTTCCAACCCTCGCGCACACCGTAGAGAGCAACTTGTAGGTCCATATCCGCTGCAAAGTGCAATGCATCCAGGATCGTTTGGGCGTCTTCGGCGTGGAGAGCAATCGTCTTTTCGCCGCGGGCGTAGGGCACCATGGCGGCGAGACGCGGGTCGATCTCCGGAGCAGGTGTTCCGCTGTCGGTGGCCAGGTCGCTGAGGCGCCCATGCTCGAGCGCCTCCTCAAACAGGTCTTTAAGCTCTTGGATCGACTCGCTCTCGTCATACCCCTTGGACTTGGAGTCCTCTGCGGGCGGCGGCAGAATCAAACGGCCCGAGGTGTGGCAGTCATGGCCGCCCCGCATGTGCTCGCAAAGGTCGGTGTGCACGTGGCCATCATCTTGGTGTTCGTCACCACCGGTCCCATGGTCATGGTCATGATCATGTACCTCCTCGGAACCGCGACGACCGCTGCTCCGACGCGGGAAGCGCAGGTGCAACATGTCCCGATCACGGGTCAGCAACTCTTCCCAGGTGTCACCATCAAGATCAATCACCGCACTCTGCCCGCTGATGGGGCCCCTACCCGTGGGAGTGGGCTGAGCCCGTGTGATGCCGTTCCAGCGGCTGATCCCAAGGTGTGCCGAGTCAGCGTTGAGGGACGATGCCACCCGTAGGTCGGGCTGATTGCCGCCAATTTCGGCAGCATCATTGGTGGCTTGCACAGCACCAATCTCATGCAGGCCCAGCAGGCTGCCAAGGGAAATCATCCCAGGCCAAAGGTGCTTGCCGCTGACGTCGAGAATTTCCGTTCCCTCGGGCAATTCCAGATCCATGCCGACCCCAAGAATAATGCCGTCTTGCATCAAGAGGGTGGCGCCTTCCATAGCCGGACCAGAGACCGGGTGCACGGTTCCTCCTACAAGTGCCAGGGGCTTGGCGTCGCCGCCCGTCACCCGCGCCACGTTGGCAAAAACACTCTCGTCAGACCCTTCGGGATAGGCGGCCACGGTTGCGCTGGCTTCCAATGGATTCGCATCCAAACCGAAACCGTCAAGACGCGTGAACTCCATCACTCCGTCCACCATGGTCCACTCCACACGGCTCAAGCTGGAAAGCGGGTCGCCGTTCAACAGGGCCAAGTCTGCATCTTTGCCTTTTTCAATCGAGCCAATGCGGTCCGCAAGGCCCAACTGACGGGCTGGATTTAGAGTCACCAACTGCAACGCGCTAACGCGATCCATATTTCCATAGCGCACGCTCTTGGCTGCCTCCGCATACAGGCGGCGCACCATTTCGTCTGAATCTGAGTTGATCGAGGTCAGCACGCCAGCGTCGTGCATGATGGAGGCCGCCTGAGGAATCGCGTCATAGGCCTCGATTTTGTACGACCACCAATCGGAGAACGAGCTCGCACCCACGTTGGCTTCTGCAAGTTCCACCGCGACCTTGTAACCCTCCAATACATGCTGCAGAGTCTTGATGGTGATGCCGTAGGCCTCGCAAGCCCGTACCAGCATCAGGATTTCGTCCGCGCGATAACAGTGACTGTGTACATCTACAACCCCAGCGATAATGCCCGCCAGGGTCTCTAGGCGCAGATCTCGACGGGGAGCCAGGGGAGTCCTACCCGCTGCGAGGGCTTCCTCATGGGCGGCCCACTCGGCCGCATAGAGCTTGGCCCGGGAAAAGGCCCGGTAGTAGATAGACTCCACGCCCAAGCGCGTGGCCGGGAAACGGCCGCCACCGCCCCAATTGGAGCGTTTAGGGTTCTCGCCTAGGGCGAACTTGATGCCCTCCCGGGCACCGGCAAACAGGAGCTCGTCCGCATTGTTCGCGTGCCAACGCAGCTTGATCACCGCATCCCGGCCGCCAATGGCGTTGGCCGAACCGTGCAGCAAACGCGCAGTGGTTACGCCCCCCGCAAGTGCGCGGTAGATCGTAATGTCGTCGCAATCCACCGAGTCGCGGATCGTAACTTCGGCGGTGATCGAGAGGGTGCCCTCGTTGATGCCGCGCTCGATGGCCATGTGAGAGTGACAGTCCACCACGCCAGGAGCAAGGTGCATGCCGCTTGCGTCGATCACCGTAGCGCCATCAGGAGCCGTGAGAGAGGCCCCCACGTCCGCGATGACACCATCACGCACCAGCACGTCGCCTTGGAAGGCGGGGCCCGTGGCCGTGTGGACCGTCGCGCCCTGGATCAAGCAGACACTGCCAACTTCGATGCTGGGCTTGCGTTGCTCGTCGGTTTCAAAGGGGTGTTGTGCCTGGGGCACAAAGCAAACAAGGGATAGGAAGAGGGGTGTGAACATCAGCGGAATCTCCGGTCGGGAATGCGAGCAGCTTCAAAGGCGCTCTCTTGTTGTTGGCCACCCAAGTCCAGGGTGGTGTCTCCGGCAAAGGCCCCTTCGGACCATTCACCTTCCATTTGAAAAACCACGGTCATCGGTCCTACATTGAACTCGACCTCGATCTCGATTTGCGTTCCATGCACCGTACCGGTGACCTCGCCGGTCAAGGCGGTGCCGTCCATGGGGTTGGTTGCGTTCGCGCTGCCCTTGACCAGGCCATCCTCGTCCATGGTCAAGTTCAACTCCATGGGATCGTCGTCCTCATCGTCGGGATCGACGATGGTCCAGCGACCTGTGAGGTCGGTTCCCTCGGCGGGAGGCTCTCCACTTGAAACTTTGACATCGAACTCAAGCAGGTGCCCGTCGATGATCGCGTAACGCACAGCGGCGTCTTCGGTCAAGGGCGGCGCACTCCAGAGGCAAAGGTTTGCGGGAGCACCCGCAGCCATGCGGCCCAAGTAGCGCTCGCCCCCCACTAGGGATGCGGCGCTGGAACCAAGGCCGGCCAAGGCGGCGTCCCGGGAGAGGCCGTTTTCCACCAGCTCGGTCACGTGTTCAAGCAATTGGCTGGCACCCTCGCCTCCGCTACCAAAAGCGATGGTGACGCCGGCTTCATGCAGGCGGATTGCACTGTCGCGCATCTCTTCCCAACGCAGCCGCTTGTCTAACAGAGCCCCGCTGGGCTCTTCGTATTCCCAATTGGCAGCGGGCTCTTCGGGCTGCTCGGTCTCCTCGGGATCTTCAGCCTCCGGATCGTCGTCCGAAGCCTCCTTCTTCTCCTCTTTCTCCTCTTTCTCCTCGCGAGGGTCATCCACCTCTTCCGGCCAATCGAGGGTCAAGACCACCGCAGTGCCACTGGCCTTGAGTTGATCGGCCATCTTCCAAGCCTCGCGACCACCCACGATCATGATCTTTAAGCCGAACTCGTCCGCAAGCTTCAACCAGCGGTGTACATCGCGCGCGCTTTCCGCAGCGCAAGCCAAAGTCTGCTTTCCATCGAGCAGTGCCAAGGCTGCGTCTAGATTGGGGTCATGGGGTGGCCGAGGCCCGTTGCCCTCTGCCTCATACCGGAGCTTCAATTCACGGTGCCGGCCGGCGTCATAGAAAAACTGCCGCAGCTGGGCGTGATAGCCCATCAGGGTCGAGGGATAGCCGTCGCCACTGGCACGGAATGCTGCGTGCTGGAACACCGGCGTGTGCAGCACTTGGTCACGGGGAGCCACGCCGCGCGCCAGCACGAGACAACTTTGCCCCGCAAGCAACTCACCCGAGGGAGCTGCCACAAACGAACTGAAGCCTGACTTGGCCCACTGCTTTGCCTTGTCCTCATCCAAGCTCACCGCCGAAGCCGCCGTCCAAGAGGGATCGATGCCCTTGCGATTGGCCCGGCGCATTTCGATACGCACGCCTGAGTCCGTCTCCACGGGTTGGTCCTGGTCCACCGCAATCACATGCTCGCCCAGGCCGGCCTCGGCACTGGCGTCCATGAACGCGGCCGCCGCATGCAGGCCCTCGCCGTCGATCGAGGTGTAACCCGCGGGCAAGTCCTCACTGGCAGCCTGGATTTTTGCAATGCGACCGTCGCGCAGCAGCAGGGTGTAGCTGCCTTCGCGACCTTCGACCGCAACGTTTTGGACCGCAAGAGGTTTGGGATCACGAGCTGGCGCTTGGGCGCTGACAGCGGTGGATATCAATGCGCCAAGAGCGGACGCCAACAACATGCGGTCTAAGATGGACCGCCGGGGGGAGATGAAATTCATACTGGAATGAAAAAGACTTTCGGGGGAGCGCCTATTGTGCCCTCAAGAGGCAGATCGCACGGGGTCTGAGTTCCCCTTCACACAGGGGTTTTGCACAGAGGGGCTCCTCTTGGGGCTCACCCCCCTTCCCGGAGGTCCATCCCTGCCACCAGCAGGGCGCCAGCGCTACAGACCCCGCTGCCAGCGGGGAACGAAGCGGGCGCGGCTCGGATGGGCCAGGGTTTCGTCCAGGACACGCAGCAGTTCCCGCTTGTCCTTGGGCAGCACCCCTGCCAGGGTCAGAGTATTGCTGGCATGGTTGGAGCGAAAGATCGTTGCCTCGCATTCCAGGCCACCGATCAGCTCGCGCAACTCGGCAGCCAACTCGACCGGGTTCAGCTCGTCCACCTCACCCCGGGCCTCTTGATCTCCCAATGGCGTGCCCTCCACCGGCGTCATCACCAAGGTCGAAAGGAATTTGGGCTGGATGGCATTGACCACCCGCGCCGACTCCACGGCGTGTTTTTGGGAGAGTTCGCGACCTCCAGCACCGAGCAAGATCATGGTGGACAGGGCAACCCCAGCGTCGTGGGCCTTGTTCGCCACGCGGATCATTTCCTCCGCGTCTACCCCCTTGTCCAAATCCAACAAAACCTGGTCATGGCCGGATTCAATCCCGAGGTAATACTGGGTCAGACCCTTTTCCCGCAGGAGGGACATCTCGTCCACGCTGCGAATCGCAAGGGCTTGGGGCGAGGCGTAACAAGAGATGCGGCGCAAGTCCGGAAAGGTGGCGCGCAAGGCGTCGCAAAGTTCCCCGAGGAACCGGCTCTTGGCCACCAGGGCATCCCCATCCGCCAAGAACACCTTATGTACGGGCCCAAGGTTTTGACTCGCCCACTCGATCTCGGCCAAGAGTTCGGCCATGGGTCGCACCCGAAAGCGCTTATCCCGGTACATGGCGCAGAATGTGCACTGATTGTAAGAGCACCCAATCGTGGCCTGCAGAATCAGGCTATTGGCCTCGGATGGGGGCCGGAATAGGGTTCCTTCGTAGGCAATCACAGTAGGCTCATGATAACGCCCCGGGGGCCACTTGCAGGGATCCCCCAGAACGCTATGATCCAATCGCTGCTGTCCAGCGAACAAAGGAACCTACAATGCCCACCCCCGAAGAAGTTTTCACCGAACTACGCCAGGTTTTCGACCCCGAAATCCCTGTCAACATCGTCGACCTTGGCCTGATCTATGACGTCAAGGTCTCCGACACCTTCGCCGTGCTGATCACCATGACCCTGACCTCACAGTCCTGCCCCGAAGCGCGCACGATCCCCGAGGTCATGAAGCGCCGGGTCAACGGCATGGCCAGGGTTACCGGAACCGAGGTCGAGATCGTTTGGGAGCCGACCTGGGGTCCGCACCTGATCAGTGAAGAGGGTCGCAAGATCCTCGGCATTGACGAAGAAGAAGAACCGGAAGACTAGCGCCGCGCCGGGTTTCTACTGAATCACGTCCATGCCTTCCGGCAAGTCCGGCTTGGGCGCGTCCGGGTTGCTGCGCAATTCCTGTTTCCAGGAGAGCAAGCGCGCTTGGGCCCCGGACTTTTCGGCCTCGGCAATCAAGTCCGTGGCAGCCTGCTTGTCGCCTTTCTCTTCAGCAATCGCCGACTGGCGTTGGTAGAAGATCGAGAGGCTCGTGTGTGCAAAAGGATCTCCGTCGTCGATCTCGGTGATTTCCTTGCCCACGGTGATCGCATCTTCCAGTCGGCCTTGGTGCATCAACGTCATGGCCAAGCCGTGCATGGCTTCGGTCCATTTGGGCTGGGCCACCAAGGCTTGCCGGTAGGCGTCTTCGGCGGCGATGTGCTCTCCCTCACCAAAGAGGGTCATCCCCCGCATGTAATGTTCGTGTGCCGTGTTGCTCATGGTTAAACCCAGGGGGCCTACATCACCGGATCGATACCGAGATCTGCAAAGCCTTTAGACTCGAAAGTGGTCTTGAATAGATCACGTAACTTGTTGGCGGCCGTATCGTAAGCATCCTTGTCCGCCCAGGAGTTCCTGGGGTTCAAGATCGAGCTGTCCACACCGGGGCAGGACTTGGGCATCTTGAGGTTGAACACCGAGTGCGTTTCGTACTCGGCTCCGTCCTGGTGCAGATCACCACGGAGGGCAGCGTTCAGCAGAGCGCGCGTGTCCTTGATCGAAATGCGCTTGCCTACGCCGTAGGGGCCTCCGCCCCAGCCGGTGTTGAGTAAAATGCAGCGGGCCTTGTGCTTGTCCATTTTCTCGGCCAGCTTGCGCGCGTAAACGCTGGGCTGGTGGGGCATGAAGGGCGCACCAAAGCACGAGGAAAACGCCGCCTTAGGCTCGGTCACACCAACCTCGGTCCCCGCCAGCTTGGCGGTGAATCCCATGATGAAGTGGTACATCACTTCTTTGGGGTCCAAAATCGAAACCGGCGGCAACACGCCAAAAGCGTCCGCGGTCAGCAGAACGATGGTCTCCGGGTGGGAGCCCCTGGCGCCTTCCGCAACGTTCGGGTTGCAGGAAAGGGGATAACTGAAACGCGTGTTCTCGGTAATCGAGTTGTCGTCTAGGTCCAGATCCTGAGGATCGGTGTCCTCCATGCGCTTCCCGGGCAGGCAAGGCACGTTTTCGACCACCGTACCGCCCATGGAAAGGGCCGCAGCAATAACCGGCTCGGCTTCCTTGTTCAGATCAATCAACTTGGCATAGCAGCCGTCTTCCAAGTTCGAAATGCCACTTTCGGTCCAGGCTGTTTCGTCGTCGCCAATGAGCTGGCGATCAGGATCGGCTGACAGCGTGGTTTTGCCCGTACCAGAAAGGCCAAACAGGATGGCCGCATCTCCGCGGGGCCCCACGTTGGCGGAGCAGTGCATGGACATGTGACCGGCTTCCGGCAAGAGCCAGTTCATCACGGTGAACATCGCCTTCTTGTTGACGCCACAGTAATCTGCCCGGCCAAATACCAGACAGATCTTGTTCTTCATGTCCATGATGGCACCGCGCGCACTGGGGGTACCATCGCGCTGGGGGTCCGCGTGGAAGCTCGGGGCGTTCAGCAGGGTCCAGCGCTTGCCGCTCTCGTCCGCGATGCCCTCAATTCCCTTGGGGAACATGTTGTGCACGAACATGGCGTGGCTGGCGTACTCGCCAACCCAGCGATAGGGCACGGCGTATTCCGGATCGGTGCCGCAAAACAGATCCTGCACATGCAAGGTTGCCTTGTTCTGATTGAGGTGCTCGCCCACGCGGGCTACTAAAGCCGCAAACTTGTCGGGGTCGAACTTCTGGAAATCGTTCTTCCACCAAATCCGGTCCTCGAATTCAGGGTGCGCCACAGCAAAGGTGTCCTTGACCGGGCGACCGGTACAGGAAGGGTCGGTGTAGAAGACCAGGGGCCCATCCTTGCCGAGTTTGGTGGGGAACGCCTTCTGCTGATCGTCCGGACCGTCAGCGGTCACGCGGCCGCGGTCATTGGCGATGGCGTCATCGAACAAGGTGTCCTTGTCGAGACCGTATTTGTAGGTCACGGAATGCAACCCAAATAAACTCTTGAGATCCTCTTGATAGCTCATGGTTTCCTCATCAAACAGACATGCCAGGGCTCATAAAAGGCCCTGCTGAAGAATTAGGCGACAAGAATAAACCCCGCCCCCCTAGAGGGCAACCCTGAACCGGCCATAGCGGTCAGGAACGACCCGCACTGAGACGCTGACGGTACCACTCCAGGGTGACTTCAAGGCCCTGGGCCCAGGGAATCTTGGAAGTCCAGCCCAGGAGCTCCTTGGCCCGAGCCGGGGCTGCTTGGCTGTGGGGCACATCTCCGTCCCTCGCAGGGCCGAAATTGGGCTCCCCGTCCTTGCCCAGCACCTTGCCCATGGCCCGATAAAGCTCCAGCAAACTGATGCGATCTCCGGCCCCCAGGTTGATCACCGACCCCGGCGGGGTATTCCCTTCGAGGGCTCGACAAATCCCGTCAATCACGTTGGAAACAAAAGTGAAGTCCCGGGTCTGGCTGCCATCCCCATAAATGGTTGGCTGACGGCCCTCGATCAGAGCCTTAGCAAAAATCGCGATGACGCCGGTGTAGGGTGAATCGTCCGCCTGGCGGGGCCCGAACACATTGAAGAAACGCAAGCTGGTGGTGTGCATGCCATAGCACTCGGCCCAAACGCGCATCAGCTGTTCCCCCGCGAGCTTGCCCGAGGCATAGGGCGAAAGAGGCCGGGGCATGAATTCTTCACGCAAGGGCATTTCCTGGTTGTCTCCATAGGCGGCAGACGATGCGGCGAAGACCACCCGCTGGACGCCGGCGATGCGCGCGCTGTCCACAATGTTCAGGGTGCCGTCCACGTTGATGCGGTAACTCTCACGCGGATCCTCAATGCTGCGAGGGACTGAAACCTGAGCAGCAAGGTGCACAACCCAGTCCACCCCTTGCATAGCGCTGGCCACGCGGTCCGGATCGGTGATGCAGGACCGAACGATCTCAACGGGTTTGCCCGAATTCAAATCGCCGCAGTCAAGTTCAGCAAGGTTCTCCAGCTTGCCCGAAGAGAAGTCATCCAACACGCGAACGGAATGGCCCTTCGAGACGAGGCGCTCCACAAGGTGAGAACCGATAAATCCGGCGCCGCCGGTGACTAGAGCAAGGGACATGCTGGGAGATCTGCTGGGTTGGGCCTGCCGGAGTTCCGGCGGTGGTGGCCCACAATACCGCCTCAGCGGCCTCGATCTTCCATCAAGCCCCGAAATCCTCCCCTCCGGCAATCCTCACGCTGGCCGGATCAGCCCGTGCGAACGGCTCGCACCGCATCTACGCGTGTGGTGCGCCAAACCGGGTAAAGCGCCGATACAAGCGCAACCACGACACTGCCCAAGAGCCCCAGCCAAATCCAGTTTCCGGGTCCCACATGGGGCAAATCCAGTCCAACGAGCCGTCGCAGGGCCTCGACCACCAAGGGCGTCAAACCCCAGCCCAGGGCCACGCCGATCACGCCACCCACAAACCCAACCACCAACGCCTCCAGCAGTACCAAGCCCGCCAATTGGCCTCGACTGGTGCCCAATGCCTTGAGTACGCCCAGTTCCTTGGAGCGCTCAAGTGCCGCCAACAATTGCCCGTTCAGCACCCCAAGCCCAGCCAGGCAGGCGGTCAGGATCAGCAGCACATCAAAGAGCACAAAGTCGCGGCCAATGTCATCTCGGTGCGCCTGCAACACCTGCGCCCCGCTGCGGAACACGATGTCTTGGGGTCCACCATGAAAGTCAAACACCGCGGCTTCCAGGATTCCCGGGTCGCTGCCCTTTTCCAATCGCACGGCCACATGCTCCACCGTGTCTGTGGGGTGGCAGTAGAAACGCTCAAGGTAATGATCCGCAATCAAGCCATACATGCGCTCGTCGGGAAAGGGGTAGTGTCCATAGGCATCGCTGATGGCGATGACCGTGAACTCTTCAAGCTGGCCGTCCGCTCGCTCCAGTGGCACCGTGGTACCCAGCTCGTAACCAAGGTCCATGGCCAAGCGCCGCGAGACAATCATGCCTTGCTGCTCGTCGAGTTTCTTGAGCAAGGACTTGTCTGTGGCACAAGGCCCGTACCCCGCAAGTTCCGAGACCGCCACCCCTTGCACGAGGAAGGGTGTGTGCACTCCGGTGCCGCCCTTCTCTAGGCCAACCACCCCTTTGTACTGGTGCAGGTGCTGGGCGAAATCAGCAAAAACCGTGGGCGGCATACCGCTGACCCAGACCTTCTCCAGCACCGCTTCAGTGGCCCACTGGTCCACTTCGCCCTCAAGGCTGGCGGTCATGCCCTTGAGCCCCACCAAGCCCGCTGTGACCAGCGCGAGGGCCGATGTGGACACCCCAATTCGGGCGGGAGCCGCCCGCATGGCCTTGGCGGTGATCCGCCCGGCAAGGGGCCAGAGCCTGGTGAAAGGAGCAGTGATCGCCGCGCAAACCCCCGCCAGCACCGCGGGCATGATCAGGGACAGGATCACGACCAAGGAGAGAATGCCCAGCGCCCCGAGCAGGGTCGAAAGCAACTCAGCAGTCAATTCCCCCACCACTGGCACCACCACGAAGAAAAGGCTCGGGAGGACCACCGCCAGCAACAGGGCATAGAGCAGGTGGAAGCCAAAGGAGGACCGCTTCTTGAAAGGGGCTTGATCCCCGCGCAATACCGCCACGGTGTTCGTGCCGCGCAGGGCAAAGAGCGGATAGATCGAACCCAACAGGGCGATCAGGACGCCGATACCCGCCAGGGGCAGCACCATTTTCCAGGGAATCAGGAACACATTGATGTGCTTGCCAGTTCCCAGGGTGGTGATGCCAGCGCTCAAGAGTCCCTTCGCCAGCCCAATCCCGCCCAACACCCCGAGAGCTGCGCCCACGCCAGCGAGCGACATGGCCTCCAACAGGAACACGCCACCAATCTGCCCGTGCGTTGTGCCCAAAGTGTGCAGCGTCCCCACCTCTTTCATGCGCTCGGTGAGGGACATGGACAGGGTGTGGAAAATCACATACATGCCCAACACCAAGGCGAGCAACCCAGCCATACGTACTCCCGTACGGAATGCGCGCTCGTCTGCTGCTTGCCCTAGAATCGCAGCTTCGCTGACCACAAAGGCATAGGAGGAAGCAATGTTGGCCTTGAGCCGCTCAGCATCCACGCTATGGTCGCGGTTGGCCCAGATTAGGGGCTGCACGTGCACGCCCGCATAAATCTCTTGGCCATTTGCGTAGTCCACCACCACCACCATTCCGCCGGAGCGCCGTCCAATTTGCTCACGGGTCAAAATCCCCACGACCTCGTACTTCCACGGCGTTGGCACATCGGCACTTATGCGCTTCTTGACCAGCTTGCCGTCTTCGCAGACAAACTTGCTGGGCCTTCGGGGCCGGGCAACCCACAGGTCATCGCCGAGTTGCAGCTCAAAGCGCTCGGCCACCCCTTCGCCAATCAAAACCTCACGGCTGCCATCGGCGGCCAGATCGCGGCCAGCGGCCAGTGAGTAGACCCCCAGGGCCGGCGCGTGCTGAGCCTCAAGAGCGATCAGGCGCGCCCATTCACGATGTTCAGAAGAGTCCGGGGCATCGCTGCTGATTGGCTCGGAGCGCACAGCAGCGTCATTCTGGAAATAGCGCGCCATCAAGGACACGCCCTCCACCTGGTACAGCTCGTCACGTTCCGCTTGACCCGCAGGCAGTCGTAGTTGGATATCCGGAGTGGTGCGTTCAGCGGCGGGCCCGCTAAGGCCAACGATCGTGTTGAAGTCGAGCACGATCACGCCCACCACGGTCGCCACGCCCAGGGCAATGCCTAGGACCGAGAACAGGGTACGTCCGGGCCGCGAGAGCAAACCGCGGCGTGCGAGAGTCAAGGAAAGGCCCATTAGATGCTGAGTTTCCCGAGCACCTCGTGGATGTCACCCACCGATAGGCTTGAGCCTTTAAGTTCCGCATCCTCTGCCAACTCACCGTCCACCAAGAACAGCACGCGATCCGCAAATGCAGCGTCGCGCGGGTTGTGGGTCACCAGTAAGACACTGCGACCATCCTGGTCGCAGCAATTGCGCAGGATCTCCATTACCTCGGCGCCTGCCTTTTGGGAGAGATTCCCGGTGGGCTCGTCGCACAAGAGCAAGGGCTGCTTGCTCATCAACGCCCGCGCGATCGACGTCCGCTGCATCTCGCCCCCGGACAGTTGGTGAGGTAAGGCATCGAGGCGTGACTCAAGCCCAAGACGCTCTGCCAAGCCCATCACCCGAGTGCGAGCGGCTGCGTCCACTCCGTGACCGGCAATCGACACGGGCAGGGCGATGTTCTCCCGCACGGTCAGGTTTGGCATCAGGTTGAAAAACTGAAACACATACCCCACTTGCTCGCGTCGCTGCAAGGTGCGCCGTCGTTCGGACAGTCGGGCCAGATCCTGGCCAGCCAATTGAACCGTGCCCGCAGAGGGCTGGTCGAGTCCGCTAAGCAAGTGCAACAAGGTCGACTTACCCGAGCCACTGGGGCCCATAATGCAGACGAACTCGCCCGGTTCTACGCGGAAGGAGATCTTGGCCAGAACGGGGACGCGCTCGGGCCCCTGGCCATGAAACTTGTATACGTCTTGAGCTTCGACTATGGCGGGAGTGGGTTCAGCAACCATACCCGAGGGTAACGCCAAGAGGCCGCAGGACGCAAGAGAGGATCAGCGTGGACCTCATCAGCCCTGGCAAAGGAAACCAAGGGCCTGGGTAATACGGGACATAAGGAAGGCGGGGACCTGACTAACTCAGGTCTCCGCCATACCATTTCTTCTTCTTTCATCTCCGGGCTTCCATTGGGGTTCTCAATCCCAAAACCGAATCATG
Organism: uncultured bacterium; assembly: GCA_937910685.1. Taxonomy (GTDB): domain Bacteria; phylum Planctomycetota; class UBA1135; order UBA1135. Next base: position 31,756 of record CALEMP010000250.1, read on the forward strand.
AACTCCTTAGGCTGTCTTCCTGGCGGATCCTGCGGACCCGTCGGCACATGAAGAGCGCGAATTACCACTGACCCGAACTGGGATTGTGAAATTTTTCAGCCCCTCCCGCACGGGGTGCCCCGGGACATGCCTGTTCCCCCGCGGGAGTCATTCGAAGAGGGGTGATCCGAGCGCGAGCGATACCCCCTTCAACGAGGACGGGCCCGCTGGTCCCCACCAGCGGGCCCTGGTCGACTCCAGTAAGAGTCGGGATCCCCAAATGCAGCCTTTCGGCTACAAATCAATGAGCCGGAGAGCCCTCCATACCGAACGGAGTATTTCAGAGAAACGCCTAATCAGCAACTCAAGCCCCAGCGAGCGGGTTTTGGGGCAAAGAAACCGTACCTAGCCCGCGAGGAGTGCTCCAAAGCCCCTTGTCATTCAAGCTGCGACCCCTGGATCTTTGCGCCCGAAGCTCTCACCCATAGAAGCGGGCCTCCCCAAAGGAAGGCCCGCCGCTAGGATTGATTCGTCGTGATGATCATCGCCACTTGGGCGACCCCTCACTTAGCGGCATACCGCCAAGAACCGAACATCCGTCTTTTCAGAGTGTCTCAGCCGAAGATTCCCGTGCGTTGGCTCTTGCGGATCTCGGACTCGTCGGCCCAGAGGATCTCCCCTGTTTCGATGTTGACGCACTGCAGGACCAACTGGAAGAAAACGTCTTTGGTCTTAACGCCCGCTGTTTCGAGGGAGCGAGACTTGGTCTTGGTGATGTCCCGCAACGATCCAAAGACCACCACGTCGGCGCCGAGCTGCTTGCCGAAGGCTTTAGCCTGCGCCGGATCCACACGACCCGACCCTTGCTGGAAGCGAACCTGCTGTTCAATTTCACCTTGGCCCTGGTGCTCGGCAACGATGCGGAACTTGCCCGTGCCCACCAACTTAGCGGTCATCTTGTCGCGCAAGCCACCAAGATCGATGTGCTCGCCGGTCAGGTTGTCAAAACCCCCCATGTAGACGATTATGCGCTTGTCCCCGTCTTTGCCGGGGTGATCGAGGAATGCCAACTGGGTGGCAGCCCCAAGGCTCTCGCTCATCTCAGTGGCAAATGTCTGGAGGTCAGTAGAACCCCAATCGGCGTTGACCGTCTCGGTGGCAGAGGCGTCACCGTAGTTGGTAGAGCTGCAACTAACGAAGGTAAGAAGGGATAGGATCAGGGCTGTCTTCATGGCTCGGTTTCAATCGGTATCAAAAGGTTTATTGTTGCCCAGCTGGGGGAATGACCAAGAGGCCTCCCACTTGTCGGGCGTGAATGTCATGGTTCATGGTTCGCACGAAGACGAACATGGTCTCGCCGGGACTGAGGATCACCTGCCCCAGGTCCACGGGGGCCCCACCGGGCAGGTCCACGGCAATACGGTGTTCGCCGCCGGGAACATAGATTCGTGCCGCTGCCCAAGAACTAGGAAGGGTGCTCCAGCAACGCAGGTCGGCGCGTTCCGTGGCCACATTGAATATATCGCCAATGATGGCCCCGGCTATGCCGATCTCCTTATCGAGTTCTTGGCGAAGTTCCCGCTTGATCACCGTGCGCACGATGGACTTGGCCGCCAGCCAAGCGATGCGGTCTGCGATGCTCTCGGTTGCGAGACGTTGGACGTCCTCCAACATGACGGTCTTGACCGCATGCTGGGACACATGCAAGGTCACCGGCAGAATTGAATGCTGATTACGCACGACTTCAGGGACCACAGCGGTCAGCAGGCCATCGTCGGTCGCCACGGTCACTCGTGCTTCTCGCTTGGTGGGCCCCATCCCTAGGCCAGCGATCATGATTACGCGCGCACTGCCCGCTGGGATCTCCGCAGCGGGACCAAACTCCTGTTCCCACTGATCGCTGGCCTCCGCTAAACCGATAGAGCGCGAAATGCGTACGAGGGACGGGCCGTACAGGGACTTTGCCACCCCGAGCTTGGCCAGGATTTTGTAGTCGATGTAGGCCTCGTCCAATTGGCCAGTGAGCTCATGGCCAATGGCAGACATAAATGTCGCAAGCCCTCCGGATCGGTATTCGCTCTGGTGAAAACGCTCTTCGGCAGCCAGCAGACGATTGGAACGGCGAACCTCGACCATCATGTCTTCCACATTGCCGAGGCCCAGATAGGCGAGCCCCCAAATGGCATGTAACAGGACGCGCTCGTAGCCTTCGCCGGGATAATCGCTGAGCTCCTCGCTCAAGGCCCAAGTGGACATCCCTCGGCCGAGTGCCTCGGGGTCGAGCAGGGCCGCATTCTCCAAATCGACGATCTCGCCGAAAGCCTGTTCGAAGTGATGGATCGCGTCCTGAAAACGGCCATCTGTAAAAGACACGAGGCCCGCTTCGACTCCCGACAAGAACCTCGACTGGGTGCTTTCCTCATCCGCAAAGACGCTCTCTGCATGGGCGAAACTCGCCTGTTCAAAGTCCTTGAGCGCCCCGCCCGTGCGATCGGAGTAGGTGGCGCAGGAGGCGAGCGACACGGTGAGTAGCGCCTTGGCCCAGGGAGCGAGCCTGTCTCTTGTGGGGGTCATGGTGGTGGCTACGGAGATGGACAGGAGGACGGCGGAGGTCTCGGAAGGAGCCCTATGGGACATGACTTGGGACTCTGGGGCAATTATGTACAAGGACCGTGCCAAGCAGTGGGGCCCCGCAGTCCAAACTCGTCGATTACGGGACTTAATTCTATCCTGAGGGGCCGGGGATCAGGGTTCGGTTCGTCGCCCTCCTGAATCCTCCGTTAGACTGGGATGCCCCCATGAGACAAGTCTCCGCCAAAAACTCCGCCAAGCGCAAAAAGGTCACGATGATGGACCAGTTCCAGGCGGCCAAGCGTGAGCAGCCGGACGCCCTCCTGTTCTTTCGCATGGGTGACTTTTATGAGTTGTTTGGGGAGGACGCGGAGGTTGCCTCCCGAGAATTGGGCATCACCCTGACCTCACGCTCGAAGGGCTCGAAAGATGCTTTGGCCATGGCGGGCATGCCAGTCAAGGCCCACGAAGCGTACCTGCTGAAGTTGGTTTCAAAGGGCTACAAGGTCGCGATCTGTGAACAGATGGAAGACCCGAAGACGGTCAAGGGGATCGTCAAGCGCAGTATCGTGAGGGTCGTCACCCCCGGCACGATCACTGAAGAGAACGCCCTGGATGCGCGAGTCAGCAATTACCTCGCATGTGTTTCTGTGCAGAAAGAAGGCGTGGGCCTAGTTTGGGTCGACATCTCCACCGGCCGCTTCATGGCCGAAGAAATTAGCCACGAGGCCTTGGAGGACGAGCTGGTCCGCATCGGTCCGGCAGAGCTCGTCATAGCCGAAGGCTTGATCGATGAGTTCCCTGCCGCCTGGGAAACCATCGAGCGTACCGTAGGTGCAACCACCACCGAGCGTCCCCCATGGCGTTTCGAGACCGGCGCCGCCATGCGTGTTTGCATGGACCAGTTTCGGGTCAAGACGCTCGAGGGTTTTGGATTTGCCGATGATTCCCTGGCGATCCCCGCGGCTGGTGCACTGATCGAGTACTTGAAAGAAACCCAGCGGGGATCCAGCGAACACATCTTGAAAATGGAGCGGGTCGAGAATGGCTCGCACCTGCTCTTGGACGCAGCCACCCGCGCGACCCTCGAACTAGTGGTCACCCAGCGCGATGCCCGCCGCGAAGGGACGCTGCTGGATGCCATCGACCATACGCTGACCTCCATGGGCGGCCGCCTACTGAGAGACTGGGTACTCTCTCCCCTGCGCGAGGTCAAATCGATCACCGCGCGGCAGGTGGGCGTGGAAGAATTCGTAGAACAGCCATTCCTGCGAGAAGAAGTGCGCGCCCTGTTGAGCGAGGTACTGGATGTGGAACGGCTGGTGGCCAAGTTGGCCACAGGCCGCGCCAATGGACGAGACCTCATGGCCTTGGCACGCTCCCTTGCGGTGGTCGGGCCCCTGCGAGAGGTCCTCGACCGGGTCTACTCCAAGACCCTGGGCGAATTGCACTCGGGCCTCGATCTCATCGAAAGCGAAGTGGGGAGGGTGCTTGCTGGCCTAGTGGACAATCCGCCCCATGGTTTGCGCGAAGGGGGTCTGATCCGTGAGGGGGTGAACTCTAAGCTGGACCAATTGCGGGCGGATGCCGGGGACGGCAAGGCCTGGATGGCGCGGTTCCAAAGCGAAGAGGCCGAACGCTCGGGATTGCCAGGGCTCAAGATCGGCTACACCAGCGTGTTCGGCTACTACATCGAAATCCCCCGGGCCCAGGCGAAGAACGCGCCGGTGAACTACACCCGCAAGCAGACCCTGAAGAACGCGGAACGATTCATCACGCCCGAGCTGAAGGAGTACGAAGAGCGGGTCTTGGGTGCGGAAGAACGATCCCACGCCCTGGAAGAAACACTTTTCATCGAACTGCGCGAATGTATGCGCGCAGTCATCCCGCGCATCCTGGCCACCGCCCGCGCCCTGGCCGAGATCGATGTGCTGGCAGGTTTGGCCCAGACCGCTGCAGAGCAACGCTATGTGCGACCGGTGATCGACGGCGGCGAGAGCATTACCATCCGCGACGGGCGGCACCCCGTGATTGAACAGCACCTAAACGGTGACCCGTTCGTGCCCAATGACACAAACCTCAACCGAAGCACCAGATCTCTCGGCTTGATCACTGGCCCCAACATGGCGGGCAAGAGCACCTATATCCGCCAGACCGCATTGATCGTGCTACTGGCCCAGATAGGTTCCTTCGTCCCGGCTGCGGAAGCACATATCGGGGTGGTGGATCGCATCTTCACCCGGCTTGGCTCCGCAGATGACCTTGCTCGCGGAGCATCGACCTTCATGGTCGAAATGGTCGAGATCGCCAACATCTTGAACAACGCAGGCCCGCGCAGCTTGGTCGTGCTCGATGAAGTCGGCCGCGGAACCAGCACCTACGATGGGCTCGCGTTGGCCTGGGCCATCGTGGAACATCTCTGCGAAGAGATTCATGCAAGGACGCTCTTTGCCACCCACTACCACCAGCTGACGAGCCTCGCGGATTCCATGCCTGGGGTCCACAACCTGAATGTCTCCGTGCGCGAGTGGGGCGAAGAGATCGTCTTCCTGCACAAGATCGTAGAGGGCGGAACGGATCGCTCCTATGGCATTCACGTGGCGCGCCTGGCGGGAGTTCCCTCGGCCCTGGTGGAACGGGCGCGAAATATTTTGCGGCAATTGGAAGCCGGATCGGGCGATGGGCCGCGCATCGCATCCCTGCAGCAGGGCGACCAGATACCCCCTGGATCTCAGCTAGGCCTGTTCGATTTGGAGCCAAGCCCTGTGGAGATCGCTATCAGGAAGCTCGATCTGGACGAGTTGTCTCCGATTGATGCGCTCTTGGAGTTGCGAGGGCTGAAGGATCTTCTCTAGGGTGTGGCGAACTATGAACTCGTCACCTTTCCATCTGGTCATCGGTCTGGCTCTCCTGCACTTGGTTGCCGGTTGCGGCGATGAGCACTTAACACTCTCCGATTCCAGCGGTGCCACCATGGCGCCCGATGTACTTGACCCTGCGGTTCAAGTTGTGATTCAAGAACGCCTCGAAGCCATCAAGAGGAATCCTGGATCCGCCACAGCCCAGCGCAGCCTCGCACTTGCTTTTGAGGCGAACTCCGCCTGGCCCTGGGCGATTAAAGCCTACCGCCGGACATTGGCCCTCAATCCCGATGATCATGCAGCACGGCTGCACCTAGCCATCTGCCTTGCCAATGCGGGCGAGGAAGTCGAGCATGTGGAACAACTTGAGCGTGTAGTCAAGGCCGAGCCGACAATGGCCGCGGGGCTCAACCTTCTTGGCATGGGCTACCTGAATACGGGGCGATTCCAAGAAGCAAAGGCTCAATTCCTTACCCTACGCAGCCTATTCCCTGATCATCCCCTGGGGCACCTGGGCATGGGGCAAGTGCTGCTCGAAGAAGGTGACGCGAAGAATGCCCTTGAGCACCTGAATAAAGCTCACAGCCTGGCTCCAGGAAACTTGTTCATGGGATTCATGTTGGGTCAGTGCCTGGCAGACCTTGGGCGCAACTCCGAAGCGCTGCCCTACCTGAGGCGCGCCAATGATCCGATACGCCCCCCTCTTGCAGACACCTTGACCAAGGAACTCGGCGGCTACGGCGTGAGTCTCACCGCCCAGATCGCACAGGCGAGCATATTCCTTGAAGCCGGCAACCGTATGGCCGCCCTCTCAATCCTTAAAGACCTGGAAGAGAACTACCCGGATGATCTGGCAGTACTGAACAACTTGGGGGCCGTCTACATTCAGGTTGGCCGGGAAGAAGAGGCCCTACAAGTTCTGCACCACTTGGTGGCTGTCAAACCGGAACACCACAGAGCTTGGTTCAACATTTCAAGCATCCACTACGACCGCGGCGTAGCCCTCCTGGCCACAGACCGAGCTGCTGCGCAGCCTCATCTGCGCAAAGCCCTTTCCGCGGCAGACAAGGCTGTGACCCATGGAAAGCATGTGGCCATAATGCGCAGCCAACGGGGCAATACCTTGATGGCACTCAACAGCCCAGAGGAAGCCATCGCCGAATACCGCGAAGCCATTCGTCTGGGCAGCACGGATGAAACGGTCTACCTCAAGTGCTCCCAATTGAGCTTCATGCGGAACCGTCCTGCAGAGGGATTCGAGATCCTCATGAAGGCTGCCCAGGCACACCCGGAGTGGTTCGAGGTACGCATCCAGATTGTCCCCTACTATGTTGGCCGCAAGGACAGTATAGGCGCGCGTAGCCTGATGGCAGAAATCGAACGACTGGCACCAGACGATCCACGCCTGACGGACATCCTCAACCTGATCGTTGGAAGTGGGCTCTAAATCTAAGCGCCACGCTCATGGACAGTCCGGAGAAGGAAGGCGGGCAGATACCTCCTGGGTCTCTTTGACCTGGAACCAAGCGCTCGGGAATTGCCCCTGAAAAAACTCGCCGTTGGGCATCTGTCCCCGATTGACGCTCTCCTCGAATTAAGGCGACTCAAGGGCTGGCCTTAGATTCGAGCGATGCCCCGGGTAGGGTGAGCCCTGCCAGCAACATGCGAGGGACCTCAATTGACGAGAACCTTCAAGTCTTGGGCCTGATACACCCGATTCTAGCTACTGCAGGCGTGTATTTTTGGCTATCCATTTTGTGAGGCCTAGCTCAGCCACTGTAAGCTATCCCTCCGTGCGAGTTTCCCCCATCACACTCCTCATGGCTGCCCCACTCTTGGGCTGCGGCGATCAGAGCCAAGAGCGCATGGCCTTCGAAGAACCTTCGGAAAGCGCCCAGTTGGAACAGCCAGAGGGCGCTCTTGATCCTGCCGTGCAGGCGGTGATTGAAACGCGCCTCAAGGCAGTCCAGCGAAACCCCTCCACATCCAACGCCTATCGCAGTCTGGGTTTGGCCTACCAGGCGAACGGCGCCTGGGTCCGAGCTATCGACGCCTTCCGCAAGACGCTCGAACTGGACCCCACCGATCATGCTACCCGGTTGCACCTGGGCGCCTGCCTGGCCTTGGCGGGTGGCGACCGGGAAGCCCTCGAACAGTTAGAGATCGTGGTCAAGGCCATGCCTAATGGGGCCGCGGGTCTTTATCGTTTAGGTGTTGGCTACCTCAAGGTGGGCCGCTTTCAGGAAGCGCGCAGACATTTCCTCACCGTGCGCAATCTGCTCCCATCGAACCCTCACGGGCACTTGGGGCTTGGCCAAGTGGAACTAGAAGAGGGCAACCCACAAGCAGCTCTTGAGCACTTGGAAAAAGCTCGCACCACCGGCAAGGGAAATGAGTTCGTCGACTTCGCCTTGGGTCAATGCCTCGCGGATCTCGGGCGGGACGGGGAAGCCATGCCCTTACTCAGTCAGGGCGCAGACGCTGCGCGCCCTACCTTGGCGGACAGCCTTTCTAGGGAAATGGAGCGCTACGGTGTCAGCCGCGCCGCACTTCTGTCACGAGCGTCAAACCTGCACCAAGCGGGCGATCCGGCCGGCGCTAAGAGCATCTTAGAGCAACTCCAAAAGGGCTACCCAAGGGACCTGGTAGTGCTCAACAATCTCGCTGCGGCCTACATGGCCATCAATCGCCAAGATGACGCCCTCCTGACCCTAGATCTGGTTCTAGAGATCAACCCCGAGCAGCACTCAGCTTGGTTCAATGTCTCCAGCATCCACTTCGATCGCGCGATGATCGCGCGGGCCGAAAGCCCTGAGGCAGCGCGAAACCATCTGATCAAAGCTTTAGCCGCTGCCGACAAGGCAGTGCGTCATGGTGGGCACTTGGCGCGTATGCATACCATGCGGGGGAAAGTGCTGATGATCATGAACAGTCACTCAGAAGCTGTGGCCGAGTTGGGTGAAGCCATTCGCTTGGGCACGATGAACGAAGATGTTTACCTCAACAGTTCCCAGTTGTTGATTGCCATGAAGCGGAACACGGAGGCTTTCGAGCTGCTCCTCGGCGCAATGCAAAAGCACCCGGACTGGGCTGAAGTGCGATTCCGATGCATGCCGTTCTTTATGAGCACGAAAGATGCGATCAATGCCCGACGCCTCCTTGCAGAACTAGTCCTCCTTGTTCCCGACGACAAGCGCATAGAAAACCTCCGCAATCTCCTCAATCAAAGGGGTCTTTGAACTCATGCTTCACGCTCAACTCGCCGGGGGCCTCGGGCTTTCCCTACTCGTAGCCGGGTGTTCCGAATCCGCCACTTCTACCTCCGATGAAACTCCTCAGCAGGTTTGGTTTGAGGAGATTCGCGAATCCACGGGCATAGACTTCGTGCACAGCCTTGGGTCCAAGCAGCGTTTTTGGATCCCGGAAGTAACCGGCAGTGGTCTCGCGCTTTTCGATGCTGATGGGGACGACGACCTTGACCTGTTCCTTGTCCAAGGCGCGGACCTGATCGGCGAGGGGGGGCCCACCGCCAGCGATGAGCTCTGGCTCAACCAGGGGGATGGAACCTTTGTAAATGTCACCGAATCAGCAGGCATCACCGAGTCCAGTTTCGGCATGGGCTGTGCAGCGGGCGACTATGACGGAGACGGCGATCTGGATCTGTACGTGACGAACATGGGACCCAATGTTCTGCTACGGAACCGTGGTGACGGGACCTTTGAGAACGTGGCCTCTGCAGCGGGAGTCGATAACAAGGCCTGGGGCACGAGCGCGGCCTTCTTGGATTACGACCAAGACGGGGATCTCGACCTGTTCGTGGCTAACTATCTGCGCTGGAACAGCGCAAACGAGTTCCCCTGCAAGAGCAAATTGGGCTCACCCGATTACTGCCATCCCAACAACTTCGATTCGCCGGACTCCGACACCCTTTACGAAAACCAGGGAGACGGCACCTTTCGAGATGTCAGTTCATCATCAGGCATCGCCGAGGTCTTCGGCAATGGCCTAGGGGTTGCATGGGGAGACATGACCGGGGACGGCCGGGTCGACATCTATGTGGCCAATGATGGCATGGCAAATCAGCTGTGGGTCAATCAGGGCGCGGGCAAGTTTATGGACCAGGCACTCCTAAAGGGTTGTGCGCTCTCCGGCGAAGGCAAGGCCGAAGCAGGAATGGGCGTGATCTTTGAAGACCTCGACGGAGACCTAAAGCCAGACCTGTTCGTGACCCACCTGCGTGCTGAAACCAATACATTCTACAGCAGCGGAAGACGGCGCTTCTCGGACGAAACGCGCAAGACCGGCATGGCTCAGGCCAGCACCTTGGTCACCGGTTTCGGTACGGGCGCAGCGGATTTTGATCAGGATGGACTGCTCGACATCTATGTAACCAATGGCCGAGTCGGAGACGCCATGCCACGCTTTTCCAGTGAGCGCCCCCTAGCCGAACCCGATCAAGTCTTCGTGGGAACCGGCGACGGCGTCTACGAGGAACTTCAGCCCCGAGGTGGTATCGCCGATGACTTTTTCTCAGTGGGCCGCGGCGTTGCCCTAGGGGACATCGACGGGGACGGGGACGTGGATGTTGTGCTGCAGGACAACTCGGCCAGTGTGCGCATCCTGCGCAATGTTGCGCCCAAGGCTGGCGGCTGGATCATGCTTGACGTGCGCACAGGGAACGGAACTCAAGCTCTAGGCGCGCAGGCCAAGCTCACCCAGGGGGATAAGGTCCAAGTGCGGCAGGTGCAGTCCGCCGACAGCTATTGCTCCAGCAGTGACCCAAGGGTGCACTTCGGATTGGGCACAGCCAGCGGAGATCTCCAAGTGGAAATCACCTGGCTCGACGGCACCCAAGAGAATTTTGATGGTCTAACCGAAGGGCAAGTCCATCGAATCATGCGCGGCCAAGGGCGCTAGGGCCCAGCCCGAGGGAGTCTTTTGTTCAGCTCTTATCTCCAGGGCAACACCACGCTATCCTAAACACCAGTCATGAGCGAATTCCCCCTCGACCTTCCCCTGCGCCCCCGTCGCAATCGCAAGTCCGCCGGCGTACGCGCCCTGACCCGCGAAACACGACTCTCCCCTGATCAACTTATCCTGCCCATGTTTCTGCATGAGGACAAGAACGACCAAGCGCTTGAGTCCATGCCAGGCTGCACCCGTTGGAGCCTTGACGGAATGCTGCGTGAGGCAGAGGGTGCCCTTGAAGAGGGCGTTCGCGCAGTGGTCCTTTTCCCCAAGGTTGAGGAATCGAACAAGTCCCGCACGGGAGAGGGGTCCTTCGATGATCAAGGCCTGATCCCAAGAGCTCTTCGGCGCTTGAAGAAGGAGCTCCCGGAACTGGTGCTGATCACCGATGTGGCCCTCGACCCCTACAACAGCGACGGCCACGATGGGATCCTGAATGATGACGGGCGCATCCTGAATGATGAGACCGTCGATGTGTTGGTGAAGCAAGCGCTGATGCAGGCCGCTGCTGGCGCGGACATCATTTCCCCGAGCGACATGATGGACGGGCGCGTGGGCGCGATCCGCGATGGCCTTGACTTCGCCGGACACACGGACGTTTCGATTCTGGCTTACACGGCCAAGTACGCCTCCGCGTTTTATGGACCCTTCCGTGGCGCGCTCGATTCTGCGCCGAAGAACGGGGACAAGAAAACCTATCAAATGGATCCAGCCAACGCCCGGGAAGCCCTGCGCGAGTTAGCCCTTGATGAGATGGAAGGGGCTGACATGGTGATGGTCAAGCCCGCAGGGCCGTACCTCGATGTGATCCTGCGATTACGGGAAGGCACAACCCTGCCCATCGCCGCGTACCAAGTGTCCGGCGAGTACTTAGCTCTCAAGGCGGCCTCGGCCGGCGGATGGCTCAATGAAAAGGCCGCCGTTCTGGAGAGCCTGACCGGCATCACCCGAGCCGGGGCAGACATGATCCTGACCTACTTTGCCCGGGACGCGGCCCGCTGGCTGCGCGAGGATCGCTAGAGCCCTATCCCATGGGAACCCTCCTGATCCCCCACCGCATCGTGACCCCCGCTGGATCGCAAGGCAATCAAGCCCTGCTGATCGAGGACGGTTTGATCGCGCGAGTAGGAGCAACAGATGACCTGCGTGGTCACGGACACGAGGAAGTCCTGCTGGCAGAACAAACCCTCGGCCCGGGCCTAGTGGACCTGCAGGTCAACGGAGGTGGCGGATGTCTATTGAACGACGATCCAACCATTGAGGGACTCTTGACCATTGTCCAGGCCCATCAGGCGGCCGGCAGCACGACAATCCTTCCGACGCTTATCTCCACCGACGTGGAAACCATGAAGCGCGCAAGAAAGGCGGTGGAAGAGGGCCTCCAGCAGGGAATTTCCGGCTTGGCTGGTTTGCACCTGGAAGGTCCTTTCCTGGATGACGTAAAGCGGGGAGCTCACGCATCGGAGTTCCTGCGCGCGCCCACTGCCGAAGATCGCTCCCTACTTGAGCAGGCGAGCGCCGGCGCCCTGCTCTTGACCCTTTCCGCAAGCCACGCCACCGAGGACTTGTGCGCGAAACTGCATGACGCGGGGGTCATCTTGTCCCTGGGGCACAGCTCCGCCAGCGCCGAAGAGGCCACTGCGGCCTTTGACCGCGGCGTGTGCCTGGTCACTCACCTTTACAACGCCATGTCCCCCCTGGCCCACCGTGACCCGGGCCTCGTGGGTGCTGCTCTGGCCGACGAACGCGTGACCACGGGCCTGATCGCCGACGGTCATCATGTGCACCCGACTGCCCTACGCGCCGCGTGGCAAGCAAAGGGCAGCGAGCGCTTTTTGTGCGTCAGCGATGCGATCGGAATCGCCGGCACGAGTCAATCGGAAACCACCCTTGCGGGCCAGACCGTACGAGCGGTAGATGGTCGTTGTGTCAATCAAGAAGGACGGCTGGCGGGATCGGCCATTGTGCTCAGTGACAGCTTGGCGGTCCTAGTGGGACAGGTGGGCTTGACCCTACCCGAAGCCTTGCTCGCCTGCTCGACGGTACCGGCGCGAGTCCTTGGGCTCGGAGATCGGGGATCGCTGAAGCCTGGACTGCGCGCGGATCTGATAGCCCTCGACCCAAAGCTGGATGTCCAAGGCGTGTGGGTTGCGGGCCGGCGTTTGGGCTAGACGCCCGCTGTTCACTCGCCGGAATCTTCGGAGCCGTCGGCACTCGCGGCCTTTTTGCTCGTAGCTTTCTTCTTGGTCGCCTTTTTCTTAGTCGCTTTCTTCTTCGTGGCTTTCTTCTTGGTCGCCTTTTTCTTAGTCACTTTCTTCTTCGTGGCTTTCTTCTTAGTCGCCTTCTTCTTGGTCTTCTTCTTGCGCCCCTTACGCTCCTTGGCCGCGGCCAACACATCAAGCGCTCGGGCCAATGAGAATTCAGTTGGCTTATCAGCCTCATCCTTGGGCAAGGAGCCGTTGAATTCGCCATCGGTCACATAGGGTCCATAGCGGCCATCGAGGATTTTGAGTTCCAGCCCATCGAGCTCTTTCAGTTCACCGTAGGTGTGCAACATCTTGGGTTGCGCACGGCCACGGGCCACGCGGGGCTCGGCCAAGAGGACTAATGCCCGGGGCAGTTCAATCTCCAGCAAATTGTCCTCATCCTTCAGGCTGCGTGAATCCTTGAGGCGTGTGATGTAGGGTCCGTAGCGACCGAGACGCGCGATCACATCGTCACCATTCTCGTCCACGCCAAGGGTGCGGGGCAGGGTTAGCAAGCGCAGGGCCATAGGCAAGTCCACGTCCTCCATCTTCATGTCTTTCAAGAGCGAGACCATTTTGGGCTTCTCCTTGCTGCCCTCTTCCTGGTCGCCCAAGCGCACATAAGGGCCAAAACGGCCGGACTTCAGATAGACGGGCAGTGTGCTTTCGGGGTCGATGCCGATGGGTTCATCCCCAAGGGCCTTATCCGCGATCAACTTCATGGCGATCGGCACTGTCAATTCATCGGGGCAAATGCCATCGGGAATCGAAGCAGACTGTTCGTCACACTGCACATAGGGGCCAAACTTACCGACCCGCGCCACGACAATTTCGCCTTCCTCGTTGACGCCCAGGGGAATCGTGTTGATCTCCTTGGCATCCACGTTCTCCATCACGTTCTCGAGCATCTGCTTGAGACCCGGACGGCCATTGCCGAAGTAGAACGACTTCAGGTATGGCACACGCTCGGCTTCGCCTCTGGAAATAGCGTCGAGCTGGTCTTCCAGTTCGCGGGTGAAATTAAAGTCCACGAGTGCTTCGAAACTCGTCTCCATCAAACGCATCACTGCAAACGCAGTAAAGGTCGGCACCAGGGCAGAACTTTTCTTGAAGACATAACCCCGGTATTGAATCGTGTCGATGATTGAGGCGTAGGTAGACGGTCGACCGATGCCTTCTTCTTCCATGTACTTGACCAAGCTCGCTTCGGTCAGACGGGCGGGCGGCGTGGTGTGGTGTTCCTCAGCGGACAGTGCGTCCAAACCAAGAGACTGCCCGACCTTGACCGGGGGCAAGATCGTTTCTTTGTCGCTCAAGGCGGCACTGGGGTCATCGCTGCCCTCCACATAGGCCCTCAGGAATCCAGGCTTATCCCAGACCGTGCCGGTGGCTTGGAAAACCAATTCGCGATTGTCCTCCACTTTACCGCTCACCCGCAAGGTCATGCGACGCCCAATGGCATCGCTCATCTGACTGGCAAGCGTACGTTTCCAAATCAGCTCATACAGTCGGGCTTCATCGCCGCCCAACTTGCTCTTGACCAATTCCGGAAGGGGCGGCGGGTCGCCAGCGGGACGGATTGCCTCGTGAGCCTCTTGCGCGTTCTTAACCTTGCTCTTGTAAGAGCGGGACTTGTCCGGCAAAAACTCAGGGCCGAAGGCCTCGGTGATGCGCGCCCTGGTCTGTTCGATGGCCAGGTCGCTCAAGGTCACCGAGTCGGTACGCATGTAAGTGATGAAGCCGTTCTCGTACAACTTTTGAGCGGCGCGCATGGTGCGCTTGGCGTCAAAGCCAAGCTTGCGGCTGCCCTCCTGCTGCAAGGTCGAGGTGATAAAGGGCGCGGCGGGCTTACGCGACACAGGCTTTTCGTCAGCGGACTGGATCTCGAAGTTAGACGATCCCAACTGGCTCTCTAGATCCTTGGCGCCCTCCGCGGACAGTAGGGCGACCTTGCCCTTGGCATCATCGGTCAGCTGTCCCGTGTCCGGATCAAAGTCCCGGCCCGCGGCGATACGCTTGCCCTCAAGGCTGTTGAGCTTGGCCGCAAAAGCACCATCGCCGGCGCTGAAGGTCGCACTCAGGTCCCAGAACTCTGCCGAACAGAACTTCATGCGGTCCCGCTCGCGTTCCACCACCATACGCACAGCAATGGATTGCACACGCCCGGCGGAAAGCTTCGGCTTGATCTTCTTCCAAAGGATGGGCGAGACCTCATAACCGTAGATCCGGTCGAGCACCCGGCGGGTCTCTTGGGCTTCCACAAGAAATGTGTCGAGCTCGCGGGTCTCTGCAAGGGCATCGTTCACCGCACTCTTGGTGATCTCGTGGAATACCATGCGCTTGAAGGGCACCTTGGGCTTGAGCAATTCCAGGAGGTGCCAGGAAATCGCCTCACCCTCGCGATCCTCATCAGTTGCTAGCAGCAGTTCATCCACTCCCTTGAGCTGTTTCCGCAGGTCGGCAATGCGCTTCTTGGCATCACCGCGCACCACGTAGAGCGGTTCAAAGTCCTCATCGATCTTGACCCCTAGGCTTGCCCACTTCTCACCCTTGTACTTGGCGGGGATCTCATCCGCACCATGGGGCAGGTCCCTCACGTGGCCCACTGAGGACTCCACGAGGTACTTGTCCGGGAGGCCAGCGAGAAATTTGCGCAGGGTCTTGGCCTTGGTGGGTGATTCGACGATGACGAGGATTGTTGCCATGATTATTTTGCTTTGGGCTCCCAGCGAAAGGCTGAGGGCGCGGATTCTAGGGGCACTCTAAGCACGGGGGTCAAGCATTTCGGCCGAATCTGGGGCACCATGGACTACCGGATCATGACGCAACCCCATGCGCCCCATGGACTTGGGGAAGTTCCAAGATTCCCCAGTAAAAGCCGCCCAGGAGGCCGAGAAAATGCGCGCTGTCTCCCCATCACGTTCTCATCGCCCTCAAAAGGCCCCCTACTGGCCGCCCTTGGGGGTCGGGCCTAAACCGACCCTATATATAGAGTCAAACCACTCCTTTAGCCGCCGGCAGAGTCCTTCGCAGCATTGGCCCGGACGGTGGCCTCGTTCATGGTCCGCAGGACGCTCTTACGAGCTGTGCGGTGGCCAGGCATGTGCCCGAGAAGCTCGACCATCCTGTCCGCCACGATGGGCCAGGCCGCGAGGGTTTTGGCCCAGCGATGGGCCGCCTCTTCCATGCTGGTCAGCTGCTGGGGATTGCGGCAAAGCTCCAGCAGGACTGTGCCTAATTGCTCCACCTCCCCTGACCCAATCGTCACCCGCCGCACCGCGTCCCCGGGGAACTCGGCCCACTCGGGTAGGTCGGAAAGCACGAGGGCCCGCCCAACCCCCAGTGCACGAGCAGCGCCACCGCTGGTACCCAAGGAAGAAGGTCCACGCAGGTGAACACAGAAATCCGCAGCCTGCATCCAACTCAAGGCATCGCCCTCTTCCAGCCAGCCCGTAATGGTCACCCAGTCCCCGATACCAAGCTCACTGATCAGGGCTTCCACATCGAGGTTCTCGGTCCTCAGCGCCCCCGCCAATACGAGCTGGGGTTTATCTTGACCCGACTCGATCTGCTGTAGGGTTTGAGCGAAAGCACGAAGAAGCGGCTCAGGACGCTTGTGCTCTTGGATCGCCCCAAAGCTAACAATCAAGGGGCCGGACCGTTCCCAACCAAGCGCCTTCCGCGCCCGCATGCGTAAGCCCTCATCGGGACCCTGAGGTTGAACCCCATGGGGTATCACGCCGATCGCTGTTGGCGCATTGCGATCCTCGGTGATCCTGCGTCCCATTTCGGCCGAGTGCACAAAGAAGCTGTCGGCCCAGCGCACGACCGGGCGTTGAAAGGGCAGGGAGAAGCGCGCATCCGATAGCTGCGGGCCAGCCAAGGGCAAGAGCGCCGGAGCTGCGAGGTCCAAGAGTTGCCAAGAGCCATTGACCCGCACGCTCGCGGCGCGTACGAACACTCCTAGTTCGCGTGGATCCCCATGCACAGGCGCACGCCCGCGCACACAAAAAGCCAACTCGGCCTGCCCCTTAGGGTCGAGCTCCAATGTTTGTTCGCCATCCATCGGACCAGCCAATGCCACGAGTCCCTGCATTCCCTGGTCGATGGTCAAGCGATGACCAGCGGGCAGATGCAAATCCAAACGCAGGCTGTCGGTGCCGGGCAAGACACGCAGTCCCGCACGCGCGGCGGTCCAACGCCCGTCCCCTTCCGAACCATGCCACCCATGGAGTAAAACCCCCCCAGAAGACGCAGAACCCCGATTAGCGCCCCTTTTGCGCGCCACGAGGGCTTCATGCCAGAGCGCACGTTGACTCAGGCCTCCGCAGCGCATGGCAGCGAGTTGGCCGCGCCAGCCGCCGCGCTCCAGTTCCGGATAGGCCGCTGTAGCCAGGTCGAACAGCACCCAATCATGCAGGGTAACTGCGCCTCCCAAACGACGCAGGGCCGGGATCATAAAGGCGTGAGAGCGCTCGTTGCCAATCTGATAGAGAATGCGATCGGCGGACTTGGGGACCAACTGCGATATGGGCTTGGCTTCAAAACCGCACCAAGTTGTGTCCTGGCAATCGTCCGGCAAATAGGGCAAGAGCGTGACGCGCTGGCCTATGAACTTCCCCAAAGTCTGGGTGTAGTCCCCGATACCCGAAGATTGGGACTCCGGGGTTGTCACCAGTGCAAGTCGCATGAGTACCTAGCAGGTGGTCAAAATCTCGACCCCGTCCTCGCACACATACATTGTGTGTTCCGTTTGGGCAACCATGACACCGTCATCTTCGACCAATGGCGGGTAACGCACCAAGGCTCCTTGGCGAGCAAGCTTGGCGAAAGTATCCTCCACATCCTTCGTTGGATACTGAAGGAAATATCGACGGGCAAAGGGTAGACCGCGCCAGGATTCAATTTCGCGCAGGACATCTTTGCTGAGCCCCTTGGAGCGCATGGGCGGGCGGGCCATCATGAAAACTTCGGCCTTGCCTTCTTCGCGGATGTATCCGCGACCCGTACTGGCGAAGGGCTCAATGGCGATGACGGATCCAGAAGAAACGCGTCCTCCGCCCCGTTCGCCGTAGTTGGGCACTTGCGGCGCCGTGTGCACCTTCCAGCGCCCGAGGCCATGTCCGGTTAGATTGCGTACGGGCTCGAAACCCGCTCCCATGATCGTTCGTTCGATCGCGGCCCCGATCTCGCCAACCTTGACGCCGGGTTCAACAACCGTAATTGCAGCGGCCAGAGCATCTGCCGAAGCCTGAACGAGGGGAGTCCAACGGCCATCACTGGAAAGATCCACCGAGCAGGCAGTGTCGCCAATGTAGCCATCCACGTGGACACCTACATCGACCTTGACGCAGTCCCCTTCTTCGTAGACGGTTTCGTCGCCGGGGGGGGAACAATAGTGTGCCGCCACAGAGTTCCGGGAGGTTTGGGCCGGGAAGGCCGGCGCGGCTCCTGCCTTGGCGATGCGCTGCTCAACCCCTTCCAGCACGTCCCGCAGCAAAACTCCGGGCTTGATGGTCTCTCGCGCCCATTCTCGGCATTCAGCTGCGATTCGGCCAGCACGACGGTGGCACTCCAGAGCGTAGGTCTCCATGGGCTGATTGTACCGCCAAGGGCGCAGGGCTTGGACGGTGGGCCCGGTCTTTTGCGCCCCCGGGCGTCCCAAATTGAGGCACTGCGCCAGTTCCAAGGGGCTTGGGGGTGTTCCAAGGGCGCGCATTGCCGAAGAGCCAAGGGTGAAGCTCCTCGAAATCATCGGCCTCCTATTGGGGGCGACCATCCTCCTGCCCAGTTGCGTCACCGAGGTCGAGTCCAGCCCCTTCCATGGGAACGGGACGGTGCTTCATCGCTCCGAGGTCACTCAAATCTGGCACGCACGCTGTGCCGGGGATTTGCTGGGCAGCGTGCTCCAATATCACGAGGCCACGGGCAAGTCCCATGTGGTGGTCCAAAACCCCTGGGGCCAAGATCTCGGGCTGGTGGACTCCCTGGGCCGCGCTTGGCGCTACCAGGCTCATCAAGAGCCCGCCTGGGTGGGTTCTGGCACGGTGAAACAGGGGGTGGCCTGGATTCTCGGTTGTGGCCCCGTGGATTTGGTGCTGACGCCCGCCCCCCCCCGTTAGGGCCCTGGGAGCGACATCCGCCCCGTATATAGGGTTTTCCCCCATGGCCATGGACTCAGGAGAGGGGTCCGCGCCTCACCAGCAATAGGTCGGTGAGTGTCGTCTTTCTTGCCCCACGAGAGAGATTGCCAACGGAATCTTCCCACAGGGCCGGTTCCCCTCAATCCCGGAGGAGAGATGGCCGACACAGTATCTGTCGGCACTCCAAGTGCCCTTCTTCCTGCATCCGGACCCCCCCAAGATGATCAAGCTCGAAATTGGCGAACGAATAGGCTCCTACCGCATTGTGGACTTCATTGCCCGTGGTGGATTCGCCCTTGTGTATCGCGCAGAGGATGAAAACGGTGAACAAGTGGCTCTCAAGATCGGCGATGTTGCCGGTGGTGGGCGCTACGTAACCCGTTTCCTCGAAATTACCGACTCACGCCAGCCCGAAGGCATCAGCCCCGACGAGACCCCTGGCGAAGCAATTTTCTTCCGCCAAGACGGCGTGCGCATCGACTTCCTCGACGTGCATGAGATCGACGACCTGATCAAGGCCGAGAGCAACCTGCTACGCGGCTGCAAGAGCCCCAACATCGTCAAGGTGCGCGAGTGCCTGCAGCACGAAGGCCGCCCGGTCATGGTGATGGACTACGTCCGCGGGAAAACCCTCCGGGAGAAAGTACGCGCCCTTGAAGGCATCCGCTTGAACTGGTTCCTGACTGCTGTGCGTACGCTCAAGCGTCTCAAGGCCAAGGGCAGCCTGCCCTTCCACGGAGACCTCAAGCCCGAAAACATTCTGATCAAGCCCTCCGGTTCCGTGGTGCTGATCGACCCCTCCCTACGTGGAGACGAGCGCGACGTGATCACCACCACGCCGCACTACAACCCGCTGCTCCTACGCGATTCCAAGGCGGACGTGATGGGCATTGGCGTGATGCTCTACGAAATCCTGACGGGCGTGCTGCCCTTCGAGGAAGTCCCGTGGAGCTTCGCCGGCCGCGAGCAAGGAGGCGACGTGGAGCGTCTCTCCCTGAGCTACTTCCTTTCCTACACCCCGCCCAAGGACCTCAACCCGAACACGCCCGAGCCCCTGGCTAAGATCGTGTTCCGCTGCTTGACCGTCAACGAGTACGGCCTTGACGAGCTCGAAACCGACCTAGTGGATTTCCTGCGCAAGGAATAACACTACCGCCCCCCGGCACCTTCAAGGACCCCCACCGACTCATGCCGGTGGGGGTCCTTGACATTCGTGGATTTCCGGCCCGCTCACTTGTCTGCTAGTTGCCACAGATCCCCACGACACGCTTCACGTCCTGAAACAAAAAGTACGGGACAGCGTCTGACTGCGGCCGCGGGCAACCGTCAGGGGAGAGCCTGTCCCAATGTGAGACAGCCTGGAAGAGGCAACTGCCCATTGACGCATTCCCACGGCGGTAGGCTCCCAACATGAGACAGTGCACGTTTCGCAGAACAGCACATCTACCCTAGAGAACTTACCTTCAGGTTGTCCTCTCATCCGGATAGTCCAAGCGCAACGCTCTTCGCATATGATTCTTTTTCACTCTTCTTTCCTTGGTAACCTTCTTCTGCCTGCCGCGACAGCTCTTCTGCTCAGTAGCTTCTGCGGCGCACAAACCGAACTCCACTGCCTCGTCGGCAACACCCTGGGTGATACCCACGGCTGGTCCGTTTCTGGCGTTGGAGATGTAAACGGTGACGGCCACGACGATATTGTGGTTGGGGCACCTGGGGTTGGCACTGGCAGCATGGACTGGACAGGTGCCGCAATTGTCTATTCCGGCCTGACCGGCACCACACTCCTGACGATCGGAGGCGAAGCATCCATGGACTTCTTTGGCTTCTCGGTTGCTGGTCCCGGCGATCTCAATGGTGACGGCATACCGGACATCGTGGTGGGCGCTTACCGCTGCGATGCGGGCGCGGTGGACGCAGGCAGGGTTTCGGCCTATTCGGGATCCGATGGAGCACTGCTCTATCAAGTGAATGGCGATGCTGCTGGAGACAAACTGGGGCATGACCTTGCCAGCCTGGGTGATGTGAACGGCGACGGCGTCAGCGACATCGCGATTGGTGTGCCCGGTTCAGATTCCAATGGAAACGATGCGGGACTTGCTCGAGTGATTTCCGGAACGAATGGCGCAGTGCTTTTTGATGTGCTGGGCAATCACTCCAACGCACAGCTTGGTTTTGCAGTCGGCGCCGCAAAGGATGTAAACGGAGATGGAGTGCCCGACCTGATTGCAGGTGCTCCCTTCGAGGTGGATGGCGGCGATACCCCTGGTGCCGCCCATGTCTTCTCGGGTACCGGTGGCGCCCTGATCATGAGTCTGACCTTCGACGAAGATGAAGCCCAGTACGGCTTCTCCGTGGCAGGCCTAGGCGACCTAACTGGTGATGGTCGAAGCGAGTTGATTGTAGGTGCCCCCAAATCGAAAAACGAACGAGGTGAGGTCTATATCTACAACGGAGCCACTGGCTCGGAGATGTATGCCTTCGAAGGGGAATCCAACATGAACTGGCTCGGAGATGCGGTGGGCACACCAGGCGATGTGAACGGCGACGGAGTGCCCGATATTATCTTCTCTGCGATCCGCAACTACACCAATGGCGTGGTCGCAGGCAAAGTTGCTATCCACTCGGGTGCCAACGGTGCCGAGTTGATGGCATACCACGGAGAAGTGGGCTCCTACACCGGAGAATCAGTTGCGGCTTGCGGCGATACGAACGGTGATGGTGTGGACGACTTTGTCGTGGGCAGTCGGCGTGGCGCAGGCAATCATGGCACCGCTCTGGTCATGACCCTGGCTGGATGCACGGCCCCTACAAACTATTGCGACCCCCTTCCTAACTCGACCGGCGTTCCCGCCTCGATCGGCTGGGAAGGCTCTACAAGTATCATTGCCGGCAATTTCACCCTCAAAGCTGACGACGGGCCTCCTGGCCAAGCGGGGATCTTCTTCTACGGTCATGGTCAGGCGACTAACCCTTTTGGGGGAGGAATCGTCTGCATTGATGGCGCTGCGGGGCTTTGGCGAATCACACCAGCCCTTGTTTTTGGTGCCGGAGGAGGCTGTAACCACACGTTGGACTTCAGCACCCCTCCCGGTCCCGGTGGCCAGATCCAGCCGGGGTCCAGTTGGAACTTCCAATTCTGGTACCGCGATTCCGCCGGCGGCAACGGCTTCAACTTTACCGATGCCCTCAGCGTGAACTTCTGTCCTTGAGGGCAGAGCTCATAGCTGGATGCGCTTGATTGTCTGGCCCACGGGAAGCTCTAGATCAAAGGAGATCACGCGACCTCCATTAAGGGTGGCGCTTACGCGGCCCTCAAGGGGAGGCAGACCATCAAAGGTGATTGGGCTGGCTGCAAAGGTCCGTGTATCTTCAAAGGTTCGCGGGGCCAAGCGCAGCAACCCATTCTCGATGCAATTGCCCTTGATATGAATCTCGGCCCTGGAAATAGGATGGCCAGCAGAGTTACTGATTTCGAGCAGCAGCACGGCACCTAGTTGCAATTCAAGGTCCTGTTCCACGCCCTCCACCACGCTTTCCACCATGGGCTCCCCGTCGCCGGTCAAGAAGCCGACCTCTTGGCTTTGCCAGCGCCAAATCCCGCCCCCGGCCCGCAGGCGATAGGCCGCATCTTGTAGGGGGGGAGCATCGAACAGGAAGGCCCCAAGGGCATCTGTTTTGGCTTCGGCCAACTTGCCGTAGGCGGATCCAAGGGCCCACAATTCCACTGGATGTTCGCCCACCGGCTGACCCTCTTCGCCCAAGACCCTACCCCGGATCAAGCCGCCCGGCTGATGGCCACGCGCCGCTAGAGGCCCATGGTCGGAATTCTGCAACCCGATTGCCACCACCAGCGGCAAAGTCAACATCATGCACGCCACCAAGGTGATGAAGGCGCGCTGAATGGGCGGGCTTTTCGGCTTGGCCCCAGGATTAGATCCCACTGGAAGCGGTGCCATAAACGCTCAGGCCTTGGCGGTCTTACCGGCCTGGAGTCGACGCTCGGCTAATAGATCCGCCGCGTCATGAGTCGGAACCTTTTCCGTTCGGGCGATCTCATAGACCTGCGCGAGGTTGTGACGAATGCCCTCGATGCGCTCCATGGCGGCAGCCTCGTTATAGCCACCGGGGAGCATCTCCACGGCTACATTGATGATCCCGCCCGCGTTGATCACATAGTCAGGTGCGTAAAGGATGCCTCGCTCAGTGAGCATCTGGCCGTGGCGCACTTCGGCCAACTGGTTGTTGGCGCAGCCAGCAATGACCTTGCAGGCCAAACGAGGGATGGATTCATCGTTGAGGGTCGCGCCGCGGGCACAGGGTGCATACACGTCACACTCGACGGCTTCGTGCCCCTCGTCAGGAACCGACCTGTAGCCGTGCTCCTTGGCCAAAGACGCCACCCGTTCATCATTGATGTCACAGATGATCACGTCAGCACCGCGCTCGGCAAGCAATTCCGCAAGACGGCCGCCCACTGCACCGACCCCTTGGATCAAAACGCTGCGGCCCTTGCAGTCGGAGGAGCCAAAGGCTTCCTGCAGGGTTGCTTCGATACCGACCAAGCAACCGTAAGCTGTGTAGGGACTGGGGTTGCCTGAGCTACCCGCTTCCCGTGCCAAGCCAGTGACCCACTTGGTCTCCTGCTGAACCACTTCAAGATCCACAATCTTGATGTTCATGTCCTCCGCTGTGATGTAGGTCCCCCCTAGGGAATCCACAAAACGGCCCATGGCCCGGAAGAGGGCATCGGACTTGATCGACGGGTCCCCGATGATCACTGATTTGCCCCCGCCGAGCTCGGTGTCCGCAACGGCGGACTTGTAGGTCATTCCCCGTGACAATCGCAAGACATCAATCAGAGCTTCGTCCTCGCTCGCATAGGGCAACATGCGCATGCCCCCCAGGGCCGGGCCAAGGGTGGTGTCGTGAACCGCAATTAGGGCATGCAAGCCAGAAGCCTGGTCACGACAGCGCACGACTTTCTCGTAGCCGTCCACGGGGAGTTCAGTGATGTCCATAACGCACAGGATAACCTAGAAACGGCCGGGGGTCGAGTGGGTGGGGGTCGTTATAGCACGCGCCTGTACGGAAGATAGAGGCCACATAGGCTTCCCTCGCGCCCCTACGGCTCCCTAGGGGATGTCCCCTAAAGCTCAGCGATTCCCCAGATTAGATTCTGTTCTCGGTCAACTGGGGCTACGGCGCTACTCAATCGTCTGGCGCGGAGCCGGGCCTGCCACCTGACCGATGCCCTGGCTTGGCGGCCCAAGAGTCCCGACTCTTAGAAGCAAGGCCACGGGGATGAGGGACAAAAACCACTATCCTCATGCCGCATTGGAAAGCAGCAACTCACTCACCGACCCCTCCCTAGACCATGGGCTCCGCGTGAAGCCCAGGGTGGTGTTTTGTTGTCTCTGGGCCACGGGCATGGAACCCGGTCATGATCAATTGACCCGGGTCCTGGCCATCCGTCGGCATGGAAACAAATGGGTGAGTCTGGATCGCGCCGTGAATCCAAGCGACTCGCCCGAGGGAAACACGGGCGCAGCCGCGCTTGAGGAGCTCGGTGAATTCATTGGGGATGCGATGGTGGTGACGTCCGAGGGCTCGACCCTTGAGCGCTGGCTGGCTTGGGGCTGCGAAGCAACCCAAGTGCGCGCCACCAGCGTGGCAGAACTTGCGGCCCTGTTGACTCCCGGCCGACAGGCGGCTGGGAATAACGACTTGATTCGAAACCTAATGCCCGAGGGTTGCGGGGATGGGGCAGGAGAACTCACACCCGCGGATTTGATCTATGCCTGCGGCGGATTGATGACGAAATTCCAGCGCTCCTCCCTGCATGCCTTGCAAGTGGCGGCCAAGGGTTACTCCATAGCCTTGGATCGGCTACGGGCCACCGATCCGGGGGGAGCGCAGCGATTGCAGTTAGCCCTCAGCATGGCGGAACATCCATCCACTTGGAATGCTACGCCGCCCGGTCGCAGGGAACCGGTGCCCGACCTGCAGGAGCACATTCTCAGTAAATCCGCCGCCATCAGCGTCGGAATGGCTGTTTTGACCCCGGGAGCTCTTCCCCGTTGGCACGCGGAAGCCTGCCAGCTGGAGGAATCCGACCCGCTCCCGCCGAGGCCTCCCGAAGAACGCCCTCTCGACGAATCAGAACTCAAACTGGTAGATGATCTTTTTTTGGAGCATCTGCCACGAGGGTTCGCGGAGGAGCACGGGCTCGACATGGTTCTCTGCCAACGACCTGCCCAGCATGAAGTTGCCCGGGCTGTGGCGGAAATGTTCGGCACGGGAAAATTGCTGCTGATCCATGCACCCACGGGAACGGGAAAGACACTAGCGTACCTCTTACCCGCAATGATTTGGGCACGGGCAAATGGTGCACGGATAGGATTGGCGACTTACACCCGAGCTCTTCAAGAGCAAGCCATGGAACAGGATGTCCCGCGCGCCTTGGCGGCCCTTGAGCGAGCCGGACAAGAGGGACCGTTTTCCGTAAGTCTACTCAAGGGACGCAGCAACTACGTCTGCTGGCGCGCGCTCGAACAACTGGAACCCCAGCCCAGCGATGATCCCGAGCATTGGCTGGCATGGACCGCCCTGGTCCTCTTTGCCCTTACCGACCCCTCGGGGGACCTGGACCGCTTTCCGAAGCGCTCTCCCGTGCGCCTGGAATCCGCTCGGGAATACCGCCGCTCCCTCGGGCGCATGCTTTCGAACGCGCGGGCCCAAACCGGTTGCTGCCTGGGCAAACAAGCCGCCCGCACCTGTGCAGCCCATGTGGCCCGACGCCGGGCCGAACGCAGCAATGTGGTCCTCATGAACCACGCGCTTGTCCTGTCCACCCAGGAATTCGTGCGCACGGTGGTCTTTGACGAATGTGAACACCTGCACGACAGCGCCGCGAGCGCTTGGGAACACCGCATTGATTTCCCCACCGCCCACACCCACTTGAATCGCCTCCATGGGGGCCGCCGGGGCGGAATTCTGGACCGGCTGCACGGCCTTTCGATGAACTCAACCGTGCTCGGTGGAGATCTAGAAGTTGCCCTCGTCGCCGCATCTGAAGCTGGCGATTGTCTGACTTGGCTAGAAGAGGAGGCCACCCTCTACACCAAGTGGCGACGCCGAGAACTAGCGGACCGCGGGATGCAAGAGGCCCACTCACTCCTGGGGGAATACCTCTCCGGTCAAGAATCCAAAATGGTTCAAGCGCGCAAGAAACTGATGCAAGCCTTGATGAACTTGGATTCCTCTTGCGCCGGCTTGGCGGATCGACTGGCCGAGGCAGAAGCGCCTGGAACTGCTCGGGTGAGGCGTCAGCTAGAAGTATCCCGCGGAGATCTCAACACTCTTCGCAGCTCCCTCGGCAGTTGGCTTCCGGTCAAAGACGATACGATCGAATTAGACAACCGCTGGTGGTACGAAGTCGAAACCAACCCAGCGGGTGATGCGGTCCTGGTGGCCACCCCACTCTTGCCCCATGAACTCTTGGGATCCCAATATTACCCGGATCTCCAAAGTGCCGCATTCATGTCCGCAACCACGAAACAGAGGGGGTCCTTTGATGGGGCCATGCACTATCTGGGGCTTCACTTTGTAGCCCAGCCCCAAGATGACGAAGGCTGGACCCCGCGCACGGTGAAAACGGTTGATGCCCCCGAGGTCTTCGACTACTCGCGGGTTTTTGTGGGGATCATGCGCGATGCGCCAGATGTGCAGGAAAAACAGCAGTTCCTTGACTACACGACCAAGCTCATCGAGGACCTCACCAATCGCACCCGAGGGCGAACATTGGTGTTGTTTACAAGCCTAGCGGACTGCCGACATGTGGGCGAGCGCCTCCGAGCATCGTTCGAAGAACGCCACCTGCCCCTCTGGTACCAGGGCATGCCGGGACTGGACAAGGAAGAGCTCGCTACCCTCTTTCGAGACCGAACAAATTCGGTCTTGCTGGGGGTCGATACCTTTTGGTATGGGGCTGACTTCCCAGGAGAAACCCTCGAGTACCTGATCATTGCACGCCTGCCTTATGGGGTACCCGGTGCCTTTCATCACGCCCAGTGCGCGCTGATGGGAGTAGGAGTCCAGCGCGAGGCAATCTACATGCCCCGGGCCCTGGCCAAGTTCCGCCAGGGGTTTGGACGCTTGATGCGACGAACCACAGACCGTGGTTGTGTGCTGATCCTCGACAAACGCATTGCTCGCCAGGGTCACCGGGCCTTCCTGGCGGACTTGCCCCTTGCGGGATTCAGAAAAGACGATGGAGCGCGCATCCTGCAGGGGGAATCCAATCGAGTGCTCAAGGCGGCGCTCGAGCACATGGGGCTTGGGGCGGACGAAGAGGCCTCGCCACCCGAGAACCCAAATCCAAGGCGCCCCAAGGAGCCCGAACAGGACGCTCCAAAGCCGTTCAAGGAGGACCCCGGTCCCCTAGCTGTGGATCCAGGTGACATTCCCTGGTGAGTTCATCCGCCGAAGCCCTAACTCATGAAAAAGGGGGGCGATCTTGAGGCCCCAGATGCGATGATCCCCCTCCGTGAAGATCCTCTTTCTCTCCCAGCGCGTGCCATTCCCCCCCAACCGGGGAGACAAGATCACCACTTGGCGATTGGTGGAGCGCCTCGCGCGCAAGCATGAGGTCACGATCATGGCCTTCGCCCATGACGAGGCGGACATGGAAGGCGCGGAAGCCCTGCGAGCCAAGGGTTTTGAAACCATTGCCATCCCCATTGATGTGCGACGGCAAAAGTTCAAGGCCCTGCCACAAATGCTTGGCGACACCCCCATGACTTTAGCGGTGTTTGGTTCACCGCAAATGCAAAGCGCGGTCTCGGAGCGCATGCAAGAAATGGACGCGGCCTACGCCTACTCATCTGCCATGGGAGCTTTCCTCTTGCCCCAGGCCAAACCATGGGTCATGCACTTCGCTGAATTGGATTCGGATAAGTGGCTGCAGTACGCCGAGCGCCACCACTGGCCCTTGTCTCAGATTTACCGGCGCGAGTGGCGGTTGCTAGAAAAGTTCGAGACCAAGGTGGCCGATGCGACAAGCCAAAACGTTTTCTGCACCCCTTTGGAACAGCGCATCTTCCAGGACCGCATCCCTGGCCGCCCCTCCATGGTCTTACGCAACGGGGTCGACCTAGAGCACTTTTCACCCCGCCCATCCGAAGCAGAACCCGAACACATGGTCTTCACCGGGGTCATGGACTACTACCCCAACATCGACGGATGCGTCCACTTTGTGAAAGAGGTTCTGCCCAGGGTGCGTAGCGAGTTTCCCAACGCACGGTTCACCATCGTGGGCTCGCGCCCCACCAAGGAGGTTCTACGCCTGGGCAAAACCAAAGGGGTCGAAGTCACCGGCTTTGTGGACTCAACCGCCGATTGGATGGCACGCGCAACCATTGCCGTTGCCCCACTAAGAGTGGCCCGAGGCATCCAAAACAAGGTTCTGGAGGCCATGGCCATGGGCTTGCCGATCGTGGGCACCACCTCTGCGACCCAGGGAGTCGGGGCCATACACGGGCGGCACTATTTGGTGGCCGATCGGGCGGAGGAACAGGCCCATGGGGTTCGCGGGCTGCTGCGGGACGAAGCCGCCCGTTCGCGTCTCGGCCTGTCTGCCCGCAAGTTCGTCGAAAAGCATCACAACTGGGAGTCCGTTTTCGCGGACCTCAACGGTCTGTTTGCAGAGTGAATGCCGCGCCGGTCCAAGGTCCCTCTACAATGGGGACATGACACACGAAGCGATTCAAGCGATCTTTGACGATTGGGCTGGCTCAGGCCGTGCGGACATGATGGAGCCTCGCCACCAAAATGTGGCCGAGCAGGTGATCGCCCAGATGGACATGCGGCCAGGCATGCAGGCCCTCGACATGGGCTGTGGCACTGGCTGGGCAACGAGGCTCTTGGGCAAGTCCGCACCGGGAGCAACCGCCGTGGGTATCGATTGCAGTCCGGCCATGGTCAAGCGTGCGGAAGAATTGCACGACCTCACCAGCCGTGCGCGGTACATGGTCAGCCAAATGGAACAGGTCGCCTTCAAGGACGGTCGCTTCGATCGGATCTTTTCCATGGAAGCCCTTAGCTATGCCCCTGACATGAACGGCGTACTTCAAGAAGCGTTTCGCTTGACGAAAGTTGGTGGCAGTTCCCATTTCATCATTGGCCGCTACAAGGAATGCGTGCCATCGGAAGGGTGGTCCGACGCCATGGGCCTGGCCATGGCATGGCTTTCCGAAGAGGAGTGGCGGGCGGCCATGCAAGAAGCCGGTTTCTCTGACGTCCAAGTCGGCCGGGTGCGGGCTGCGGAAGGCCCTGGGGAAGAGAGCGAATTCACCCCATACAGCACTTGCCCCGATTGGGAGAGCCATCTCACTACTTATGAATCTGGATACCTCTGGCTGAAAGGCCAGCGCAGTTGAAGGGCCCCGCACCTGATGAACGTCACGTCAGCAGCTGCCCGCTTGAACCACTAACCCCTGTAAGCCATGTACTCAGAACTCGCAGATAACGCCACTCAAACTCAAACCAGTACGGCCTTAGCCGACATGATCCGGGGCTGGCTTTCAACCGACTCATTCCTGCTCACCACCGACCTGCTGATTGAGAATTGGCAGTGGATTGGGTTGCTGACCCTGCTGGGAATTGCCGTTGTGCTGGAGCGCATCACGACGGCCGTATTCCGCAAGATGGCCAAGGATCTGACCCGCAGTAGTGGAGTCCGTCAGGCCTCCACGCAGCTGGACAAGTTTGTGCGCCCCTTTGGGATCCTCGTCACCTGGTGGATTTTCCTAGCGATCTATCCAGTTCTAGACGTTAACAACAAGACCCTCTCGGGGATTATCGACCTGGGTGGTGGCTTGATCGTTGCCTTTGCCGGGATCGTAGCGACTTGGAGATTTGTCGATGTCTTCTGTGATTTCTTGAAAGCAAGGGCGGCGCTTTCGGAGAACAAGTTCGACGACATGCTGGTGCCTCTGCTTCGGCGGACCCTAAAGATCTTCGTGATCGTAATCGGTGTGGCGTATTTTTCCTCGCGCGTCACCGAAGACTTCTACAAGGTCATCGCTGGCCTTTCGATCGGTAGTGCAGTTCTGCTGTTTGCGTTCAAGGACAGCCTGGAGAACGTCTTCGGCACCTTCACGGTGCTCATGGATCAGCCATTCCAGCTTGGCGACTGGATTACAGTTGGCGCGGTGGACGGAACGGTAGAGAGGGTTGGCTTTCGCTCCACCCGCGTGCGGACATTCTACAACTCGGTCATCACCGTCCCCAACCGGGACTTCATCAGCGCCACAGTGGATAACTGGGGCGCTCGCCGATACCGACGTATCAAGCAAACCTTGGGTCTGACTTATGATACGCCACCGGAGAAAGTCGAAGCCTTCTGCGAAGGCATCCGGGAGTTGATTCGTCAGCACCCCTACACGCGTAAGGACTACTTCCATGTGTACTTCACCGGGTTTGGGGCATCCTCTCTCGATGTATTGGTCTACTGCTTCGTTGAAGTGAAAGACTGGTCCATGGAGCTGCGCGAGAAACACCGCCTCTTCGCAGATATCTTGCGGCTCGCGGAACAACTCGGGGTCCAGTTCGCCTTCCCCACCACCAGTTTGCACGTGGTCAAGCCGGAGGATTTGGAGCATCCCAATCGACCCGCAACTGCCCAAGCAGGGGCCGCCATGGGTAAGGAGCTCGGACTGAAAATCGCCCGGGCCACCATGGACCCCTATGGCGAGGACCTCCCCGGTCCGGTGGTCTTTCAACAACCGAAATCCCCCAGCATCGCCCCAGGTGGCGGCTCTGAAGGGGGCGATGGTGACGGTTAGGACTGAAGAATCTCTTATTAGTTATTGGCTTGGATCAGGATGGTGTGTGGGCTGAAGCCACGCCCTTCGACCTGCTGGGGCAACCTCGCCACGCGGAGGATTCCACCTCACCAGATACGGGAGAGGGCAACTCCCCCATCACCGACATGGGAGCCTTTGAGGTCCCCGGCCGCGACTAGGGTCGAGGAAGACCTTCCGACTGTCGCATGAAGCAGACCGGAGAGTTTCTTCAACTCCTAAGCGAGCCAGGCACTCATCACACGACCGGAAACATCGGTCAGGCGATAGTCACGGCCCTGGAATCGGAAGGTCATGCGCTCGTGCTCGATCCCCATGAGGTGCAACATCGTCGCGTGCAGATCGTGAACATGAACCGGGTCCTTGACCGCGGCGTAGCCCAGCTCGTCCGTCCCCCCGTAGGACATGCCGCCCTTGATGCCGCCGCCTGCCATCCAAGAGGAGAAGCCCTTGATGTGGTGGTCGCGCCCATCGCCTTGGCCCATAGGAGTCCTTCCAAACTCGCCTCCCCAGAGGACCAAGGTGTCTTCGAGCATACCGCGTCGGTCGAGGTCGGTGAGAAGCGCGCCCGTGGCCTGGTCGACCTCCTTGGCTGTGATCTCCATGCTTCGCTTCACGCCACCATGGTGGTCCCAACCACGGTGGTAGAGCTGGATGAAGCGCACTCCTCGCTCTGCGAGCCTGCGCGCCAAGAGGCAGTTTGCGGCGTAGGTCCCGTCGCTGCCGCGAGTGCCATAGAGCTCGAAGGTTTCCTCGGTCTCATCCGACAGATCCACAAGGTCCGGGACGCTTGTCTGCATGCGGTAGGCCAGTTCGTACTGGGCAAGGCGCGTGTCGATCTCCGGATCCGGGGCCCGCTCGTTCTCCTTGGTGTTCAGACGCGCAATTGCGTCAACCAGGCGACGCTGTCCCTCGAGCGCCCCCGCATCAGGGCTCGAGACATAGTGGACGGGCTCGCCCTGACTCTTGAGGTGAACGCCCTGGTGTCGTCCCGGCAAGAACCCTGCGCTCCACTGGCGCGCTGCAATCGGCTGGCTTTGACCACCCTTACCCACCGAAGTGAGAACCACGTAGCCCGGCAGATCCTCGGTGTCGACGCCCAGACCCCAAGTTGCCCAGGAGCCCATGCTCGGTCTGCCTGAAAGACCCGAGCCCGTGTTCATCATCGTATGGGCCGGGTCGTGGTTGATGTCATCCGTATGCATCGAGCGCACGATGCAGAGTTTGTCCGCGTGCCCGCCGATCTTCGGGAAGAGCGTGCAAATGTGTTGGCCAGATTCGCCGTAGTGAGCAAAGGGGTGTTGGGGGCCAAAGCACTTGAGCGCCGCACCTTGAAGCTGGGCGAGTTGCTGTCCCTTCGTGAAGGACTCAGGCATGGGCTCGCCGTGCAGCCGCGCGAGCTCTGGCTTGTAATCGAAGGTCTCAAGGTGTGACGGGCCGCCCGCCATGCAGAGGTGGATCACGCGTCGCGCACGGGGCAAGTGGTGCAACGAGCCGAGGCTCCCGCCGGAGGCCGCCAGGGCGTCGCGCCCCATGATCGAGGAGAGCGCCCCGGTGAGGACCCCTGCGCCAGCTTGACCGAAGAATCCGCGGCGGGTGATGAAGTTGGCGGGGTTCATCAGCTCCTCGTCACCGTCTCGTGGAGATTCAGGACGAGGCGTGCGACCTGAGTCCAGGCGGCCAACTCCGCAGTCGAAAGGTCAGCGGGGACAGGACGCTCCCCCTTTGAAAGGAGGGCACTCCCTGCCGCGTCGTCAGTGGAGAAGCGCGCGCGTTCGTCGGCCAGAAGGGACAGGGCCTCCTTGAGCTCACCTGCGTTCGCAGGCCGCGCAAGTACACGCTGCCAGATGTGATGCACCCCTTGCTCGTCGGACTCGTCAGCTAAGGCTCGCGCCGGCTCCTCGGCAAGAGTGCGGGCTGCCTCGACAAAGGTAGGGTCGTTCAGGAGAACCAACGCTTGCTGTGGCGTGTTCGAACGGTTGCGTCGGGCGCACGACTCCTCCCGCGAGGGAGCGTCGAA
This sequence comes from uncultured bacterium, assembly GCA_937910685.1. Taxonomy (GTDB): domain Bacteria; phylum Planctomycetota; class UBA1135; order UBA1135. The sequence continues at coordinate 64,405 of CALEMP010000250.1, forward strand.
GGCGTCCATGGCCGGGTGGAGGAATGTGCGGCACCAAAAGGTGTAAAGCCCACGCCGATAGAGATCATCGCCCTGCTGCCAAGTTCTCATAGGGAAATTGAGCTCACGCCAGTGGCCGGCTGGCTGGTAAGGCTTCACGCTCTTGCCTCCGATGGTCGAGGTCATGAGGCCGCTCGCGGCCAACGCCCCATCACGCAGGAACTCGGCGTCATGGCGCCACCGTCCCTGACGGGCGAGGAGCTCGTTATAGGGATCACGGTCACTCAGGTCAGCGCGGGCGCCGGAGCGCTGGCGGTAGGTGTTTGATTCAACGATCGTGCGTACGAGATGTTTCACATTCCAGCCGCTTTCAATGAACTCCGCGCTCAGCCAGTCGAGCAGCTCCGGGTGAGTCGGGCGCGCCCCCTGGTTCCCGAGATCGTCCGGGGTGCGTGCGATGCCTTCGCCGAAGAGGAGCTTCCAGATCCGGTTGGTGAAGGCGCGGGCCACGAGCGGGTTGGCCTCCGAGACGGCCCAGCGCCCGAGATCCAAGCGGTCCGCGCGCTCGGCGCCCAAGACTTCACCCTGGGGCAGAAAGGCCGGGACTCCCGGGAGGACCACCTCGCCGCTGTCGTCCATCCAGTTCCCACGGGGCAGGACCTTCACCTCGCGCGGCTTGACGGAAACCGTAGCGAGCATCTCCGGCAAGGAATCCTTAAAGGATGTGTGAGCGACCTCTGCCTCGGCGATCGCGCTGCGCATCACGCTTAGGGTTGGCGAGATCTCCCGGTAGTAGGCGCGAAGGAGCTGGGCCTGCTCTTCCGTCCGAGCCTCGGCGTCGGTGAGCACCACGTCCCGTACGGAGCCCAAGGCGCTTCCGAAGGCAAGCGAGGGGGTGTCTGTCTCAACGCCCGCCTCGTCCCAGTGGGCAAGCCCGCCGAACTGGGTGTAGGCCATCCCGTCCACCGAGCGTCCGGGCCCAAGCCCAACAAGGGCTGGGTCGACCTCGAGCCGCACCCACTCGCCGAGGACGGGAAGCGCGCCCATTTGCCGGTGCCCGTCCTTGTCGGTGCCGACTCCGCCGAAGCTAATCTTGTCCTCTCCCCAGACCACGCGGTGCTCCCACGTGCCGTCCACGTGGAACTGGAGCATCAACTGCTTGGGCGGGTTCGCAGGGTCCAGGTGAACCCAGGCGTAGAAGCGGTCGCCCTCCGTCAGCGCAATGCGCTTGTCCGCGAAGTGGAAGAAGTGCTGGACGATCGCGCCGCCTGTCTGCCGGCGCGAGCGTTCACCAGAGCGCACAGGCGCCCCGTCCGCTTCTCCGACGAAGGTCCAAGCGCCTTCCGTCTTGCCGCCGTTGGATTGGACATCGTCCACCCACGCGACGGAGTTACGGATGCCGTCGTCCGCCTCGGAGGCCGCCCCTAACTCCCAAGTGGCCTGCTCTAGGGTGAGCTCCGGGTCGTCCCGGTCGAGCTCACCCTTCAAGCGTTCGGCCCTGGCGAAGAGGCCGGCAAGCTCGATCTCCTGCTCGGGGGAGGCCACCCTCATCTGGGGCGGAACGGAGCCGACCCCTGCAAAGACGCCGACCTCATCGATGTCTGCAAAGTAGGCGGAGAGCCGGTAGAAATCCTTCGTCGCGTAGGGATCGAACTTGTGGTCGTGGCACTCTGCGCATCCCACGGTCGACCCGAGCCAGACGGTGGAGAAGTTGCGCACACGGTCGGCGGCGTACTTGAGAAGGTACTCCTTCGCTTGTGATCCGCCCTCGAAAGTCACCATGTTCAGCCGGTTGTAACCCGCCGCCACCCTGTTGGACATGGTGGGCTCATCGTAGAGGTCACCACCAAGTTGATCGAGGGTGAACTCGTTGAAGGGCTTGTTCTCGTTGAAGGAACGGATCACATAGTCCCGATAAGGCCACATGCCCCACTCTTGGTCGCCGTGGTATCCGACGGTGTCTGCGTAACGCACGAGATCGAGCCAATGCTGGGCCATGCGCTCGCCATAGTGTGGAGAGCCGAGCAGTTCGTCGATGTAGGCGGCCTCATCGAACGTTCCGCCGACGAAGTCCGCCACAGCGTCAGGGTCTGCGGGAAGGCCCGTGAGATCAACGGAGAGTCGGCGCGCGAGGGTACGGGTGTCGGCAGCTGGCGAAGGCACAGTGCCCTCGGCTTCAAGGCGCGCGAGTACAAAGCGGTCGATGGGGTTCCGCACCCACGCCTCGTGCTGAACCGCGGGGGGCTCGGGGCGCGTCGGCCGACTCCACGCCCAATGCCCCTCGTACTCTGCTCCCTCGGCGATCCAACGCCGGATCGTCTCGATCTCTTCCGACTCCAAGCTGTGCCTGAACTCAGTGGGCGGCATCCTAAACTCGGGATCCTCATCGGTGATACGCAGGAAGAGCTCGCTCTTCAAGGGTTCGCCGGGAGTGATCACATAGGCCTCGCCCCGCAGCGAGAAGAGTTCCTCCTCCAGGTCGAGGCGCAGCTTGGCCTTGCGCTTGTTCGTGTCGGGTCCGTGGCACTCGAAGCAGTTGTTCGAGAGGATCGGACGCACATCACGATCGAAACTCACCGGGGGATCCCCGGTGGGCGTCATGGCTAAGAGCAAAAAGAGTGCGTGAAACGGTTCCATGGGAGAACTCCGAGTCATCATCATAGCACCCAAGCACCGGAGTGCCGGCAGGCCGACGAGATCCATGGGGATCGTCCGCGCGAACTGCTCCGAGGAGCACGAGAGCGTCCTTACAAAGCGCCCCATCCGGGAGCTGCCCTAAGAGAGTGGACTGGGGCACCTCCGGCCCAGTCATGAAGCCCTCTCCCTAGGTGAGCAAGTCCATGCTCGACTTTGCCCAGGAGAGCAAGGGCGAGAAGAAGAGTCCGTACCAGACGGTCAGGAAAGCCATCACTATCAGGAAAACCGCCATGGGCAGTTGGGGCGCGGGCGTGGGCGCATCCGATTCCTCAAGGAACAGGGTGCGCACCACACGCATGTAGTAATAAAGGCTGATCACGGAGTTGAGTCCCAAGCAAACCGCCAACCAACCGAGCTGCATTCCCTCGGCAGGAGACATGGCCGCATAGAGCAACTGCAACTTGCCCGTGAAACCCACCATCGGGGGGATGCCAGTCAAGCTCACCAAGAAGATCACCATGGGCACGGTGATCATCGGCGCCTTGGGGCCCATGCCGCGCAGGGATTCCAGGGTCTCGCGGCCAGTGACTCCGCTGAAGTACAGCAAGAAGCCAAAGGCGCCCAGGTTCATGAAGTAGTAGGCCGCCAGGTAGAACATGGATGCCTCCATGCCGGCCTGGGTCATGGCTGCAATTCCCACCAACACATAACCCGCGTGGGCTACGGAGGAATAGGCCAACATTCGCTTGAGGCTGGTCTGGCGCAAGGCCGCCAAGTTGCCGAGAGTCATGGTCAGCGCCGCCACGAGGGCCAACACCATGCCAATCTCGTGGCGATAGGCTGCCACCAATTCACCCACGTCGGGGGCCACGAAGAGCACACCGAAGAAGCGCATGAGTGCGCCGAAACCGCCCGCCTTGGAGGCGACCGCAAGGAAGGTAGTCACCGGAGTGGGCGAGCCCTCATAAACATCCGGTGCCCAGAAGTGGAATGGGGCAGCAGAGATCTTGTACGAGAATCCGCCAAGGATCAGGATCATGGCGAGGGCGATCATGCCCGGACTTTGCTCAAGGGCAATAGCCAAGCTCCGAGCGACTCCTTCGCCAACGGGGTCCACCGCCAGGGCCCCGGACATGACCCGCAGGTCAAGGGTGCCGGTTGCCGCGTAGAGCAAACTGATGCCAAACACCATCACACCCGCTGACAATCCCCCGAAGACCACGTACTTCATAGAGGCTTCCGCAGAGCGCTTCTCGCCCTTGTGGAAACCCGCCAAGCTGTAGCTCGCGAGGCTGGCCAATTCCAGGCCCAGCACCAGCAACAGCAGGTTGTAGGTGCTCACCATGAAGAAGATGCCGATCGCAGCGCTGACCAACAGGAAGTAGTACTCGCCAATACGATGACGGCGCTCGCGGCGGTCAAGCATCACAAACGCAATGCAAACGATCGTCGCGGCACAGGTGAAGAGCTTGAAGAACCCTCCGAAGTTGTCGATGGCAACCAAGGCGAAAGCCGTGTCCTGGGTCCCGTGGGCCCCGATCAACTGCAGCGCTGCTGCGCCGAGGCCAATCATTCCGATGGCCCCCAGGCGCCAGGAATCGCGCTCTTTCCAGATGAGATCCATCATCAGGATCACAAGCGCGGTGGCCACGAGAGTCAGCTCGGGACTCAGTAGGCTAAGGCCATGAAGGTGAAGATCTTGGAGGGCAAACATCGGATGGAATTCGGGTCGAGAAAAATCAGCCGGCGAAAGTGAGGATCTGCATCAAGTCACTGACACTGACTTCCATCCAGTCCAGGATGTACCAAGGGAAAATGCCAAGCACGATGCAAAGGACCAGCAGGGGCGCCAAGCTGAACACTTCGCGCGCACTGATGTCCTTGAAGTCCGCGTACTTTTCGTTGAGCGTTCCAAGGAACACACGCTGCAGGGCCCACAAGATGTAGGCGGCAGTCATCACAATGCCGATGGTGGCGATCAGTGTCAGCCACTGGAACGGGCCCCACATCCAGCCAGAAGCAATCGCCTCGTCAGTCCAACCAACTTGGGACTGGAAGGCACCGACCATAGTCAGCGCTTCGGACACAAAGCCCGCCATTCCAGGTAGTCCCAGGGAAGCAAAGAACGCGATGGTTGCCATGGCCCAGTAGCGAGGCATGGGTTGAGCCAAGCCGCCAAAGCCATTTAGGTCCCGGTGATGCGCCCGGTCATAAACCACGCCCACCACGAGGAAGCACGCGGCCGAGCTGATGCCGTGGGTGAACATCTGCAGAGCTGCACCGTTCATGCCCCACTCGGTCAAAGCGGCCATGCCAAGCAGCACAAAACCCATGTGACTGACCGAGCTATAGGCCACCATCTTCTTGAAGTCGCTTTGGCCCAGGGCCACATAGGCCCCATAGACAATGGCGATCACTCCGAGGAGACCCAGCACATAGGCGAACTCCTGGAACGCATCCGGCACAATCGGGAAGCAGCCGCGCAAGAGGCCATAGCCTCCGAGCTTCAACAGGATGCCCGCCAGAATCACGGAGATCGGCGTGGGAGCCTGAACGTGAGCGTCCGGGAGCCACGTGTGGAACGGGAAGGCCGGAATCTTGATCGCAAAGGCAATAAAGAGGAACCAGAACACCCAGGTGGTGAAGCTCATGCCCAACAGCGCCGGGCCGGTGAAGCCACCCGCCTTGCCGATAGCCACCAACTCGGGAATCGAGAAGGTGCCCGCGTCCAAGCGCAGAGCAATCACAGCGATCAGCATCAGCACTGAACCAGCCAGTGTGTAGAGGAAGAACTTGATGGCCGCGTATTCGCGCTGGGGACCTCCCCAGATGCCGATCAAGAAGTACATGGGCAGCAGCATGATCTCCCAGTACACGTAGAACAGGAAGAAGTCCAAGCTGACGAATACGCCCAGGACCCCCAGTTCAAGCAGCAGCAGCAAGACGAAGTACGCCTTAGACAGGCGCGGTACGGTCTCACTGGCTGGCACAGCGATGAAGAACAAGATCGTGGTCAACCACAGCAGGGGCATGGACAAACCGTCCACTCCCACCGAGTAGTTAATGCCAAGAGCCTTGATCCACTCGAAGTGCTGGACCATCTGGTAGCCACTGACTGTCTTGTCAAACGTACCGAAGTACATCTGAGTTGCGAGAACCAGAGGGATAAAGGTGAAGACCCCCGCCGTGATTTTGATGGCACGGAGGTTCGACGCCGGCAGCAGGAGGACCACGCACATGCCGATCAACGGCAGGAAGGTGAGCCAACTCAGCAGAGTCGAGAGGTTGTCAGGGTTGGTGTTGAGTAGGTCCATGGCTATTGGCCTTGGAGGAGGTGCTCAGGGGTGAGCGGGGATCAAGTCAGGATGTGGAAGGCCGCCAAAAGGAGCGCCCCGCCCACTGCAAAGGAAACGTACTGTTGAATGCGGCCGGTTTGCATCAGGCGTGCAACCGAACCCAGTGCCTGGGTGGTGTTACCCACCCAGTTGACTGCGCCATCGACAATGTTCTTGTCAATCCATGCGCAGAGGGTGCCAAGGCCCCGGCCCAATCGGCCGACTCCTAGAACCGTGCCATCGATGACGTTCTCGTCAATCCACTTCTGGCCTTTGGCAAGGCCCATGGTTCCACGGATCACGCTGGCGTTGACCGCTTCGTCGACGTAGTACTTGTCGCGCACCGCTTCGTAGACAAGTCCGAGCTTGCTGGTGATGCGCGCTGGATCGAGCTTCTTCAAGCCATAGATCCAGAGGGCCGCAAAGAATCCCAGGGCAAGTACGCTCAGGGAAACGCCTACGGCCCAAACATGGCCCGTGTGTGCGGTGTGCTCGGTGACGGCGATCATGTTCATGGATGTCAGATCCAAGGAGCCGCCACGGGATGTGACGTACATGGTCTGCCATTGAACTAGGTTCGTGAACCAGGTGCCGTTGTTGGAAAGGGGATCCCCTGCCAACCAGAAGTGGCCGCCAAACATGCCCAGGGACGCCAGCCCAATCAGAGCGGCGGTCATGGGGATTGGAGACTCGTGGGCGTGATCGTGAATGTGCTGATCCCGCGGCTCCCCGAAGAAGGTCAGGAAGATCAGGCGGAACATGTAGAAGGTGGTCAGCATCGCCGCGAGGGGCAAGGCCACCAGGGCAAAGACGTTGGCGCCACGCCACTGGGTCAAGGTGGAATCAATCACCGAGGCGATGATCCGGTCCTTGGAGTAATAGCCCGCAAACAACGGCATGCCCGCAATCGCCAGGGTGCAAATCAACATGCACATGAAGGTGATGGGCATCTTCTTGCGCAGCCCACCCATCTTCTGCATGTCTTGTTCGTGGTGGCACCCATGGATCACCGATCCAGCCGACAGGAAGAGGCACGCCTTGAAGAACGCGTGGGTCACCATGTGGAAGAGGCCCGCCACAATGCCCAAGCCACCGGTACCTATGGCCGCAACCATGAAACCGAGCTGACTGATGGTCGAGTAAGCCAAGACTCCCTTGATGTCATTCACCGTGCAACCGATGGTTGCGGCGAACAGAGCAGTGAAGGCACCCACCGCGATCACAATCTGGAGAACCTCCGGCGACATCATCGGGAACATGCGCCCCAACAAGAACACGCCAGCAGCAACCATGGTCGCCGCGTGGATCATTGCCGACACGGGAGTCGGCCCTTCCATGGCGTCAGGCAGCCAGATGTGGAGGGGGAACTGGGCCGACTTGCCAACCGTGCCACCAAAGGTGAACAGGCCGGCGACGCTCATCCAGAAGGGATACTCGCCGTTGTTAGCCTCGACGATTTGCCCCCCCATGGTCCAAAGGTCCACAAAGCGGAAGCTTGAAATGACTCGCTCCCCTTCGATTGCGCCCTGGGCCAAAAGGTCGTTGTATTCCCTCGGCAAGAGGAAATAGAACATGGCCATTCCAAAGAACAGGCAGGTGTCCCCCACGCGAGTGGTCAAGAACGCCTTCTTACAAGCGGCCGCCGCGTGCTTGATGCGCGGACTGTCCGGGTCCTGGGCAAAGTGGCCAATGAGCAGGTAGCTCATGAAGCCCATCAGTTCCCAGAACACAAACAGGAACAGGATGTTGTCGCTGAGGATCAGCCCCAACATCGCAAAGGTGAACAACGAAATGTTGGCGAAGAAGATGTGGTAGCGCTTATCTCCCGCCATGTACCCGCTGGAGAACAGGTGCACCAGGAACGAAACCACGCCCACAACCATCAGCATGGCTGCCGCCAATCCGTCATACAGAATGCCTGCGATCAAGTTCTGATCACCGGGCACATCGGAAGTGTTGTACAGCCAGCGGAAGACCGGGCCATCAGGGGTCATGGCTGATTCGTTCCAGAACGGCAGGGGCCCCACATGCCCCATGGCGTGCGCAAAGAACATATAGACCGTGATGCACATCACGATGAACATGCCCCCCAGCAGCATCCAGTCACCCTTGCGGGGCAGGTTGCGGCCAAAGAAGATCTGGACCACATACCCCAAGAGGGGGATCAGTGGCACCGCCAACAGCAGCAGGTAGTCGTTCGGGGTAAGAGTGTTCATGGGTGCTAGTCGCGCAGCATGTCCGCATCACTGGGGCGGATACTCTGGAACAGGTGAAAGACGTTGAGCACGATCGCAAGGGCAATCGCCGCTTCGGCCGCCGCCAGGATGATCACAAAGATGGCGAACATGCGCCCTTCGAGACCTCCGTTGCCAAAGCGGTTGATGGCAACGAAGTTGATGTTGGCCGCGTTCAGAATCATTTCGATGCCCATCAGGACATAGAGGATGTTCCGGCGACTGATAATGCAGACGATGCCCAGCACAAACAGTACTCCGGCAACTCCCATGTAAGCTTCAACGCCCATCAGGCAGCCTCCTCGGGTTCGAAATCAGCAGTTCGGCGTCGCGCGATGTAAACCGCTGCGACCAGGGCCACGGTCAGCAAGAAAGCGGCCAACTCGAATGCCACCACGTATTGCTCTGGGTGAAGGAATGCCAAGCCCACGGACTGGTCTTGGCTGGTCATTGGGGTCAACTCTTCCACGGGCAAGACCGCAAGAGACTCGGTGGCGTCCATAACGTGCTTCCAAACCAGGCTTGCGCCGCCGAGCACAAGCACCAGAGTTCCGCCGATACGGGGCAGGCTGCGCTCGCCAAGATCCGGCGGAGTGAGCATCACACCGAAGAGGATCAGGGCCAAGATGCCGCCCACATAGATCAGGATCTGGGCCATGGCGAGGAAGTCGCTGCCCAGCAGCAAAAACAAACCGGCCACACCCATGAAGGTCGCCATCAGCGAGAACGCGCTGCGTACCACCGAGCGTTCCCAGATGCACATCAAGGAGCCGGCGATGGTGAAGGACGAGAAGAACCCAAAGGCCATGCCCTCGGCTCCATGGGACACCAAGCCGTAACCCACGCTCGTCAGAATCGCGAGGGTCAATAGGCCGTAGAAAGCACGCTGTTGATGCAGGATGCTCATCAGGACTTAGCCCCATCCCCATTTTCAGCAGCGGCTTTCTCCGCAGCTTTCGCTGCCTTCGCCGCGTCCTTGACCTTCTTCTTCTCCTCGGCTTCGCGCTTGCGCACCCGGGCGTCCGGGGACATTCCCTGGAAGGACAAGAGGTCGAATTTCAACTCACTGCGGTCCTCGACCACCAGTGCGAACTCCGTGCCCATGTGAATGCAGTCCTTCGGGCAGGGATAGACGCACAGCTCACAGAACATGCACTTCTGGTAGTCGAGGGTGAAAGACACCCACTCGAGCTCCTTGCCATGCCGAATGGCGTCCATCTCGATGCAGTCAATTGGGCAAGCGCGCGCGCAGGCCAAGCAATCGATGCACTTCTCTTGCTCAAGGTAGTGGATCCCCCGATAACGATCGGGGATGGGCAAGCGCTCATCGGGGTATTGAACCGTGATTGGCTTGCGGAGCAAGTATTTGCCCGTGATACGCATGCCGACCACAGTCGACTTAAGCGTATCCCAGACGTCTTGAAAATATCTATTTGCGCGGACCATCTTAAGAAAAAATCAGGTGTTGCAGCGCCTCCCATGAGGCGGCGCCAAGGACACAGAACAGGGCTAACGGCGTGAGATACTTGTATCCCATGGTCATCACTTGATCGATACGCACGCGGGGCAAAGTCCAGCGCAGCCACATCATCAAGAAGATGCCAACAAAGCCTTTGAACAGCACTGTGCCGAAGCAAACCAAGCTGAACACCAGCGAGGTATCTTCCATGCCGGATGCACGCAGAGCACCGGTCAAGGGGCTTTCGAAGCCACCGAACCAGAAGAACGCGCCAAGGACGCTCATGAGCAACATGGCGGCGTATTCCTCGAAGAAGAAAAACGACCAGCGGATGCCGGAGTACTCGGTCATGAACCCCGCAACCAGCTCGGACTCGGCTTCGGGCAAGTCGAATGGTGCGCGCTTCGTTTCGGCCAATGCGGCGACCACATAGATCAAGAAGGCGGGGAGCAAGAAGGGGTTGGTGAAGATTGCCCACTTCATGCCGAACCAGCCGGACTGCATGGCGCTGGCCTCGGTCAGGCTGAAGGTACCCAGCACGAAGAGAGGCGCCAGGAGCGACAAGCCCAAGGGGATCTCGTAGGCCACCACTTGGGCCGCCTCGCGCATGGCGCCATAGAGCGACCACTTGGAAGCCGAGGCCCAGCCGGCCATCACCACGCCGATGGTTGTGGTGGATGAAAGGGCCAGGATTGCAAAGACGCCCAAGTCCATGCGACCAAACCACCAGTCGTAGGAGAGGGGGAAGGCGACCATGGCCCCAAAGATCGAGCCCAGCACGATGGCCGGCGCAATCCAGAACAGGGTCCGGTCCGCATCCTTGGGAATCATGTCTTCCTTGAGCAGCAGCTTGACTCCGTCCGCAAGGGACTGGGCCCAGCCATGCCAACCGCCCGCGTACATGGGGCCAGTCCGGCACTGGATGTGACCGGAGACCTTACGCTCCAACCACACACAGAACATGACGAGCACGCTCATCACCGCCAAGAAGATCGACATGCCCAGCATGACTCCGCCGAAGGTCACGACCCACCCGGGAATTATCTCGGGCAGGGGCAGCCACTCGAGGATACGCACGAAGACATTGCTGTCCGGGTGAACCGGATGTCCCAGCACCGCGTCTGCTTGCTCTTGAATCATCGGTCTGTTTCTCCGATCACGATGTCCGTTGAGCCGATGATCGCAACCGAGTCAGCCAACAGGGTGCCAGGCATGAGCTCTTCGACCACCGCAATGTTGGTGAAGGAGGGCCCGCGCACTCGACAACGGACGGCTACCTTGCCTCCGTCGGAGTGCACATAGTGCCCCAGTTCTCCGCGCGGGTTTTCGATGCCCACGTAGGCTTCTCCCGCGGGGACCTTAATCACCTTGGGAATCTCGCCGATGATCGGGCCGTCTTCGATGACTCCCAAGCACCAGCGCACGAGCTTGATGGACTCCATCATCTCTTCAACGCGCACATAGAAACGGTCCCAGGAATCACCCAACTCGCCTTTCTCGCCGGAGCCCACGGGAACCTTGAAAGCGCCCGCTTCATAGGCCTCGCCATAGGCCATGTAAGGCATATCCCGGCGCAGGTCAAAGTCCACCCCGCTGCCGCGTAGCATGGGGCCGGTCAAGCCGAAGTCGATGGCCATGTCCTTGGGGATCACGCCAACGTGAGCGGTTCGCTTGATGAAAATGTGGTTGAGGGCCAGCAAATCGCGGTACTCCTTCCATTTCTCCTCGAACACATCGCAGAAGTGCCCAACCTCCTTCAGCCAGCCGGGAGGCGCGTCATTGAAGACGCCGCCGATGCGGATGTAGGAATAGGTCAGACGCGCGCCGCAAATCTTCTCGAACAAGGCTTGGATCCACTCACGCTCGCGGAAGGCATAAAGGAACGGGGTGATTGCGCCAATGTCCAAGCCGTAGGTGCCATAGGCCACCAGGTGCGAAGCAATCCGGTTCAGCTCCACGTTGATCGTGCGCAACAAGACCGCGCGACGGGGAATCTCTAGGCCCGGCATGAGCGCTTCCACGGCCATGCTGTAACCCAAATTGTTGTTCATCGCCGCCAAGTAGTCGTAGCGGTCGGTGTAGGGCAAGTATTGCAGCCACTCCACGTTCTCGCCGATCTTCTCGGCGCAGCGGTGCAGATAACCCAAGTGCACCTGAGAGCCTGTTACTAGCTCGCCGTCACAGCGAATCAGAACCCGCATCACCCCGTGGGTCGCTGGGTGCTGGGGGCCCATGTTGACCTCCATGTCCGAGGTCTTCACGTCAAAGAAGAATTCTTCCTCGCCGCTGGACAAGGTGCGTCGCTCTTCCGCGCGATAGGAGGACTTGTGGTCCTTCTCGGGTGTGTTTGAGGTGGAATTACTCACAGGAGATTCCGTGGTACTCGGTGGGGAATTCGTAATCTTTACGCAGGGGGAAACCCTTCCAATCATCGGGCAGCAGAATCTTACGCGGGTCGGGGTGACCTTCGAATGTGATGCCGAACATTTCAGAGCACTCGCGCTCGTGCCAGTTGGCGGCGCGGTAGACCGCAGTGGCGGAGGCGATGCTGAGGGCGCTCTTAGGCAAGTGAGCCTTGATCGCCAGACGATGGCGGTACTTCAAGGAAAGCAACTGAATCAAGACCCATAGGTCGTCCCCATCTGCGGCGGGGTCGGACGCGGTGAGATCGATCAGCAAGTCAAATTGCAGCCGGGACTCGTCGCGGCATGCCGTAAGGAGGGGCACGATCTCGGCCGGGTCCACCAACAGGAAAGGCATACCCGCGCGGCCGGGGTCTTTCTCCTTCTTGTTAGCGGGCCGCGGTTCATCGCAGCCCAATAGACCGACCACGCCGGCGGCCTTCAGAGTGTCGTGAATCGCTTGGAGTTCCATGCTTGGTTGATTGGGTGAGCGCCTAGGCGATCAAAGGGTGTGCGCGGGGCGACGGATAACCGGAGTACGCTTGATCTTCTCTTGGAGCTTCATGAGGCCCTCGAGGAGCGCCTCGGGGCGCGGGGGACATCCGGCGATGTAAACGTCGACGGGAATGATGCGGTCAACGCCCTTCATGACCGTGTATCCGTACTTGAAGTAAGGGCCGCCACCAGTGGCGCAGGCGCCCATGGCGATCACGTACTTAGGGGAGGGCATCTGGTCGTAAAGTCGCTTGACGCGCTCGCCCATTTTGAAGTTCACCGTGCCCGCCACGATCATCAGGTCCGCTTGGCGAGGAGAAGCGCGGAATGCGCCCGCGCCAAAGCGGTCAAGGTCATGGTGCGCAGCTCCCACAGCCATCATCTCGATGGCGCAGCAGGCCAGACCAAAGGTCATGGGCCAAATGCTGTTCAACCGTGCCCAGTTGAGAAGCCAATCAACCTTTGTGGTCAGGACGTTGTCGTCGAGGGACTCTTCTAGTAAACCCATTTGTGTTCCTATATTCCTTGGAGCCTAGGCGGCGTCCTCGTCGGGGTCGGAATCGGAGTCAGATGACTCGTCGGTAAGTGTGCTGATGTCCGGAATCGAAGTGCTCTCGCGCTTGCCCGTGGGCACATAAGCTTCCTTCGTCCAAGTGAGGATCCAGTCCAGGTCACCCTTGACCCATACCGCAACCAATCCAAAGAACAGGATGGTGACGAACATGAAGCCCTTGGCCAGTGCCCAGAGGCCAATCTCGGGGATCTCGAATGCCCGGTTCAAGACCATGGCCCAAGGAAAGAGGAAGGCAATCTCAACCGCGAAGATCACATAGATCAAAGCGACCGTGTAGTAGCGGATGTCAAATTGAATCCACGAGCTGCCAATGGCCTCTTCGCCGCACTCGTAAGTTTCGAGCCCGTCCGTGCCTTTCCGCTTGGGCCGAACCAGCGAACCAAGCGTCAGGTTGACGATGACGAACAGGAAGCCCACCACGAGGAAAACCAGAACATTCAGGTAGTCAAAATGCATGGCTTGTTTGGACTTGGGGTCGGGGGGATGTGGTGGGACGCCCAGCGCTGCAGAATGCCGTATCCCCTTGAGAAACAAGGAGATGTGGCGTTTTGTCGCACTGCCGATGTCGTAAGACAGAGGGCGAAGTTCCAACTCAGATTCAGTGGGGATTTCGGGAACTCGGGCGAGATTCTAGAGGGGTGTCCGTGAACGGTCAAGCGAGGTGGCTCTTTCGGCCCGATCTTGTCGCAGAAAAATCACCAGGTGAAACCACGAGGCCCCTGAAAGGGTCTCTCCCTGCGGCCCTTTTTTCTCCCACGCGCCCCGCCCCGCCACCCATGAAATTGCATTCCCAAGCCCCCGGCCAGAGCATCCGAGACGCGTCCCTTGAGGTCGAGCCAGAGATCCCTGCCCTCCGGGCACCGTCCCGCTCGTGGTCCTCAATCCTCGCCCCACCCGCCCTGGGGGCCTCTGCGTTGGTCCACTTCGGGGTGCCAACCCTGCTTTCCATGCCCTCATTTGGGGGCAGGGGGGAGTTTTCCTGGTTAGGCTCTTGGCTTGAGTGCATACAAGACACGGGATGGAGGTCCACCTTGGCAATTTTCCTTGGCCTAGTGGCATTGCGCATGTGACCAGGGGTGTCTCATAGGGTTTTCCCCTATAGACGAAATGGGCCGATGGGGTTATTCTATTTCCCTCGCGCGGACTTCTATGTACCGCCGTACGACTTCCCTGGCAGGGCCCACGCGGCCCCCAGTTGCCCAACGATCTGCGCGAGACATTTATCAAATGACCATTACAGCTACCGTTTCGCCCATTATTTATGGGCCCTTCACCACCCAGCGTCTCGAGAGAACCCTGACCATCGACCTTTGCGCAGCCCGCAACCACATGGTCGTTTCCAAGGACAGCACGCTTCCCCGCTCCTCGCTCGTGGTGACCACCGCCGCCACGCGCATCATCGAACTCTCCAAGGCCGGCGAGAAAGTTAAGAGTATCGTGATCATCGGCTCAAGCGCCGACCCCACCGAGCACCCGGACCTGCGCGAGGCCAGCGAGAACTTTCGCACCCTCTGCAACAAGTGGTTCCCCCGGGCCAAGCTCTACATCCAAAGCAACTGCGCCAACATCGGCGCAGTTGATGTACGCGCCGCGCTTTCGATCTACGACCGCATCCTCGCCCGTTTCGAATGGGGCACGACCAAGACCTACAGCGCTCTAACCGGTGGCAAGTCCACCGACTTTGCGGTTCTCGTCAAGGACCTGCACTACTTCGATAACCTGATCGTGATGGCCAGCATCTACCGCGGCGACCAGGACAACAGCACGGACCACGAGGTCAAGGCTTGGATCAAACGCTTGGCCGAGATCAAGCCCAACTCAATTCAGATTCTGAAAGGCCTGCCCTTCAACCCCAAGGACCGCAAACTGCGCGCCGCGCCCACCGGCACGATCAAGAAAATCGTCGACCTTATTGGGGAAGAAACGGGCCTTGCGGTTTCGGTGCATGATGACGAAAACCTGATGCGCTAGGGCCCGAACCCGAGCCCCAAGAGCCTCCCACGCGGGAGCTCCCAGACCACTGGGAGCTCCCGCGTGTGCGTTTGAAGCGCCCCCTTCGCCCTCATCACCCCGATCGCACCATAAGGGGCAAGACTCCCGGCGACCGGGCCGATGGTCCATCAGGGGAGGCGCGCGGCCTCGCCCATTCCCAACCCTGGACCCCCTCATGATTCTTCTCCTCCTCGCCTCCCTCGCCTCCCCTTCGGCTCACCTGCCCACCCTCCACGCAGCCCCTTCCTTGCAGGCTCCAGGCAGCGCATTCCAATACACCTATCTGGAAGTTGGCATAGGCCGCGAAGATCGCACGGAGGCCGACTCCCTGACTCTTGGTGCCTCCCTTGAGTTCAACGACACCTGGTTCGCGCGCTTCGGATACGGACTTACGTCTGTAGAGGTCGCGCCTCTCAGCTTGGACGCAACCTCTCTGCAGGTGGGTCTCGGTCTGCACACGATACTCGCCAAGCAAATCGACTTGTATGGAGTCGCGTCCTATGTGGACTACAGCTTTGACACGACTGTCGGCGGGATAGATATCGGTACACCCAACGTCGACGGATTCAGCTACGAGGTAGGCACCCGTATACACGCATCCTCATGGCTTGAGCTCGACCTCAGCTACACGATTATCGACGTGGAAGATTTTTCAATCCCGGACAGTCTCGGGATAAACGCCTTGGTCGATGTCACTTCAGCCATTTCCTTCAGCGCCAACTACAGCACCAGCGACGACAGTGATCTCCTGGGAATCGGCCTGCGCTTTCACTTCTGATTCAGCCGGCCACGTCGATACTGGCCGCCAATGCAAGAGGCGCCAGATACGAATGCATCTGGCGCCTCGAGCAATCTTGCCGAGAAATCTACTTGGCCCTATTCCTTTTCAGTGCCAACCAACAAGCGCACTAGGGCGTCGATGTCGATCACACTGGGGACGTCGGGGTCGTTAGAGTTCAGGGTGACGGACGCGAAGTTCAGGTTCTCTGCCGCGTCGCGGGCCTGAAGGATGCGGCCACCAAGGGTGTCGAGGGCGGCGTTCCTCAGCCTATCTCGCAGAGCGCCGGCCTTGGTCACGGCCAAGTTGCCGTCAGCAACCATCACCTCGTATTCCGCGTCCACAGTTGCCCGGACCCTTAGGTCGTACTCAGCGGACTCGCCCAACACCTTGGCCACCTTGACCTGGTTATCCGACTCGGCTTCCTGAATTTGCTTGTCCCAGGTGGCGATGAGCTCCTTCACATCAGCTTCGGTGACTTTTTCGATCTTGCCGGTCTTCGCCAAGGCCTCTTCCACATTCTGCAGGCTCTTTTCGAGCAAAGCCAGCTGTTGCTTCAACTGACGGTCCTGCAGCTTGCGCTCGTAGGTATCGGGAAACCGCACGGCACGAATCAGCAGCCGGTCAGGAGTGATGTGGAACTTGCGCAGAGCCTCTTGTAGGACGGGTAGGGTGTCCTTAGCGCGCTGCAAACGAATTTCCGTATTCACGAAATCCTCAGGCGAAAGCTGAGCGAGTTCTTCTCGCAAGACGCTTTGCACTGTGGACACCACGCGCTCTTGGTAAGAGGTCTGAAGGCCTTCGGCCACCAGCAGGTTCGCCTCGCCTTCGATGATGCGATAGGTCACGGTCACATCGATGGCAGCCGTGTTGTTGTCCTTGGTACGGATGTCCAAGGGCGGCCGGCGCTGAGAGTTCCGCGTGCCAACAACAAACATCCCGCGTCCCGATTGATGAGCATCCGTCTTGCTAAAGGTTAAAAAGTGCGAGCGTCGATCCAAGCGGTGCCATTTATGGACACCCACAACTCCCAGGTGGATTCCGGGCTGGAAGTCCACGGTTTCGACACCCGAACCCCATGCATTCGCACGTACGCCGATTTCACCCGGGTTGATTTTGACGGTCAGGGCGGCGGAAAGGGCCACCGCAAGAATTGCAAGGACCAATAGGCCGATAATAGGTTTGGTGGGATTCATTGGTCTCCTCCTGCACGCCCAGCAGACAGGCTGCTGGCACTTGCCTCACGCAAGTCCGTATGTTCAAGCCGCTTCGGCTCTGGATCTCGGCTGTAAGGCACGAGGGTAAAAGTGATGGTCTTGAGCTTGTCGATCAAGGCCGCACGTACAACGACCTCGCCACGCTCTTCAAGGGCCGTGGCCCTGGCCAAGATACCCTCGGCCTCCTTGGTGTACGTAGCGGTCATACCGCGGGCACTTTGCGTCAACTGCGCATTCACCGCCTTTGCCTCAAAGTCCCGACTGATCACGTAGGCGTCAGCTCCTTTTTGGATTTTAATCTGGCTTTGCTCGGCATTGAGCAAGTCCTTGACGAGGGCTCCCTGCAGGCTTTGCCACTGGATCTCCTTTTCTTTGGTTGCTCCCGCCATCTTGCGTTCCCGTTCGTTCAAGAGGCGCTTCTCCTCTTCACGAAGTTTTTCGACCTCCTGGTCGGCCTCCTTACGGTCTTCGATGGCCTGCTCGTAGGCCGGGTCGAAGCGAGGCTTGGGGCAGATCACCTGGATCAACTGCAGGCCGTGCTCTTCCAGCATCAAGCTCAAGCGCTCTTCACTGGCGATTCTGGCTGCTTGGTAGACCGTCGGGTCAGCAACCTCCACGGCGGAGTACTTGCCAAACTCATCCCGCAGCACGGAACGGGCAAAGGCCCGGACCCACTCGCGTTTGAACCCGTCCCCAGGTCCTGAGTCATCCAGCAGCAGTGCCGCTTCCGGGCCAGGCAGGATGGAGTACTGAATTTCTAGATCGTCGAAGGAGAAATTCGAGCCGTCCTTGGCACGCACCGTGAGGAACGGGACATGGTTGGTGCTAAGTGCACGGTCCCCGGCCATCAAGAATTTTTGCGGGGTGCGGTCCATCTTGAACACATCCTCGATGAAGGGGATGTAGATCTGAAAACCGGGATTGGTGATCACGGTGCGATTGCCGCTGATGTAGTTGATTTTGACCGCAACTTCCTCAGCGGTGACACTGGTCACCCCAAGCTTGCCCATGGTGCCGAGGGCAACCATGACGAACAAAATCAGGAAGCCAGCAACGGCTACCACGAGGCGCGAGGCATTGACAGGTGGTCGGTTTCCGCCGGGCCGAAGCTCGAAGGACTGGCCGCCGGAGGGGGGGTCGTCGTCGTTTGTTTGCATCTAA
>CALEMP010000251.1 GCA_937910685.1 uncultured bacterium
GGAGCGATGGCGTGATTGGGCTGTGGACATGCAGGACACCAGCGAAGACTCCAGGCGTCGCCGGTAGGCGCCCCCTTTTTCTTGGCGGAGGACCCACCCTAGGGCCGACGCACGAAAAGCCGGACGGTTAGTCCTTGCTTGGTCGTGGTGACTACGATCAGGTCACTTTCCCCGTTGCCCGTCAGGTCCCGGCAGGCGAGGCGATGTTCTCCTTCGGGGATCTGGGCCCTGAAGATCGCAGTCTTGCCTTGGCTCGCCCGGCGCAGGATCAAGCCCGGGGAAAATTCATAGGTGGCCAGGTCGCCCAAGTCCAAGAAAGTGTTGGCCCCGTCGCCTCGACGGTCCAGGTCATCCAGAAGGAAGATCTCGATGAAACGGTCCATCTGAAAGGCTCCGTCGAGGATTTGTTCGGTGTGGCTGGCAGTGGGGGCGCAGTGCTCAAAAACGCGCAACTCATTGTCGAGCAAATCAGCGATGTCGTCTTGGCCCGAGTTGCGGTGCATACGTCGGGCGGGAATTTTGAACTGTTCTTCCACAGCAGATCCCAAACCGTCGTCATCGAGCAGATTCCTCAGCTGGGGCATACCAAATTGAATCTTGTTCTTGCGTACCGGCCGGTCCGTGAAGCGTCCCGCTTGGTTGCCGTAGGTGAAGAGGTCGAAGGTTATTTTCCCAGGCAGGATGAGATAGCGAAGGATCCGCCCGAGACCTATTTTCTCGCCACGCACAATCTGCAGCTCGGGTAGGGGCGAGCCCTCGATCTGGCGGGTGAAAAACCAAAGCAGGTTGCCCGCAGTCAGCAGCAATTGATTCGGTTCTCCGGCCATGCCTTTGACGCTGCCCCCAAGCCAGGTGCGGATTTTCCCGCCGACGCTTACGATCAGGTCATTGGGGGCGACTCCATCGAGATCCACCAGGCGCCACTCCAGCCGGTGAGAGATAAACGCCAGCAGGTTGTCTAGGTCGATATCCTTTTCATCGGGCAAGTCTTCGGTCAAGGCTGCGATGTCCAGCACCCAGGTGGGTTCGATGGGGATCGCTCCGTCGCGGAAAATGTGAAAGGCGATCTCGTCAGCGGTGTTGGATACCACGTCCTTGTGTCCGTCTCCATCCACATCTTTCAGGCCGAACCATGGGGCGCTGACGGTTTGTGAGATGGTCATCTCCAGCATGCTCGGGTCGCCAAAATTCTGGCTGACCTGGGGTTTGAAGTGGACGATTAGGGGTTCGGCGAAACCCTCCGCTCGGCGCAGGAACAAGTGGTGCGCCGAAGGCTGAGGAATCGTGATGTCTAAGCGTCCGTCTCCGTCGATGTCCCGGGTGAAGCGCATCTGGTGCACCCCGTGGGGTTGCCAGCCGGTCGCCTTGAGCAGACTGGTTGGCTTGGCAAAAACCCCGTCCACGCAGGGGGACCGCAGGACCTCTTTGCTGTCCACGAAGAGAATTAACTCCATGGCCTTGTCCCCGTCCATGTCGGCCACGTCCCAAGCTGTTTGCTGGGAGGGCCAAGGGAACAGGGCCCCCGCTTCCTGGCCGTAACGCCCGCTGGAATCCATCAGGCGCACGCGGACCCCCGCATCGGTGACTTGCAGCAAGTCCCGGTCCCCGTCCCCGTCCACATCCGCCAGGAGCAAACGTCCCAGTTCACTATTGGCTTGCAGGACGGTGGTTTGGAAGAGCGGAATATCCTGGTCCGGGGGAGCAGGTGTTGGGGCCTGGCCCAGGGCCGATCCGGCAGCCAGCCAGCCCGTGAGACAAAGGGTGAACCTCATCGCCCTGCTCCTGAATTCGAAAGGAAAATAGTCAAGCCCGCATCATTGACGCTGACCACATCCCCTTGACCGTCCCCGTTCAGATCAAGCACATCGAGCTTGCTGATAGAGCCTGCCGTGTCGAAACGTTTCCAAGGGACTTCCTCCAGGGCCCATGTGGTACCCGAGAAGAAACCGCTCTCCTTGATCAGTCGTCGGATCGCAATGCGGCCCTGCAGATCGATCTCCACCATGTCCGCCAATCCATCCCCGGAAAGATCCATTTTAAAGGCCCGGTTGATGATGAGCCCTTCGACCTCTTCCTCGTCAAAGGTGCTCGCCTGGCGTAGGGTCGGTTGGGGTTCGAATCCCCGGCCCGTCCCAGCGTAGAACATGTGGGTCAAGGTGAACTCTAGCCCCGTAATCATATCCGTCAGGTCGGGCAACTCGAATTGCCGGACCATCAGGTCCAAGTGCTCATCCCCATCAATGTCCGCCACCTGGGCCGTGATGTTGCTGGCCGCAAACGAAAACGTTTGGTTGGGCTTAGCGGGCAGCATGCGCGTCTTGGTTTGCAGCAAGACCATGAGCTTGGTGGTGCCGTTGCTGAAGGTCGACTTGGAAGACTTCTTGGCTTGCACCAAGATATCCAGTCGGTCATCTTGGTTGATGTCCACCAGCCTTAGGCTTGGTTTATTGTCGTCTGTTGGAATCAGATAGGCGGGGAGCTTCTCACGCCTTGTGGGTTCGGCGGGAGGCCCCGTGCCATCGTCTCGATAGATCAGCAGTTCACTGGTCGTGAGGTACAACAGGTCCCGGTCCCCGTCCCCGTCAAAGTCCACCCATGCGGGGGCCGAAAGGGTGACCGAGTCCTTGGCCATGGTGGAAATCCCCTTGCTGGATTCTCCGATGAAGGGACTCTTGAGCTTGCCACCCTCCACCTGCAGGGCTACTCGGAAGCCACCGGTGGAAGAGCGGGGGGTGGAAGCCAAGCTGCCAGTTCCCTTTCGGGTCGGTGTGTCTGTGGTGGGGATTTCGAGCAGATCCCAGGCTCCTTCGGTTTGGCGGGCAAGCTGCAGCCCAGTCAAGGTCGGCACGAGGAACTGGTTGACCCCATGGCCGCCGGGCCCAATGTAGTCCCACCAACCGATCCGCTTGGAAAGGGGCAGGTCAAAGAGCCCATCGAACTTCGTCAAGCTCGCGATGTTGTTCCGGTAGCCCGACTTGTTGAGGGAGTAGGACCAGGCTCCGGTAGGGGACAGGAGCAGGAGTTCCAGGCCGCTCTCGGAGGGCTGGAGCTCGGCTAAGCCAAAGGCTGTCACGTCCTGGAGGAATTCCATCGTGTGGGATGGCTTTGCGTCGATGGTTTGGCCCTGCACCGGGTACACGCGCAATTCCCTACGGCCATTGGGGGCCAAGGCCACCAGCATCAAGTCGAGTCGGCCGTCACGATCCCAGTCCCGCGCTTTCCACGAGAGCAACTCACCGGGGATTGTAAGGGAGGCGTCGACGAACGTGACCTCACGATCGCTCCCTCCAATGGCCAACACACCCAGGGCCAAGGACGCAATCATTGCTCGCTCCCGAGCAGGCCCTCGTTCGTGGACCAGGTGATGAATCGTAGGAATGAGTAATGGTGCTCGCGGCCTTCGCGCTGGTATTTAAAGAGCCAAATCAGCCACAAGTCGCCCACGTAAAGGGTGCTGCTCTCACCATCCGCGGAGCTGATGTAACCGATCACCACCGGCAGTGTTGCCTCCAAGAGACGATTGTCCGGGGCGTAGAGTGTGACGTGGGTCTCTTGACTTTTATTCGAGGGCATGTGCCAAGTCATCAACACATCCGTCCCCGGCTCCTTCACTAGCACTTTGCGCACAAGAGCCCTCTCACTGCGCACGGGCGCACCATCCAAGTGGGTGACGATGGCACCGTTGGGGATCCCGCTCTTGGCCAAGGGGCCTTCGGGGTGACTGGCTAAGATGACTACGCCTCCTCCGCCGCGTATCCAACGGGCCAGGGTGCGCGCCGGTTCCGCGACCGCCACTAGGGTGGGGGGCGAGGCGGGTATGGCGGCCTCGCGCACATGTGCCTCGATTTCAAAGATCGCGTCGCCCCGTTGCACTTGCAAGATCAGAGCTGAGTCGGGGACTTGCAGGGCCAAGAGAACTTCAAAGCTGTCCGGGTCGTTGATTTCTTCCCCGGCTAATTGCAAGACCACATCCCCCGCGCGCATTCCGACTTGAGCCGCGGGGGAACCGTCGGCCACCGTGACCACCCGCACACCCGGCGCAAAGAACAGATCGTCGAGGGAACCGCTGTCGTTCTCTCTGACTTCCGCGCCGAAGAAAACCGTGGGGACCGGTTGCGCTTGGGTCCAGGCGAGGACCTCCGGGAGGGGCTCGGGGATTGGCCTGGTGGGAACCATGGTGCACGCCGTGAACGAGAGCAGCGTGAGCCCTAGGAGGGAGGCGTGTATTCGGCGGGTGATGGATCGCATGGTGCAGTCAGGAGGCGCGGGGCAAGGCGCGTGCGCCACGGGAGGGGCACTCTGCAAGTTTGGGGTGCCCGGGCCCTCTATTCCAGCCTGAAAGCTGGAAGCTGGGGCGCGGCCTGCCCAAAGTTGGACCCGTTTGGATCTCGGGTGTGCGCAGGATTGCTGGGGAAGCCCGCGATCAGAGGGCGCGGCGACGCAACACCCAGATCGCGCCCATTGTAAAAATAAGCACACTGGTCAGGGAACTGACCATTCCCGCTCGCCAGTAGCCCTCCTCCCAAAGGGCTGTGCTGGTGGCGAGTCCACACAGGTCGCCCAAGTAGGTGAAGCCTGAGGAGTCCAAGAGGGTCGGGGTATGGGCCAGGAAGAACCACTTGCCCCCGTCACCCAGTACTTCCTTGAACAGATCAAAGGAGAGCAACAGTCCCATGCTGGCGGCCACCGCGGTCACTGCGCTGCTGCAAAAAGCCGAGATGAAGAGGGCAAAGGCATACGTGGCCGCGAGGGCCGGCAGCACTCCGAGCAGCACCCGCACAAACTCCGGGGCAAAGAAGGCCCGGTCGCCGAACTCGGCCCCGTCCACCACAAACGTTCCATAGCCTCCGCCGAACCAGCCGCCGAGCCAGGCGCCTGCGCCGCTGCACAACACCAAGAGCAGCAACTGGGCAAGGCCCAACATCAAGCGCGCGCTGATCATGCCCGCCCGTGATGTGCCGCGGGTCAAGGCCAAGCGCAGGATCCAGGCGTTGGAATCTCCGGCCAGCCCGCGGGCGGCGCCAAAGGCCAGGATCAGGGTGGAGAGCACGAGTCCCGTGCGCCAACCCAGGGCCAACCCGTGCCAACCCTGGCCGGATTCAACCCCGTGGGAGCTTGATGTCAGACCATCCCCCAGGGCTCGGGCCAGTGATGCAGCAAACACCAGCAACAGCACCCCATGGAAAGCGCGGGTGACAATCAAGCGACCCCATTCGGCTTTGAAAACCAAGGCGGCGCCCCTCATGGTGAATCTTCCCGGGCATCGACCAGTTGTTCGAACAGGTCCGGCAGGGAGGAGCGTGCCGGGGCCAATCGTTCGACGCCTACGCCCGCTTGCACCAACTTGCGGTTGACTTCCTGGGGGGAGCTCCCTGCATCGATAGTGAGTTCCTGATCCCGTTGGGCCAGTACCTTCCAAGCATGTTGTTGGGCCAGACCCAGAGTTTTTTCCAGATCATCGACCTCTACCCTGACGCGCCCACCGGCGCCGAGGAGTTCCTCCATGGAACCGAGGGCGGCGAGCCGGCCTTCGATCAGCACCGCTGCGTGCGTAAGGAGTCGTTCCATTTCAAAGAGACGGTGGCTGGACACCATCAGGGTCAGGCCCTCATGGCGAAGGCGCCCTAGTAGCGCCATGACCTCGCGCACGCCGATGGGATCGAGGCCAGCGAGGGGCTCGTCCAGTACCAAGAACTCGGGGCTACCGGCGAGGGCGAGGGCGATGGACAAGCGTCGCATTTGGCCCAGGGACAGCTGGCTGGCCTTGCGCTTCTCGAGCCCCGAAAGTCCCACTAACTCCAGGACTTCCTTTGGACCACGGCCCTTGGTCTGGTTCCGCAGTCGGGCGCCGTAGGTCAAGTTTTGCAGGATGGTGTGGTTCCGCAGGAGCACCGGGGTGTCGAACACCACCGCAACCCGGCCCTTGGTTTCAAAAATGCGCTCTGAGGGATGGCCCAGAATGTGCACCGATCCGCTGCTGTGCCTGAGCAGTCCAAGGGCGCAGGTCAAGGTGGTGGTCTTGCCCGAACCGTTGGGTCCCAGGAGCCCAAAAATCTGCCCGGGTAGGACATCGAAGCTGACCCCTTCGAGGGCGACTTGGCTTCCGTAGCGCTTGCCCAAGTCGCGGACCGCCAGCACCGGTTGGGTGGGATCGGCTGGGCGCGCTGGTCCAGTGGGGGGCGGTGCGGGGGGGGCAGGTCGGCTCACGCCCTAGAGTCTAGGACTTTGCCCGCGTGCTTTGCCATGTTCCCCTTGGCTGACCGGGAATCAACTCTGCACTCGGGGCCTAGGGATCGGGAGGAGCACGACTCGTTTCGGTGGGCCAAAGCAGGGGACCCGAGGTGGTCACCCGCAGGGGGATCCCCCGTTGGATCAAGGCCTGCTCGCAGGGGATCCGACCGTCGCTGGAACTGGCCCAACTGAGCTGGGGCTGGAGGTGATCGAGGATCGCATCCATAGCAGGTCCCGCCCGCCCATGGTGGGGCAACAGCAGGAGATCCACTTGGCTGATTTCACTGCAATGCTGCAGGGTTGCGAGGGCCCCTTCGTCTTCCGCATCGCCCCACAGGACAAGGACTTGATCTTCCATCTGCACCAGTAGACTGCGCGATCCCTCGTTGCCCCCAAGGCTGGAACCACGTAGTAAGTCCAGGCGCACTCCGGGCTCCTCGTGCATTCGGATGCGACCCTCCGTAGGGTCCCGGTGTTGTCCGCGCAAAACCTGTGGGGATACCTCTTTGGGCATCAATCCCCACCATTGTTTGGCTTCGAATCGTTCTGCTAACCAGGGCAAGGCCCCCGTGTGGTCGCGGTCCGTGTGGGTGGTGAGGTACACCACTTGGTCCGCTTCTCGATCCCAGAGGACCCGTTGCAGGGCGCGGGTCACGCCCACTCGGTCCCGGGAACCTCCGTCGAACACGATCAGTCCTAGCTGGGGCACCTCAAGAACCGCCGCCGTCCCATGCCCCACGTCGAGCACCTGCAGGCGCACACTGCGGGCGCGCTGGGTCCAGGGCAGCAACAGCACCGCAGCCAGAAGTAACGCCGGTCGGGTGCTGCCGGGAATTCGCCGCAGGGCCAAGAGGGCCAAGATGCCAAGCAGAACCACCAAGAATACGGGTCTGGGGGGCAAGTTCAGGGGCGTCAAGGGCAAGCGGTCGATGGTTTCTAGGGTGCCAATCAACCCAGCGCGCAGGCCCTCGGCTAATTGGGCCACGAGGCTATCTGGGGCCAGCACGCACAAGCCGCCGACCAGCAGCAAGGCGGTGATGATCGGCGTGACCAGGGGCGTGGCGATCAAACCGATGGGGGCGGTCTCTCCAAAGGTCGTCCAAAGCACCGGCAGGGTTGCGGCGCTGGCCACGAGGGAAGCTCGCACGCCGGTTCGAAACAGGCGTGGTACTGAGGCCAGGAGCGCCCGGGCCATGGGCCAGCGTTTGTGGGGGGCGCGGGGCAACAGGTGTTTGTCGCCCGGCCCCAACAAGCCGCGTGCGGTGAGCAGCCCAAAGGTGGCCAAATAAGTCAACTGCACCCCCGGTTGGGCCAATGCGGTTGGATCAAGCAGGACCTCCCAGGCCAGAGCCAAGCCCAACAGGGCGCAGCCATCCGTGCGCGGCAGAACTTGACCCGCACGACCTCGCAGGGGCGCCAGGAAACCGAGGCCCGCCGCGCAAGACGCGCGCCAAAGGGAGGGGGCACCCCCGGCCAGGGGCACAAAGATCCCAAGCCCCGTGGCCATCACAAGCCCCGCAGCGATTCGGCCCCCCGGGCCGGGGAAACGGCCCATTAGAAATCGCAAGAAGGGCAGCAGCAGGAGGCCGAACAGAACCGCCAGGTGCAGTCCCGAAAGGGCCAGCAGGTGGCGCGTTCCCGTTCGCGTGAAGAGGTCCTTGGTTTCATATTCCAGCTTGCGCCGATCCCCAAGGAGCAGGGCTCCGAGGAGGGCACTGAGTTGATCCGATGGGAGGCGATCCATTCGCCGCAGCAGGCGCGCCCGGATGGATGCTACCGTGTGGAGATATCCGGCCAGGAGTCGCGCTGGTGGGGCGGCTACCCGTTGAATGTCCTCGGGCCCGAGGCGTCGCAATTCACCTTGGGCAGGGGCCGGGATCGAGCGAGCCAGAAGCAGGGTCTGCCCCGCACCCAACATGCGCACGGCGGATCCCTCGGCCAGCCAGCCAGGAGAATAGTCCCGGTGTTGACTGGCTAGGGTCCAGGGCTTGGTCACCGGGTGGACCCCGCTTGATTGGTATTCCAGCAAGTCGGGTGGTCCCACGTCCCGGTCTGCCCCCGTGCCCAGAGTCAACCCGGCCAGCACGATGGCGAGGGTCGCCAGGGACACGGCCCACCGTCTGTGATTTGGTGCCCAGCCCCCGCGGGTCATGAGGACCGCGGCCAGTCCCAAGACCAGAGCACAGGCTCGTAGGCTTCGGGGAGGCAGGACCTCTGCCCCGAGGCCCCTGCCCAAGAGGGCACAGAGTCCCAGCAAGAGGGAACCAAAAAGGAGAGGACCACCGGGAAAGCGCACAAGGGAGAGACGTGGGAGAAGCCTGCCGGTTGCAGGTCCCTGTCCGATTTGTCCCCGGTGGGTTGGGTGCAAGCCCGTCAGCCCGCCGGAAACATCAAGCCATCCCTCCTGTCTTGCGCTTAGGGGAGCCCCTCTCACACGCCTCCAGAGACTCCGGGACACCCCTCAGGCTATACTCCATCCCATGACCGCCACCCATGCCCTGTTCCCCGGCACCTTTGACCCCTTCACCCTGGGGCATCTCGATGTGCTGCAGCGCGCTGCTCGCATTTTTGACCGGGTCACCGTGGGGGTTGCTGCCCACCACGCCAAGGATCACCTGCTGGGACTGGAAGAGCGCATCGCCCTGATCGAGGCCTGTATCGGGGGCATGACCAATGTTCAGGCGAAGCCGATCCAGGGACTTTTGGTGGACGGAGCCCGTGAGCTCGGGGCCCCTACGATCCTGCGCGGCGTGCGCACCGCGGCGGACTTGGAATACGAACGCCAGATGTCTCAGACCAACCGGGCCCTTTGGTCCGATGTGGACACCGTGTTCCTGCTTCCCTCCCCGACCGTGGCCCATATCTCTAGCACCCTAGTGCGCCAAATCGCGCGCATGGAGGGGGACATCACTCCTTTCGTTGCCGAAGCAGCCTTGCCTCTGATCGCAAGTGCCGTTCAGCGCGAGAGCGAAGGCCAGACCAGTTGAACCCAGAACCCACCATGACCGAAATTCAAGTCGTTGAAACCAACCAGGCCCCCAAGGCCATTGGTCCCTATAGCCAAGCCATCGTCGCAAAGGGCATGGTTCATTGTTCCGGCCAAGTGGGCATGGATCCGGCTACCGGTGAGTTGGTTTCGGATGATGTGGAGGGCCAGACAGAGCAATGCCTGCGCAATCTGCGAGCCGTGCTGCAAGCCGCGGGGACCGGATTCGGGCGCGCGGTGCGCTGTACGGTTTACCTGACCGACCTGGGGGACTTTGCCAAGGTCAACCTCATCTATGGAAAGGTATTCGAGGGCTTGACCCCGCCCTCCCGAGCCTGCGTGGAAGTCAGCGCCCTGCCCAAGGGGGCGCGGGTGGAAATTGACTGCATCGCACTGACTG
>CALEMP010000252.1 GCA_937910685.1 uncultured bacterium
GAGTCCGAAGAAGACTCCTTGGAAGCCGCCAGTGATCCTGATGAGGAGGTTGAAGCCGAACTGGAGTCCCTCACCCCACCGGTGAAGGCGGAGGTGGCGGCATCAAACGGCGCAACCCCCAAGGAAGTGGTGAAGATCGTTGAGCCCATTCCGGCCCGACCGGTGGACAAAAAGCGACCGAAGCCTCCTTCTTTCCGTTAGTCCCGCTATACTCTGACCCCTGATAGGTGAAGGGTTGTGAACCCCTCACCTATCAGATCCGATCTTGCCGATTCGATGTAGCCTAGTGCTGCTTTATCCGATTTGACCAGACTTCTAGTCTGAGATTCTAGCCCTCAATCAGGTCCAGCGTGTTGCTGTCTGGTTGCCCCTGACCTGCTAGACGAATCGGAGAAACGCCCGTGGCACAAACATTCAATAACACTACCTCTCCACCCACTACCCTTCTTGGGCATGTGGCGGGGGTTCCCCGGCAGCTTGCCCTGCAGGACTCACTGACTCTTCGTCAGGTAGCCATCTCACTCGATGTGACCGGAGCGGGGACGCCGTTCGAACTGTCACACGGTCAGGTGTACTTCCTCTCCGTGGATCACAGTGGGGCTACGGCAAACCTGACCCTCGGTCAGAATGACGCAGGTACTTTCGCTGTCCGTTCCACGGGCAATGTGACCCTCAGCACGGCGGGTACGCTCAGTGCGGTCGCAGCGACCACGGTCAGTCTGGGTGCGCAGAACTCGGCCATCAACCTGGGTGCCTCTGGCGGTGTCTCAACTGCCAACCTGTACGGCAACCTGGTGGTCTCCGGGGATCTGACGATCCAGGGTGATACCATCACGACCGAGATCTCGACTCTCAGCGTGAACGACAACGTCATCCTGGTGAACAGCGCACCGGGCGCTGTGCGGGATGCAGGGTTCTTCGCAGAACTTCACCCGACCGACTGGTCTCCGACGGTGACGCGGACGAACACTCTGGTGAGCGCCACGGCGACCACGGCAGTGTTGGACGCGGGTGCTTCGGGTGCGGATGACACGTACAACGATGAGACGTTGTACATCGTGTCCGGTACGGGTGCAGGTCAGAGCAAGAACATCGACGACTACGTTGGGTCTACCAAGACCGCGACGGTGACCACGTGGGACACCACACCGGACAACACGTCGGTGTTCGCCATCTCGGCTTCCGCTCCGGTCAACCGCTTCCAGGGTCTGATTTATGACACATCAGACGCTGGGTTCGGTTCTGATGTGGGAGCCTGGACGCTGGTGCAGTCCGCTTCCAATCCGGCGACGGGTGGGAACGTCACGGTCAACGCTCAGACCGCGATGCGGCTTGATGGTCTGCTCCATGGTTCGGATGGCACCGCAGCCAACGATGTCATCTTCTACAGTGGCACCGCTGGTGACAACCTGACTTGGGACTCCAGTGCAGCGAAGCTGATCCTCACGGGTACCAATGGTACCGACGCACTGAACGTGGCAGACGGCAACGTCTCCATCGTGTACGGTCTGGATGTTGATGGTGCAACCACCCTCGATCAGGTGACCATCAATCCGACTGACGGTGTCTTCCAGGTAGCAGGTGGTGGTTCCATCGACTTCGATGTGGCCATGGACCTCTCTGCTACGCTGACCATGAGCGCGACGAGTGCCGCAATCACTCACAGTGGCGGGACTGGCCTGGCCATCACGTCTACCAGTGGATACGTCGCGGTGGGCAACGCTCAGTTCACCACGGGGGCTGGGATTGCCATTATCGGTGTGGCAGCAGACACCGACCTGCTCACCCTTGGCAGTGCATCCGCTACGCTTCTTGGGACGCTCACGGTTGGTGTCGACGACACTGGCTATGATGTGAAGTTCTTTGGTGCCACCTCCGGGGCGTACATGCTCTGGGATGAGTCCGTTGATCAGTTGTACCTTGCTGGTGCGGCTGGGCTCACGTTCAATCCGGCGGGGGTGATCATTACGGATATCCTTGATGAGGATAACATGGCTTCGAACAGTGCTGTTGCACTGGCGACGCAGCAATCCATCAAGGCATACGTTGATTCCCAGACGGCATCAGGTTTCACGGTCACTGATGGCACGAACCCCTTCACGGTCTCCGGTGGCGACACCTGGACCATCTCTGGTGGAGAGGGGCTCACCACTGATACTTCGGTGGCAGATACCCTCACGATCACCCTGGACGCAAGCAACTCTGTTCAGACTGCCTGGACAGGTGCCTCCCACTCGGTTGACACCGCCGGTGCCATCTCCCTGGACAGCACTCACACGGCATCCAACTTCACCTTGACCGCCAACGACATCGGTCTTGCCGTCCTCACCATCGCTGCCAGCAACGCTGGGGCGGGTGTGGCCGATATCGACATCGATGCCGACGGCAAGATCGAGATCGACTCCGTAGGTGTCCTCAACCTGGAGTCCAGTGCCGCAATCTCCATCGGTGCCGATGCGGTTGCCCAGGCGGTGAACATCGCGACGGGTGCAGCCGCTCGCGTGATCACCATCGGAAACGCAGCCTCTGCGTCTATGACGCTGGAGGCCGGTGTCGGAGGGTTCGTCCTCAACGCTGACACCACGTTTGACCTCAACACGGCTGGTGCTATCACGCTTGACAGCACGGGCAACGCGTTTGGCGCTGGCGCTGAGATCAGCCTGGATGCCGCTGGGGCGTCCAACTTCACGACCTCTGCGGGTGCCCTCACCCTTGAGGGTGCAGGTGGTGTGACCGTCACCTCTACGGGCGGAACGCTCGCCCTGAACGGTACGGGTCAGACGGTCAACCTGAACAGTGCCGCTCTGAATGTCACCGCTTCTGGTGCCATCACCACGACTGGGGTGGGGAACAGCTCTTGGGGTACCACCAGTGGTAACCTGACCCTGAGCACGACCACCAGTGGCGACATTGTTGTCAGTCCGACTGGCGCATTCGATGTCAATGCAACTGGTGCAGCAACGGTTGACGCGGCTTCAGTCACTCTGACTACGGCAGCGGAAGGTGCAATCACGCTCAATGCCTCGGGTGCCATCAATATTGATGGCACCACGGTGGACATCAACTCAACGGGTGCTCTGAAGATCGGGGACGACGTTGCCACCCTCGACTTCGACGGTGCCGGTGCGGTGTCTGAGACTGGGATGACCACGTTCTCGCTCACCCCTTCCAGCACTTGCGATATTGACTCCGTAGGTGCGCTCACCTTGGACTCCAGTGCCGCAATCTCCATCGGTGCCGATGCGGTTGCCCAGGCGGTGAACATCGCGACGGGCGCTGCCGCTCGCGTGATCACCATTGGAAACGCAGCCTCTGCAAGCCTCAAGCTAGAGGGTGGTGTCGGTGGCATCGACATTGATTGCGACACCACCTTTGATATGTTGTCCGGTGGTGCTTTCAACATCCAGGGAACAGGAGCTTCACTCATCAACACTGCCAGTGGTGACCTCACCATCGGCGGTGGAAGTGGAAGCCTCATCCTCACGTCGGGTGAGGGGGCTGCTGATGCAGTGCGTATCAACGCATCCCTCTTCCCTGGTGCCGGTGTGGACATCGATGCGAACACGGGTGGTGTGGACATCTACACCACGGGTGGTTTCAGCATTGACGGTCTTCAGGCATCCAATGTGAGCGTACTCAACGCGGCTCTGAGCATCCAGACGCTCACCAGCGGTGTGCTGACGGTGTCTTCGGCTGGGAACCTCGTCCAGAGTGGTGCAGTGGTCACCATCGACGCAACGGCTGGGATGAGTCTGGATGCCGCTGGGGCATCCAACTTCTCAACCAGCTCCGGGTCGATGACCATCGCAGGTACCACGACCCTGAGCCTCACGGCTGGGACGGATGCCACCATCACGGTGCCCCAGGATCTGATCCTGGCGGTGGCTGGTCGGGTGGTCACCGAGACCACCCTGGAGACCTCAGAGGCTGGCGTCACAGATGGTGACCTCCTGGCGGTCACCGCTGATGATAGCGGTGGGGCAACTGAGTTGGTGCGCGCGGATGCCAACTCCCACAACTTCATTTGTGGTGTGGCTTGTCAGACCGTCGGAGGAACTTCGGGTGCAGGTGACACGGTTGAGTTCACCGGCTTGCCCGGTCACCTCGTGACCGTGAGCACGACCCTCTCCGCCATTGCGAACGGTACCGTGTTGTACCTTTCGGAGACGGCGGGTAAGGTCACTGCTACGGCACCGTCTACAGCAGGAGCGCACGTGATTCGGGTGGGGGTTGTTGCCAACAAGACCCTCGACAAGATCCTCTTCCAGCCGCAGTACATGTACCAGGTCGCAGAAGCCTAGAACTTCGCCTGATCTGACATGAGAGGCCCGGAGGACTTGTTCTTCCGGGCCTCGCTCGTTTTTGAAAGCGGAGATACAGAATGCACGCGGCTTTCCTTATCCCAACCAACTATCGCCCCGACCTGCTCTGTCTTGCACTAGACTCCCTTTGGGCACAGCGGGAGTGCCAATCCGGGTGGTCCACGAGCATCTGGGTGTCCGGTCGCTCTGACGACCCCGGCAAGCAGGTAGCCGCCAAGTACAGGGCACGATTTGTTCCCTGTGAGACTGGTGACACCCCAGGCCACAAAATCGAGACTCTACGAGCCATCGTTTCAGCAGACCTTCTGATGTTGGCCGATGACGATGATATCCAGTCCCCAAATCGAACAAGGGCAGCCATCCAGGCGTACACTGAAGGATACGAGTGGTCTAGCACCGGTACCCATCTCTGCTTCCACACCACAAGCCACGAGGTTGCCCTGTGGGTGGGCTTGACCATTCAAGTAGGCACGACCCTTTCTGTCTCCTCAGAGGCTGCAAGAAAGGCCGGTGGTTGGCCCTGTATGCCCTCTGGGAAAGACGGTCTCTTCGCCCAAAGAATGAAACCCTTGCCCATAATTGACCTGGCTGATGAGATTGGGTGGGAGACCATTGTTCTTCAACATGCCAACAACATCAACCAAGGACGACCCTTCCCTGAGAAGGGAACGACCGTGAAACGTGGAAAGTTCATGGTGACAGGTTTGGGGCAGGGGCTAGATGCAGATGTGCCTCCAGCCACACGGCAGCAGTTGGTGACGCTGTTGGAAAGCCCGCTTTGCGGTATGACCTCTATTGCCCCACAAGGTGATGGAGGTTTGAATGAGTGACAAGAGCCATATTCGTCATGTGCACATGGGCCTTGGGTCCGCGATTCGCCGCTTCATGGATATCGAGTGGCGTTTGCGTATGACAGGCTCAGGTGTCTCCGACGACCTGCGAACAGAACGTACTATGCTCCTCACCGCACTAGATGCTGTCCCCCTGAACCTGGGGTTCGACTGCAATAGTGACGGGGTGCCAGATACAGTGGAGATTTTCCGTCAGTCGGCGGTAACATCCTGTTGTCGGATCATTCCAGGACAAGGTGGTCCGGTGGTTACGGCGACAATACGAGAGGATGGGCCTCCTGTGATCAACACCCCTGAAATCGATCTCACAACTACACGGCTTCCAGCCGTGCGAAGAGGGGGCAGCCGCCGTAAGAAGCGCTCATCCCCCAAGGAGGACTAGTAAACAATGGCGCTCTTCATTCTGCTCATGGCCGCAACCGGCTTGTGGTTCGGACTGTCCAACAAGCTCCCATCCCTCTACAGCAAGGAGTTCCTGGAGACAGGGAAGCCTGTCAAGTTCACCGACCGACTCCTGCCCTGCTCCTATTGCACCGGCTTTCATTGTGGATGGCTCACGTGGCTTGCCTGGTGGCCCGTCACGGGCTCCCCGTTGTCTTTGGCTACCGGTGGCCCCCTGTGGGCTTCAGCGGGCGTGTCGTGCCTCCTGTGGGCATTTGGGTGTGCCGCTTGGTGTTACCTCTTTGATGTAGCAACCAAGTGGTTGGAGGTCACCGAGTGACCAAGGACAAACGAGTCGAAGTCCCCGTTGACCTCCCACGTGGACTGGAGACCGGTGTCTTCGCAAATGCCTTTCGGGTCATGCCCGACACAGGTGAGACCTTCTTCCTGGACTTCCTGGCCTACTCAGCGGGAGACAATCGGGCACGTGTCGTCTCCCGCGTTAGGGTCCATTCAAGCTTTCTTCAAGCAGTTCGGGATAGACTCTCTTCGGTGATGCAGGAGCAACCGGGTGAGAAGCTGCTGACCTTTCCCATCATGGTGCGGCCAACCAACCCCGAGGACATGAACTAGTCATGCCTATAGTACGTCTTCCAGGTGGAGGGTCACAAGACGCAATCACCGTGACACTACGGGACGTGCATGTCCCCGATGGAGTGACGATCCCAGCAGGTACGGCGGTGGCTGTCACCACTGGTGATAGCGGATTGGAGTTCGCACTCTGTGGAGCAGGTCAGAATGACCATCCACATGGGTTTGCCGGATTCGCCCTGCGTACAGGCAATCCCAACAGTTTGATGACCATCATCACAGGACGAGGGTCCAAGGTGACCCCAGTCGTGGAAGGCGGTGGTCCCATGACCCCCGATACGGACGTGTGGCTAGCCATCACACCCGGAGAAGTGACTCAAACTCTGACCTATGAGGATGAGCAGGTTGCCCTTCGGGTCGGACGTGCCATCTCCACAACGGAGATGATCTTGCTGACGGATGCACGCATAGTGTTGGGAGGTTGATATGGCCGTAGCCTTTACCCCTGGCCAGACCATAGGACGAGGAGATCTAGATATCTTCTTGACCAATTCAAACGGTAACCCCGCCAACGCGGCCTACATTGCCTACTCCCTCTATTATGTAGACCCTGGTCCTCCAGAGGTGGAGGTGCTCATTGGTACTGCCAACAGGGAGCCAGTGAACCCCCAGGTCGGAGAGTACTACGCTGCTTTGATGGTTCCACCATCAGGGACCATTGGTACTTACCGGATACGTTGGAACTTCCGGGAACTGGTAGCCAGCCCTCTGCAACAAGTCGTGCAGGAGTTTGCGGTCGTGGCTTCTTCGGAACTGATCGCGACGATCTATACGGACCAGGAGCAGGCAATGATCAATTCTTTGCGTATGCTTCTTCGCGACCAAAATCCTGATCGCCACTACCATTTCCGTCCCCCAGAGCATGAAGGGCAGATCGGTCAGTTCAACCGGGTGTTCGGTCAGATTTGGGAAGACGCCGAGCTATACGAGTATCTGAACCGTTCAGTTGACTGGTTTGACATGTTCCCGCCCCGGACTGCCATGGGTACCCTTGGGGTGTTGGTGCAATCTCGACCACAATGGCGGACGGCTATTCACTGGGGTGCTATCGTTCACGCCTGTTTCGCTCTTGCAACAAACTGGGTCGCTGACGAGTTCGACTACTCGATTGGGGGCGTTTCCCTCTCCATCGACAAGTCATCCAAGTACGAGTCTCTGAAACAGAATGCCGAAGGTCAATTGACTCTTGCTACGGAAGCAAAGCAACGTACCGAGAAGTACATTCGGGGGTTGCAGCAGCCACGCTTCGGAATTGGAGTGAGATCGGCCTTTGGTCCACAAACCGCCGCTGGAGTGCTCTCACCCAGAGCGTTTATTTCTTGAACCCTGAGTAGACAGAGGTAGAACCATGTACCGAATCATTCATGTCGATGATCTTCATACGTTCCGTGTTGGCTCCGTGCAGGAGTATCGGGACAAACTCGCGGGTGTTCCCACACCCCCGGCCCGGCCTGTGGTGGCTCGCTCTATGAGTGAAGCGTTGGGGCGTGAGCCACTTCCCACGTTGCGGGAGCGGTTGTGCCCCGCCAAGTGAAGAGCCTCACGGACTGTCTCCCCGATTACGTCACCCATCCTGATGCTCTTACGGGCTCAACTGTGGGCTTGAGGGGGCGTCCTGTGGACGGGGAGGAGCGTGTGGTCGCTCGTCTTCCGGGCGACGTTGAAGAACATCTCCTGCACACGGAACCCAACCCGTTCATCCATTGGCCCTTCACGGAGCTGAAAGCGATGCAGGAAGATCTGACCCTCGACGAGGAGACCCGCTGTAAGGCGGCGGAAGCTCTTATGCTTCAGCGGGCTTCCCACCGGGGAAACGTCCTCGCCCCGGCGAGGAACATCAACGATTGACCTTCTCGATGATTTCGGGGTGGTTCGGAGTAGAGAGGGAGCAACCATCAAAGGAGGCTCCCTCTCATGGATTCCAAGTTCGCTCTTCACAATTTCGCCGGTACACCCAAGACCTACTTCCTGGTGGAGGGTGAGGATCTAGGTTCAACCCCACCGACGACGCAATCACTCACTCCGAGTCACCACATTGTGGTCCTGGACGTGAGTGGGTCGATGTACTACACGCTCGCGGAGGTGAAGACGCACCTGGAGAAGGTGTTCACCATCGAGGAGTTCAACGACCCCAACCTCAAGGTGTCCCTGGTCACCTACTCATCGCACGGGGACTGCAAGGTTCACTTCGAACGAGCTACCGTCGCCCAGGTCATGGCGGCGAACAGCCCCCAACTGGCTGAGATTCGCAACCTCCGGGTGCGCGGCCTTACCGGCATCAGTCAGGGGCTCGTCACCGCCGAGGGTCTGGTAGATGACAACGACGTCACAGCAATCACGCTCATGAGCGATGGTTGTGCAAACGACCCCTCACCCTATACGGAGAGCCATAACATCGACGCTGCCATTGGGGCGCTCACCAAGCACCCCAATCTGTTCGTGAACAGCATCGCCTACGGGAGTTGGGCGGACTTCGGTCTCCTGGACGCTGTGTCAAGCAAGCTGTCGGGCAAGACGGTCAAGGCGGCAAGTGCCAAGGATGTGTATCAGGCGGTGCATGATACCACGGCCCTGCTCGCAGGTGGGACGGCACCTACCATCGAGGCGGGTGTTGGCAACTACGACTTCATCACCTTCGTCTCCCACAGTGCCGAAAAGGTGCTTGGGAGCACGGAGACGCTCAATGTGCGGGGCATCAAGGAAGCGGATGACAAGCTCGTGTTCCGCTATCGGGAGGTCAGTGAGGCAGACTTCAATGCCAGCAAGAACCCGGTGTGTGGGGATGGCACGGTTGGTCTCGACCCCGTGTTGGCCTATTGTCGTGCGCAGATTGCCCGAGGTGCGCTCAATCAGGCGAAGTTCGCGCTCATCAGCACGCGAACCACTGACCTCATCAGCGCCCACTACAAGGCCATGACCCCGGATGCCATTGCGGAGATGGCACAAGCGGTGGAGCAGCACCTGTTCCAGCCGACGACGGGTGCCTTCACGCAGGAATACGGGTTGGGTGCAACTGGCCCTTCTGTGTTGAGTGTCCTTGGCATCCTCAACGACTTCCGGTCAGGCTTCCTGGTCAATCTCAATGACCTGCTGGCGAACTACAAGCGTATCGGAGTCAAGCGTATCCCTGGAACACGGGAGGATGATGGCACCATCACCCCACCCAAGGCGGAACTCAAGGTTGAGTCCACGGAGTGGGTGGACGTGTCGGGTATCGACATCAACCGGGCGAATGCCACGGCAAACATCAGACTGGTGCAGGATGGGACGCTGATCGAGACGGCGACGGGTGAGGTGGTCACAAAGGTGGAGGGCATCAAGCTCGACCTCAAGAACTTCCGCAACTACGCCATCGTCGCGGACGGGTCGGTGAACGTCCCCAACCTGTCCATTGCCATCAGTGACAAGCGCCTGCACGCAGCCCTGGCGGACATGGGTGCCCTTGAAGGCACCTTCGACCCCAATGGTAAGGTCACCATCGCCCTGGCCGACCTGCCACTGGTGGACTTCGACGCGAACCTTGCCGTCCCTGCAGGCATCTTTGAGCGGATGGCTGGTCTGACCGTGCTATCAAAGATCCTTGCGGGTCGCCTCAAGGAGGAGTCGGAGGCATACACCCCGGTGCAGGTTGTGGCACTCAAGGAGTTGCACATCAGCCCGGCGCTCTACTTCAGTCCCCCGACCACCAACGCCTATTCGGACCTCAAGGAGGCAATCGGCAAGGGTGAGGTAGATATCCGCATCTCCTACAAGGTGGAAGTGGGCACCACGGAGATCACCAACCTGGGCAAGCTCCAGTCGGGCAACGCCTACCTCCAGCGTCGGTTCGACTTCACGGCAGCTGATGGCAGCAAGCCCAAGCCTACGCTGGACCTGATTGGTACGGGTGGGGCCTGGGCACTCAAGAGCCTTTCTTCGCGTACCAAGCTGACCCCGGTGGATGCCTTGAGCTTCCCCATCTACGAGGACTTCCTCGGGTTGGGGAGTCGAGGGACCATCAGGAACCTGCTCATCGATCTGGGCTACGATGCTGGTGACCTTCACGATGCAGAGGAAGGTATCCAAGAGCACAACGTGAATGAGATGACTCGTTTGCGGCGGGAGGTGGACGCTCACCTGGACCTCTTGTTCCGGCAGCACTTCAGTCCGCTGGCCTTCTATGTGGGGAGCACGGGTCTGATGCCGGACAACCTTGACGTGGTTGCCATGACGGCGGATGAACTGACGGCGAAGCATCCTGCGGTATCTTTGGACAAGGCGGAGAAGGAGGGCATCTTCTATGAGTTGCCCGGTGGTGTCCTTGTCACCGTGTACGCCAAGGCTGAGTACTTCAGCACGCCCGAAGGTCTCAAGGCAGCAAAGGCAGCCTGACCTCCCACATCCAAGAGGAAGCCATCTCATGCTGCCCAATCATCCTGGGTGTGTCTCGTGTACCCACCTGGACTCCTGCACGGAGTCCAGGTGGAACGAGCCTCGCCACCCAGATGCACTCCCCCCGACTACCCCCACCCAAGAAATCAGTTCGGTGCATACGTGCCTCATGTGTGACCAGAAGACCCTCACCACTTGGCACGACTCTTCTTCACAACGTCGGATTGTCCCATCCAACTGTCCACGCTGGAACGCAGAGTTTGGGTCTGCCGTTGAGTGCAATGAGTGTCAGGCTGAGCGTCTAGCCTTTCGTCGTTCCCATCCAAGATTCTCGGAGAGGGCTCTTTACGAGAAAGCTCTTCGGTTCACGAGTCTTCAGTCAGATCCTGAAGACGAGGCCATCATGGCGCTCATGAAGCCTAGCATTCCGCTAACCGATCCTGTGTTGGTCAATAAGGCGGGGGCACTCGCCAACCAGCTGATGGCGGACCTGATAACACGGTGTCAGGAGGACTGGTCCAGGTTGGAAGAAAACACCAGGATTGCTGTCCAGATCGAAAGTGTGGAGTGGGTCTATCTTGCCCTCCAGCGCCACCCGGATGACCCGGAGGCTGTTGTCCACGAGTTCAAGCTTCAAATCACTGAGACCCCACATCTAGCCTTCGGTTGGGCCAAGCTGATGTCATCCGAGCGTAAGATGGTTCAACGGGTATGGTGTGGCATGGTGAACGCCGCATGAAGACCGTAATCGTTGAGTCGCCCTTTGCTGGTCCCGATGAGGAGACCGTCCAACGAAACGTCAGGTATGCCCGTGCCTGTATGCGCTTCTGTCTGGTACAAGACGTAGCTCCCTATGCGAGCCATCTGCTCTATACACAACCGGGCGTCTTTGACGATGATGATCCTGATGAACGCACCAAGGGGATCAATGCGGGCTTGGCCATTGGGGACAAGATGGATGAGACCTGGGTGTTCGAAGACCTGGGTATCAGTCGGGGCATGGAGTATGGCATCCAGCGGGCAAAGGACAACAACCGTCCATTGCGGACCTTCAAGCTGGGGGCGGATTGGGAGACCGTGTGGTTGGGACCAACCGCACATCGGAGGTTCTAAGTGCTGAGTCGAAAGGCAATCCTGAGAGGTATCGAGACGGGTCACATCGAAGTGACCCCACTGGTGCGTCAACACATCGGACCCAACTCCATTGACCTGCGTCTTGGGGCGACTCTCAAGAGCTACCACCCCATCATCAATCGAATTGAGGTTCAGGATCCGGTCTCTGGGGGATTCTTCCACGCGATTGATCCTGCCAACCCTCCACCCTTGGTGGACGTGCCAAAGGTCTTGGATGCAGGTTATCCCAACCACTGGTTGCTCGTGCCTGGGATGTTCTACCTTGGGGTCACTATGGAGGAGACCTACACTCGTGGGTTCGTGGCCTGTATTGATGGGCGTTCCACGTGTGGGCGTCTTTCCATTGAGGCACACAAGACGGCGGGTGTTGGGGACAATGGCTTTCGAGGACGTTGGACGCTTGAGATTGAAGCAACAGAGCCGGTGCTCGTAGCCCCCGGTGACCGCTTGTTCCAGGTGTACTTCGAACCTTGCTGGGCCGTTTGGATGGCGGAGCCCGACAAGACTGAGCAACACGACTTGTACGGTGGGGACCAACACCACTATCAGAACAGCCAGGAAGTCCGGGGGGCAATAGCACTCAGTTCCAAATCCCTGGATGAAGAGTAGGTGTTCTGCATCACCTACGTGGGCGGTGCAGATCCTACAGGAATTCTTTCCTTTAATAAGGAAAGCGTCCTGTAGGACGCCGTGGGGAGCGGCGTTAGTTGGTTGCGTGGAGGCGCAAAAGTCAAAAGGCTGAAGGCCCGCTTGCGTGGACAAGGTCTTGCGTCACCACCACCCTTGATCCTTGGTCCTTTGAGTGACAGGTACCCGCTTGAAGGATTGATCACTGGTGGGAGCCATCGAAGCGAAATCAGCACTCCCTAACCTTTTCCGATTCAGTCAGTTCCAAATCCCCCCATCTTGAGTAGATAAGGTGACGGACCAGCTATGGGACATTGCAGGGTCTTGGATGGGGGATCCCGGTCGCGCTGCAACGCGATAGGGTGAACGCGGGTTCGAATCCCGCCCGTCACATAACCCAAACACAGGATCCACATATGCCCAAGTCACCCTGGAAAGCCCCAGTCCCTGCTGATGATCCTTTGGAGAGAGTGATGAGCGAGGACATCCCAACCAGAGTTCGCGTCACCAATGGCATCAGCCTGGGCCTGGACATCGGGATCGGGCTCGCCATCGTGGGAACCGTCTTCCTGATCCTGATGGCCCTGATCATCTACATCCTCTATTCCACGGGTCTATTCCAATGATCGAAGCACACAAGATCCCTCATGCCATCAAGGCAAAACGCATCGTCGAGATGGCCCTGAAAACCGTCAAGGCCCAAGAGCCTGACTTCCAGACATGGCCCACACAAGACCGTGAAGGTGCCATCCTGGATCACCTCAGAACGCACGAGGACGGTCCCCTTTGGCAAGCCATCCGAGATCAAGTGGAGACTCTGGCATGAGGGTGAGTGAGCAAACGAACATCACCCTGTTCAAAAATGGGCTCACCATCGGCATGGTGTGTGGGGCTATCCTTGGTCTTGTCTTCACCTCCATGGGCACCTTCACCTCAGAGTACATGAGGTACGCCGATATCCGGGACCGGGTCGAAGCTTTGGAAGCAGACCCCCCTAGGATCCACGTCCCCTTCAAACCCGGACGGCACAAGATCGGGACCACCCCCATCTGGAGTCCGTTGACCGATAGCCTTGCGGACTTGGAAGTCCGTTTGCGAAAACTGGAAGCGGCACACCCTCAAGGCATGACGTGCATGGAGGCGTGCAAACAAGGCTGTGATGGGGATGACGTGTTGGTGGCCTGTGAGGAACAGTGTGTCCACCGTTGCCAAGGGGAAGACGAATAGCCTCCTTGGGCAGAGGGGAAAAGAACCTTACTGCAAACGACCCCTCACCCTATACGGAGTCCGGCATCCATCCAGGGCTCAAGAGTAGGCTTCTCCGGGAAGCCAAATTCCTTCGGAGTGAAGTTCCAGTTGAACTGCTGGACCTTCAACTCCCGGTGGTTCTGATCCCACAGCAGCTTGACGCCATACTCCTGGCTGAGCTTCTTCAGCCGAGCCTCCCACTGTTTGGCCGTACCAGTGCTGGGGTTGTAGTCATAGGTGATATCCACAAGGGCATACCACTCCACATGCATTGTGCCCTCTCCGAAGATGAACATCTTCACGCGGCTCACACCCACCACTCGTCCAGCCCGGTGGACTCCGACGTCCTCAAGATCTGCACCAAGATCGTAATCCACCAGCCCGACGTGCTCAATCTTGTCATAGATCTTGTTGGCAAGCGCATTTGCCTGGAACTCACGTGCAGTTGCAGCTTGACGCTCCAAACGATTTGCCTCACGCTCAAGAGTAGCCAGCTTGCTAAGGATTTGTCTGCGGTCCATGGTCCTTCCATCGGGTCAAGTGTTTCTCTTCTCAGGCTAGAGGCAAAATAGTGAGCCGGTTAATCTCAGCCACACGGGGATCTGCCGTCCCAAGCCCCCGGCACCATTTTGAATCTGCCGGTGTCCATTGCGTTCGCGCAACACTTCGCTTCCCCCTCTTCAGAGCCATCTCCGCCTTGAATGCCTCAGAACGGTTCGCATACGGGCCATAGATAGCTCGCATCCACCAAGGGCGATGCTTGGCCGTGTAACGTCCCCCGCCTTTCCTGAGCCCGTTGTGCTGTTGTAAACGGCGGGCTGGATCCGTAGTGGAACCCACATAGTAGAATCCAGGCAGAGGCTGTCCCCGTTTGCCTACTCGTGGGGCGTCGGATTGAATCACGTACACCCACCAACTCATTTGTGATGGGGCCATGGGTCGTGGACGTTCTTCCACCAATCGTTGTTTACCATCTCAAGCACCTCTGCCTCTATCAGCTCATAAAGGTCAACCGGAAGCGAGCCTAGACTCATCTCACTGAACCATTCTCCCTTGTGTCCTCGCAAGCGGAAGGCTCTCAAGCGATGATGGATGTCATGTTCACGGTGTCCCTGGTCTGGGGCAATCAGGATGACCTTTACCTCGTAGGGGCACCCCGTTTGGATCTCACACCGACGGCGTGGCACATCAGAAGAACGGCCTACCTTGAGTGCGCCCGTCCGACCCATCTGAAGCACATAGAGGTGTTGTCCGCCGTTCAAGTGGTTTAGGGCTGCCTCATTCGAAGAGCCTTCTCAGTTTGGCTGTCAATTCGGTCAGCTCACGGCCATTCTTGAGGCCGGAAGCGGCGGCAGCGTTGGTTACCAGTTTGTCGGCCTGGTAACCGTTGGCAAGGAGTCTGTCCATCAGATCCTCCAATGCGGTGACCTCCTGGCGGGTGAAGAACATCGCTCCCAGCCGGTAGTCCTCAAAAGCTTCCCAGGTCCATGGCACCCACGCTTTCACGATCTCTGCGATGGCCTGAGCGTAGAGTCTGATCTCTAGTTGGGCATGTGGGTCAAGCCGCAAGGACAGGAAGTGCAGGAGGTTGTGGAGGTCGATCTTCCAATATGCCTCTGTGTAGGTGCTCAAAGGCAAATCCTTGCGGGCTTGTTCCTTGGCAACACCATGTTCAAGGCGCTCCTCATACACGTCGCGAAGTTCCTTCTGGATGTAGGTTTCACGGGCAGTCAGGAGCTTACCTACCTCTGGGTCCACGAACCCGGCACTTCCCTGTTTGTTGTCTGAGGACTGGGACCGCCATTCATTTGGGGGGGTCACGTCCATTGAGTCGATGGCAGGGGCATAGCGTGTGGAAGACTCATTGACCGAAGCCGTGCGATGGCGAATCCACTGTCGCCAACAGTCCATCGGCACACGGACCCTGAGCTTGATCTCAGCCATCTCAAATGGAGTGGAGTGGCGGTGACGAAGCAGGTAGCGAATCAGGTGACGGTTGGCGGCATCCGTGTGTTCTTCGGCCTTTCCGAAGAAGCTTACACGGGCTGCGTCAACTACAGCCAGGTCGTCGCCCATGCAGTCGATAAGTTGAACATGTCCGTCGGAGAGGACGGGGATAGGGTCGGTGAAGCGTTGAAGGTGTGTCGGCAAAGGCATAGCGGCTCCTTGTGTGGTGATAGCTCTCCTATACCCCGCGAAAGGATAGACCATCGACTGGAGTGGGAAAATGCCCGCAGCCAATAGCAAATGGACAGACATCGCCTTCAAGGGACTCTCTATATTGGTCGTACCCCTAGTGGGATGGGGGGTAGCCTTGGAGGTTACCAATGCCGTTCAGGACGAGAAGATTGAACGGTTGGAGTCACAGGTCAACGCGGCGGCGGCGATTCGGGACGGTGTTGTTTCAAACACGAACGCTCTGGGTCGTGTAGAGGAGAAGCTCGATGCAACGAACAGGCGTCTTGACGATATCAAGTCTGATCTTCGGCGGTCTTTGCCTCCTTCTCCTTAGCTTTCTACAGCCTGTTGTGGCTCAGGAGGAGAACGCTCCAGTCCCGCAGTTCTTTGAACCTCCCAACATGGAGCAGGTGCAGCGGACCAAGGATAAGGCAGATGAGGTTCTTACAGACGTGGAGGACATTTCCAAGGTCATCCGTCGTCAGCGTTTTGAACGGCTCGATGCCCATGCAAAGGTGCAGGGTTGGCTGCTGACCCGGATGCCCAAAGAGTGTGCGGACAACAAGGTTGCGTTGGCGTGGTGGCAAGAGTGGGTTCTGCTCAAGTTTGAATTTGACCCACCACCGCAACCGAAAGAGCCTGAGCCCCAGAAGTGATTGGAAAGCCTTACCGGGTTTACGAGTATCAGGACGACGATGGCAACGTGTATTGGTCGTTCACCAAGCACGCTGCCACCATATCCCCACCGAAGCGGCTGATCCTGCAGGATCGTGTGGGACGGGTCTTCAATGAGTTCATGTTCTGGCTCCGCTCTCGTTACGAGCGGGATCAGGATGACGCCGGGTAAGGTGTCGCAAAAGGAGTAGGAACATGAACGAAGAACTACCTATCGGTGTCCATGTGGCAGGCCATCTCAGCGAACAAGAGGCTTTGGCCCTCAATGCCCTTCAGCAGGAGCAGCGCAGCACCCTGCTGAAATTGGGTACCCTGGAGGTGCAGAAGCAACAGCAGTTGCGGTTGTATCACAACTCCGAGCAGAAGGGTCGGAGCCTTCTTCAGGGTGTGGCAACCCGTTTGGGGATTGCTTCAGATGTACCCTGGCAGGTCCAAGCTGATGGTGCCGTCCTGGTACAGGGTGTCGCTCCTGGCCAGGATGACGATGTTGTCTCCGAAGAGTCCCAGTTGGATATCGCACCGGACACCGATGACCCTCCACCTTTTGACGTGA
Organism: uncultured bacterium; assembly: GCA_937910685.1. Lineage (GTDB taxonomy): Bacteria > Planctomycetota > UBA1135 > UBA1135. Next base: position 16,992 of record CALEMP010000252.1, read on the forward strand.
ACTGATGGCGACTGGATGGGAAGCAGCGGAGGGGTCTTTTCCCCTCCCACCGGCAAACGGTCAGGCCCTCAGCCCGTTTCAACCTGGGAAGGTTGACCTTCGATGGGATGACCCCGCGCTTCTCTCCAGGAATACCCCGTTCACCATCGTCGGTGTGAACGTATACCGCTCAGATTCCTCAGACCGAGGCCCCTACTTCCGGGTCAATGAAGTGCCCTTGGGTGGCAGTTTCTATCGTGACCAGACTACCAACGTCCGTATCCGGGAGACTATCCCCTGGGCTACAGGTTGGCGGTTCAAAGGGGATGCACCCAATGATCGGCGTTGGGTGCTCTGTACATCCAAGCCTATCGTAAAGAAGACCAGCGAGGCTCCCTTTCAAACGGTGTCCTACGCCAACGCTCCCACAGACGTGCAACTGTTCATCGATGGGCAGGAGGTACCTGTTCACGACGTGTTCGGGCCACAGGGTGAGATTCAGCTCATCAACATCGCTGAGTTCAACGTCGTCACCGAGAAGAATCGGGCAGCGGTCCTTCCAAGCGAGACCTCAACGGTAGAAGTGGTCTATCACGTCAACCGCAACCACGTGCAGAGTGGGCTCGACAAGTTCAGCTGGTACCGACTGGCGACCGTCGCCCTCGATTCTAACACCCCCTCGGGATATACAGAGACCCCACTAGGTTGGTGTGAGCCACTCACGCTACTTGCCGTTGAACGCCTGGATTACATCTGGCGAGAGGCGGTTCGACGTAACCAGTGGATTCTTCAGCAGGGTGGTGAGCGAGTCAAGCTATTCATCCGACGTACCTCCGGGGTGTCTTGCGGGTGTCAGATTGAGGGCCACCTGCGAGAGTACAGCAAACAGCCTAGCAACAGGTGTCAGGTCTGCTTTGGGACTGGTTACATCGGAGGTTTTGACGGTCCTTACGACGATATTGTAGCTCCCGACGACGCGGAACGTCGCATCAGTCAGAGTCAGTTCGGACGTCGTAAGGAGCACACCTATGAGGTGTGGACCGGGCCTAGCCCTCTGTTGACCATGCGGGACTTCATGGTCAAGCAAACCAACGAGCGTTACTCCGTGGGAGCTGTCCGACGACCTTCCAACCGGGGAAACATCCTTCAGCAGCATTTCACCATCGCTTACCTGGACGAGGGTGATATTCGTTACAAGGTGCCCGTAGATGGCACCACGGAGCTTCCGTGGCCCCAGGCTAGGGACAACATCGTTCCTCTTCCTTCTCGCCCTGTGGACGGTGCCCTGGAAGGCCCCACACCCTGGCCCGTCGGCCCCTACAACACCACACCCATGTCCACTGAGAAGAGCGGGACACCGGACACGGTTGAACAGCGTGGCCGGTCGCGTGTTTGGGAAAACCAGAACAGTTAAATGGTAGGTACTTCCCATGGCTAAGGTTGGTGGTGCCCGCACGGGCGGAATGTCGAAGCAGAACAACATCGACATCGATGCAGACGTTCTTCGGGAGCTAGGAGAGGTGCTCATCAAGCAGATGGGCATCGAGGCCAAGAAAGACTTCGCCAAGCGTGGCTGGTCCGGGGAGGCCAAGGACGGGAGCAAACCCATCTGGGACAGCTTCAGTTTTCGCTTGAAGGGTGGGTTCACGATTGAGATCATGTCGACCTTCCCTGACCTCGCTCTCCTGACAGAGAAAGACTTGCCGGAACATCGGATGGAATGGCTCACGCAGGAAGCCAAGGAAAGGAGCCCCGTAAACTACCCGCTGACACCCACTGAGAAGAGACTGGGCATGAAGCGTACGGGCAAGCCCTCAACAGGTGCCCGGATGCCTCTGATTGTTCCACTCAAGGGTGACAATGGGAAGGTCATTTTCCGTCGGGCACCACTCACTTTTGCAAATGCCTGGATACATCCAGGCATTGCCCGTTTCACTTTCGTACAACGAGCGGTTCGCAAGGGGAAGAAGCTCTTTGCACAACACATGGTGGAAGCCGCCAAGAAGCAAATGATGGCAAGGATCAAGCAGGAGACGGGCAAGTGATGGAAGCTGAAATTCGTTGTGTCAGTCCCCTGTTGAAGCTCTCTGACCTGGACCTGACCTTGACCGCTGGTCAGGTTGCCTACGTGCCAGAGATCGAGGCTAAGGCATCGCTTGATCTTGCGAGGTTGAGTCGAGCTGGTGGTGTCACTGTACGCTTCGTGGAGCGCTTCAGGGAGCGTCGTGATGGTCAGACCACCATTGCACCCGTGTCACTTCCTGAGCGGCGTTTCCTTCAACCCCTGGAAGCGGTAGCTGTTCCACCTCAGATTGTCCGTGAGGTTCAGGTAGCCGCTCCGGTGGATGAGGACCGTATTGTTCGACGGGTCACCGAGCAGGTGGTATCCCGGATGAACCATTTGCATGGTGACTTGACCGCCACAATCAGAGCGGCACTCAAGGATGTCGTGGTTCAAGGAGCGTCTTCTAAGGGGTCGTTGAGGACGACACGAGCGACCTCCGTTGTGGATCAAGATGACGACGTGCCCTTGTTTATCCCGGATGTTATTGATCAGAAGGGCTCCAAAGCCGCCATCTCGGTAGAGTCAGGAGTCGGTGACGCTAGTGTTGATGATGCAACGGCGGCACTTCGGGCAATGAAGTCCAAGTTCTCAAAAACCGAGAAGGAATCCTAACCAACATGGCACCAAAGAAGAAAGGAGATACCCCAGGGGTCGGTCTGGATCTAGGCACAATGAATATTGTGTCGGCACGGCGCTCACCAGAAGGGGTTGAGACCAAACGGATGCGGGACGCTTTCATTGACCTTCCCATATCCGCCCGAAAGATGTTGGCACTCTCAGACGCCAGCTATGTCGAACGTGACGGGGAGGTCTTCATTCTTGGGGATGCCGCGATGGAAATGGCCAATGTCTTTGGCCGTGAACCCCGCCGTCCCCTGGCTGGTGGTATCATCAGCCCCAAGGAATCCGACGCTTTGGAAGTCCTCAAGCTCCTCATCCAACACGTCCTGGGAGCCCCCTCCGAGGAGAACGAGATTTGTTTCTTCTCTGTGCCTGCGGATCCCGTGGATCAGCCCGAGCAAGACGTCATCTACCACCGTGGCGTCTTTGAGAAGATTGTGCGTGAGTGTGGCTACACTCCGTACCCGTCCAATGAGGCGATGGCCATCATCTTCAGTGAGTGCGCCCTGGACCAGTTCAGTGGCGTCGCCCTGAGCTTTGGCTCGGGCATGGTAAATGTAGCTCTTGCCATTCAGACCCTTGAGGGCCTGAGTTTCAGTGTGGCTCGCTCCGGTGATTGGATTGACCGTGGTGCTGCCAAATCCACTGGAAACACTCAGGCCCGTATCTGCGCGATCAAGGAAGCTGGTGTGAACCTGCTTGACCCCAAGGGTCGGGAGCAGGAAGCCATCACGTACTACTACAAGGCGGCTATTGAGTACGCTCTTGACCAGATCGCCTTGCGGTTCAAGATGATCGAGGGTCAATTCTCCCTCCCACGTGCCATTCCAATGGTGGTGTCCGGTGGCACCTCTCTCGCGGGTGGTTTCCTGGAGTTGTTCCTTCAGGTCTTTGAGCGGAAGCGGAAACGATTCCCCATTGAGATCAGTGAAGTGCGACAAGCCAAGGATCCCCTCAACTCGGTCGCCTATGGCATGCTCGTACAGGCGATGCAGGAGTACAACGATGAGTAACTCATCCAAAGGCATCAAAACCCCATTCCTCTCCTGGCTCCTCTCAACTCCGGTGTCCTTATGGGTGGTCGCCGTGAACAGTGCAGAGGCAGAGGGTCTGCTCAAGGCTGACATCCCTTCCGATATGGTCCTCGTGACCAAGCAGTTGGATGAGGCTCAAGCACGGCAACAGCGTCCGGTGGTCCTCACCCCTGCAGCTTCACGGTTGCTCGTGGAGCAACCGGAAGGGGGTAAGGAGAGCTTCTGGTGGGCTTTCCTGCACAACTGTGTGGCTCACCCCGTGATGTTCCTGACCCGATACCCCAAGTGGTCAGAACGCTTTCACTATTGGACCGCTTTGAAGTCCTGGCCAGCTGACAGTCGCCCTTCTCCGACCCCTTAGAGGTGTGTCATTTACTACAAGCTGACAGAAGGGATCAAAAGTCTGTTCGTGGAAGAGTTGCGTGCCTTCTGGTCAACGCACCCGAAGTACCGGGACGACCTGGTAAACAACATCCAGGGCAAGTTCTCCTTTGAAGAGCGTCCCCAATACGGGATCATCATCAAGACCAGTGGTGGCAACCGGGTAGACCTCTCTGCCGACAACTACATCGGCATGATTGAGAGCTATGTCTATTTGACCCGTGTCGTGGACAAGCCCGGTCTTTCCTTGGAATGGGTACGGGAGGACGCCGTTGCCATTCAAAACAACAGGGGGCGCTTTCCGTCGCCCCCTGGGGTCTATTTCGTGGACATCGCTGAGGCGGACACCTTCTATGTGGATCCCCTGCTCGACATCTATCACGAGCAGGTTACACAGATTGACCCGGTGACCGCCCAACTACAAAGGAAGCCCTTGCCGGGCACCCTGAGACTCTTTGAGATGCCAGCGGGCTACTTGTTGTATGAAGGTGTCAACTACACCCTCGACCTGGGGCCAGACGGCAAGCCCAATGGTGGACTCACACTCATCAACCCAATGGGGACAGGACGTTATCTGCAAGCGGATTACCGCTATCCAGCAGAGAGTAGCGGTCCTCACCCCATTGTGGAGATGCACGCAAACAACCAAGCCATTCCAGGAGTGGTGTTGGCGTTTGGGCGTCGGGTTGAGAAGGGAGACCAGTTAGCCGTTGTCGTGCAGAGCCTACGAAGCCCCTCCGCTCTTGAGTACGGTGGCAAGTGGGAGCTGTCCCTCGACATCGATGTGGTAGCCCGTGACGTGTACTCCCAACAGGAGATTGCCGATATGACGGTGATGTTTCTGTGGGGCATTCTTCGATCCCGACTAGCCCTTCAGGGGATTGAGATCACGGAGGTAGGTCTGGGTGGTGAGTCCGAAGAGGTCTATGATGAGGCTGGGGACGACTACTTCTACAATGCCTCTCTGACTCTGACCTGCCAAACGGATTGGGGCATTCATGTGCCCTTGGACCAGTGGCTTCGTATGGCGAGTCCTTCCACCGTTTCCGCTTCCCGAGCTTTTGCTGGGATGACCGACGAGGAGCTGGTTGGTCAGGAGAACGATCTCAAGATCCTTGAGTCGTTGGGGCTTCAAAAAGTTGGTGATCCGTTCTGGTCAGGGCGGAGCGGAACCTTTCCTTTGATTCGATGAGGTTCTCATGAGGTTGAGTCTACAGGACTGGTTCAATGAGATCCGTCTTCGACAAGTGAGAGGGCATGAGTTGGAACTTGCCGACTCCCCGATGCGGCGCACTTTTGGAATGAAGGATCTTCAAACCGATGAGGTCATCGAGACGGGTCTGGTTGACTTCAAGAATGGGATCGACACCCTCAAGTTCAAATCCTGGTGTCAAGAGCATGGGGTCGACCTTGATGCGTTGCGCCTTCATATGTGCAGTCATCAAGGTCGTGCTTCCCTCCTCAAGGCTCTGCCGAAGGTAGCTTGATGCCCATCTTCGAATACCAATGTCCGTGTGGTCTTCGCTTCGAGGCCAACGTCTCCAGGTCCAAACGCGAGGAACCCCGTGTGTGCTCAGAGTGCGGTGACACCGCATTTCTTACCTTGCCTGCCTCAGTTGCGGGTCACTTCAGGAAAGACGTGACCGGTGCAGGGCCGCAAAATACGGGCATTGCAGACCTGGACGCCCACATCGACAGGGTCATTGGCAAGAGTGCCGAGCAGGGGTGGGCAGTTCAAGAGCAGCGGGCTGATGAGAAACGTCAGGTGATGGCCTCCACTGGCGTTTCCGGGGGCCACCTTTCTCGCACGGTGGACGGAGAGTACCTCCCCATAGGGGACGCCGAAAAGGCCGCACATGAGCGCGCCCTGGCCATCCACACAGCGGCAATGGACTGGAAGACCCAGCAAGAGAATAAGAAACGCGGTCCTCGATAGCGGGCCTATACCCTGCCCCTTATTGGCAGAAGCCTTCCTCCCCCATGTGGGGATGGTCATCAACGAATCCCTTGAGCTTACACCCCTCCAGTTAGCTAACTGGAAGGCTTCGACTCATTGGAGATCATCATGGCATTCCCAGGCAAGAACTACGCTCCCCCCGGTGCTTATACCAAGACGCTGTTTGAGAACCCGCTCGCAGGTACTCTGGGCAACCTGAAGATTCCGGTCTTCATCGGTGAGGGTAACGAGACGCTTTTTCAGCGTGACCTGGAAGTGGTTCGGGGTTCTTCGGCCTCTATCGACCAACGCATCGTAGGTGAGGACCAGACGGGTCACGCCATCGTTTCCATCAGTGCCACTGGGGTTGTGACCCTGGGCAATTTCGATGGGGTGTTGGATCGTATCCAGGTGGGGAACTTCCCCATTGTGTCCGGTGACGGTTCGGGGACTACGTCCAACGACCGCAGTGACGTGTCCGTGACCATCAACGGTGACCCCATCGTGGTGGTTGCCGTTGACGGTGCCAACGGACGTGTGACACTGGCCCAGGCTCCCGAAGTGGGCGACATCGTCCGCTGCAGCCACTACTTCAATCGCACGGACACGCTCATCACGGATGACGTGTCAGACCAGGTTTCCAGCGAAGCCGCAGTGGTACGTGGAGCGACCGGTCTCAACGATGCCAATGGCACGGCAGGTGGCACGAGTGTGCTCAACCTGCATGGCCCCATCTATGGACCGAATGGTGAGATCGCGACGGAGGCGAACAACGTCCTCTCACTCACGGTGGATGAGGTGCTGGTCACCGTCACCATTCCAGCGAAGACCAACTACACGATGATCCAGGTGGCAAACGCCATCAATGCGGCAGGGGTTGCTACCCTGTCAGCCACCTCCTTCATCAATCAGCATGGGCACAGTGCCCTGCAGCTGACTGCTGCTCACGACCTCGTTGTTGGTAGCGGCTCCGCAACCGCCCTTCTTGGATTGGTGAGTGGTCAGGGTAGCAATCGTAAGCGTACCTTCTACACCTTCCAAGGCCCCATCGTGGACGGGTCCAATGGTGGTGTCACCACAACAGACCCTGCTTCGGTCGTTGTGAAGGTTGCAGGCGTGCAGGTGATCCCCACAGCGGTAGATGGTGCCACCCGCGCCGTGACCTTGCCAGTGGCACCCGCCGTCGGTGCCAGGGTCACCGTTCAGTACTACTTCAACAGCTGGCAGGACACGTTCGATTACCTCGCCCACCTTGGAGTCACGAACATCACGAGCTGTGGTGACGTGCCCGGTGGGTCGGCCTACACCAACAAGGCAGACTTCATCCTCAAGGATGACCGGGTCTACTGGGGTAGCGCCGCGCTCGTGTCCGCAGGACTCACCTCCAGCAACTCTGAACTGTTCGACGACACGCAAGCGACCACGATGCTGGTCGACAACCGCACCTACATGTCCCCCGCCACAGCAGTGACAAAGGCAAGCGGCGGCATTGCTTCCACCAGCACCACTGAGTTCCAGCTGGCCTTCTCGCCCACCCTGGGTAACGGTCGGGACACCCCGCTGGGTCAGAGTCTGTTCCAGAACGTGTCCAACAGCCGGATCGGCCTTCCGGTCAATCGCCCGGATGTGGTCACGGCCTACTGGGGTTATGACCCGCAGGATGCCTTGGATCGTGGACCTGTCGAGGTGGTAAAGGTTGAGGGGTTGGTCATCACATTGGCTTCGGCGGTGCCTGTAGGCGCAACGGTGTACGCCAGTCACTACTACAACCGCCTGACGGACAACGAGTTCACCTTGACGGTAGTGAACCCCGGTCCTTCTGGGGTCGGCTCCTACACCATCAAGGATTCCGGTCTCAACGACGTGTTGAGCACAAGCTTCGATGTTGGGTCGAAGTCCGGTGGTCTCAACGGTATCGAGATCGTGTTCCCCTCCGGTTCCGAACTGACCCCGGATCTTCGGGTCGAGTCGGGTGTCCCGGTCGAGGAGATTGTCACCCTTCAGTTCGCAGCGCGTGATGCTACACCTGCCAAGTGGACCCTTCCAGGTGATGGACCCTACGAGTTCATCAACGGCCAATCCGACCGGGCACGTTTGGCCGTGGACGGTTCAGCCGTTCCCAGCGCAGCGGGTTTTGACCTCTCCAATCCCACTTCCTGGGGTGGAGGGTTCTTCGCATCCCTGACGGGTGTGGAGTTGGCCTACGCCGACGGCGTCCAACACGTCCTGGCGAGTGATGAGGAGGTCATTCTCACCATCGACGGGGTTGAGGTTGCAACCACGGTCGCAGCAGGCAACCGTACGGCGCTCAGTTATGCGGATGCCATCAATGAATCCGCCTCTGGAACCATCGGTGACTTCATCGGTGGTCATGCCGAGGGTGAAGCTACGGCTATCCTGGCAGCAGACTCCCCCGGTTACGCTGTCCCTAACTACTATGTTGGTTGGAAGCTGGTCTCCGCCAATGGCAATGCCATGATCACGGCGGGTGAGGCCAGGACTATCACAGCGTACGACGGTGATGGGAACGCTGAACTGGATTCCGCTTTCACCATCATCGGCTTTGCACAGGCAACGGTGACGGTCCTTGATGCTGGCGTGTCCGCTGGAGACACCATCACCATCAACGGGACGGAGTTCCTAGGAGTGGCCGTGCCAACGATTGTTGCGACGGAGTTTCAGGCGAACGATGGGGCGGCAACGGCTGTCACGGACCTGGTTAACAAGATCACGAATCACGCTGGAGCGGATGCTACCGCGACGGACGGGGGGGCTTCGGGCGACAACCGTTTGCTCATCCTTGTTTCAAAGACGGCAGACGTGGCGGGTGAGCACACCCTGGCTACCAACGACGCAGCGGCTTTCACCTTCGCAGACCCGGAGGACAACGTTGCAACGACGCTCACGTTGTCCTTGCTCGACGACAGTTACCGACTCTATCACCCGGATCATGTGCCCGTAACCCGTGGCCTGACCTGGTTCAACGGTCCAGTGACCCTGGCGGCTGGGGACTTCAATCAGTTGGCCTTTGCCTACGTGGGAGCGGACAACGGTCTCTACCTCAGCAAGATTTGCACGGTTGCCGCAGGGCCACACGCAACACCCTCCTTGCTCGCGACTGCTGTTCAGACCGCACTCAATGGAGCCGACGGCTGGATCAATGCAGGCGCTGGTTTCGCAGGTGCAGGGTTCACCGTCACCGCAGATGGGGATGGTCGCCTGGCAGTTTCCCTGCAACTGCCCGGAACGGACGTTAGCGGCTACTGGGCCTTCGTCACAACGGCTTCCGATGGAGCCATCGCAGCAACGGCCCAATTCTGCACTCTGGCGGGCTACGACGCGGCGGCAGCAATTGCCGGTGGTCAGACTCACCAGATGATTGGACCTGTCGCACGGGCCTACGCTCCGACCGGGGCTCTCGACAAGCGACACGACCGCGTCATCCTCCGCAACCGTCTTCTCCCCGGAGGCGCGTCCTTGCCCTCAGCGGGCTTGGTTGCACAGACCGGCATCAGTGTGGGCGGGGGTTCAGGAAACGCACACGCAGGCTTTGTGACGGGCGACAAGGGTGAGGCCGGTGCAAGTGCCACCGTGGAAGCAGCCTCCTTGCTTGGCCGGGTTGGTCTGGCCGGTGGACAGGATTCAGCGGGTCAGCCTCTGGTTTCTTTCTTCGATGGTACCGGTGCCACCCCAGCGAACAATGTACTGAGTTTCGTCATCGACGGCGTACCCGTAGAGGTTACCTTCACGGCCAACGTCGGTGGCTCCGCTACACCGACGGCAATTGGACCGGGCACAACCGCTGGGAGCGTGATTGGTCAGATTCGGGCTGCACTGGTTGCCCTTCCAGGTGACCCTCTCAGCCTGGGCGGCAACGCAGCAGCGCTGGTCGTGCAGGAAGGGGCCGGTATCCGACTGGTGTCGACCCGCATGGATTCCCGCAGTGCGGTGTCCATTGTGGGCGGTAGCGCCTTGAGTGTCCTGGGCCTCCAGGAGGGGGATGCCGCTATCCGGTCACTGGTCAACGCAGGTCGACTGGTCAGTGCCCTGATGGGACATCGGAACAACTCCAGCTTTGCCGGGTTCATGCTCGGGTTCACGACCGGAGCCGTTGGCTTCGCTTCCGCCAACCACTTCGCAGGGTTGGGTATCGCAGCGGTCATCAAGGACCAGGCGAACAGTGAGTACCTTTACTTGCAAAGCGCCCCCAACACGGTGGCAGAATTTGGAGCGGGGTCCGCTGTTGCAGTCCTTGATCCCACCACGGCAAGCTGGTTGGCCATCAATACGGGTCTGCTGGCAACCACGGGTCAGGGTCAGACGGGTGAGGCTGCACTGGATGGGTACTTCGTCAAATCCAACAAGACGGCAGGTTCTGGCTCGGCCAACACCTCGATGCTCAACGCTACAGGTCAGGATGGCATTGTAGGTCAGACCTATCGGGATGCAGTGACGGGTCTGACCTTCACGATCCTCCCACGAGGCTTCCACGATGCCCCCCTGGGACCGTGGTTGAACTATCCCACCGGGGAGACCATTCGCATCAACGTGAGCAAGACGTTCACTGCAAACGCGAACATCCCTCACAACGCCATCAACGGTGTGGAGCTGAAGGTAGCCAACACCACCAACGTGGGGGTTGGGGACACCGCGATCCTGGAGACCTTCGGACGGGGAGGAAACGAGCCTTCGATTGGTGACCTCTACTACGTGAGCTACGACTACACGAAGCAGAGCTTCAGCACGAGTTTCTACACCAAGCTCTCAGCGGTAGAGAAGGCATTTGGCTCGATTCACCCGGACAATCCTGCGACCCTCGCCTCTTACCTGGCGATGATCAATGGTGCGGTCCTGGTGGGCGTCAAGCAGGTGGAGCGTGCAGAGGGGTCACCCTTTGCCTCACTGGCTACCTACAAGGATGCCATCGAAGAATTGGAAGGTGTCCTACCTGGTCACGTCAAGCCGGATATGATCGTCCCCCTCAAGGGTGACAGTACGCAGCTTTTCCAGCTGTTGGCCAAGTCCAACGACATGCAGAGCAGCATCCGTTATCGCGGTGAGCGTACCAGCATCATCGGTATGTCCGCCGGGAGTGGCCCGGAGGAAGCGAAGACTCTGGCGAAGACGTTGCGGAATCAGCGTATGCGGGTGGTCTATCCCGACATCGCTGTGATGCAGTTGACTGACCACCTCAACGTCACCCGTGAGCACCTGATCGACGGTCCAATGCTCGCAGCAATGCTTGCTGGGTCGGTCGTGTCCCCCAACGTGGATGTGGCTACTCCGTGGACGGGTCGTAACCTGGTTGGTGTAAGTCAGTTGGGACGCATCCTGGATGCGGTCAAACAGAACCAGGTCGCACAGGCTGGTATCACGGTGCTTGAAGACCGTCCTCCTTTTGTGAGGGTACGACACGGTCTGACCACGGACATGTCCAACATTCTGACCAAGACGCCCACGATCATGTTGATCGCGGACGATGTTCAGCAGCAGTCACGTGGCCTGCTTGAGCAGTTTGTCGGGATCAAGTTCCTGCCCGGCATCCTCAGTCAGATTGAAGGCCAACTGGCGATGCTTCTCAAGGGCATGATCGCTGCTCAGATCATTGCAGCCTACACGGGCATCAAGGCAAGGACTTCACCGGACGATCCTACAGTGGCGGAGATCGAGGCATTCTATCAGCCAGTTTTCCCCCTACTCTATCTCGTTTTGACGTATCATTTGCGGTCC